>CAJXOS010000109.1 GCA_913057725.1 uncultured Lewinella sp.
GGAAGCTTGGGCGTAAAACTTTAGACAACTTCAACATGACAATACAAGCTATCAGAAGGGAAAATTGAAAATTAGTTCATGCCCTAGTCCTCGATTCTTATCGAATCAAGCATACATCCCCAGCTTTAACCTGTTGAACCCCATTATTGTACTGTAGGTGGATGACATAAACATAGACACCCTGGGTAGCAGGTTGTCCACGGAAGTATCCATCCCACCAATCATCGGAGGTGTGAATGGTGAAGTTCTCGCGGCGCCAAACGAGTTCTCCCCAGCGGTCGAAAATCTCATACTTGAGCACATTTACATCGTAAAGGGAATTGGTAAATAGTTCAAACTCATCGTTCTCTCCATCCAGGTTTGGTGAAAACACATTGGGGATAAAAACCTGGCAAACGGGAGGCGGCAAAGTCACTTCTGTACTGGTTTTACACCCTACGGCATCCAGCACCGTCACCTTAAAGGTTCCTGCGGTCAATTCGGTGAAGATGGGTGTAGCGGACCAGGTAAACCCTTCCAAATGGTAGTAAAGGTTGCCTGTGCCTCCGGAGGCCTGAATCTGAATTTCTCCATCGGGTGGACCACAGGTGGGCGGAGTGGTAATCACCTCATCAATGAGGAATAATGGTCCCCCTTCGACGTCCACCAGCTCACTGGCCTCACATCCGAGTTCATCGGTCACGGCTAGAAGGTATTCACCGGCAAACAGATTGTCAAAACTGCCAAACTCCTGGACTGTACCTCCATTTAAATTGAAGGTCAATGCCCCAGTACCTCCACTGGCACTAGCAACCAGTTGAGCTGAACCATCATTGCAGGCATCAACCGTGGCGGCAAAGCCATCAATGCTAGGCAGTGTACTCGGAGCAATGGAGGCACCGCTGGTATAGGGGCATCCATCGGCATCTAAAATAAAGATGGGATAACCACCAGCAGCTAGGTTTTCAAAAGTATTATTGGATTGGAAATTCGTACCATCAATGGAATAGGTTACGCCTAAACTTGGCGTAGTCGTTATGCTGATGGAGCCATTCTTTTCGGCGCATTGCGTATCTACAACTTCAACTTCGTTAATCTGGAGCGGAACAAAAGCTTCAATTTCGATATCCTCAAAAGTGGCATCACAACCTGCTGTATCTTGAACAAACAGGGTATACGTTCCTACCGGTAAATCCGGGAATACGGGATCGGATTGAAAGTTGACTCCGTCGAGTGAATAGAGATGTGGTTCGTTCCCGAGGTTATTGATTGTAATCAAGCCAGTCTCCGAATCACAAGTCTGATTGGTGGGGGTTACGGTGAGCTGATTTGCGAGGTCTACACCGGAAAAGCAAAAACTAAAATTATCCATGCCAAGGCCAAAGGCACCCGCTACATTCCGAAAGCCTTCAAAGCGTACGGAGTAGATGGTACCTTCACAGCCATCAAAATTAAATCCCCAACAACTTGCTATTCCATCTCCAGTACCCGGGTCTCCACTGTAAATCGTGTCTGCCAACACCGTTTGCCCATTCTCATCACGGGCTTCTATGATGAAATATTCATCAAAGTCAATATCTAAAACACAGGTGCTGAAACTATCAATAGGGTTAGCAAAAGTGACAATTACTGGAATCATTGATAGACCGAACAGGCTTCCGTCGTCCGTCAGAAAAAACTCCCCGATATCAGAGCCTGGAGCTGGGGCGTCATTGCCAAACGCGCTCCCAAAGGCTGTAGCAACACCGCCTACTTGAGCCAGTATTGGAGCCTGGCCGTTTTCCAAGGTAAAAGTGACACCGTGGGAAGCGAAATATTGATCATTAATGACGAGACCTTCCGCTGGAATTTGGTTCGGAATGTCCTCAAAGTCTACTTCCAGGCAACCAGTAAAGGTCTGGCAATACAGCGGACAGAGGAAAAGCAGCAAGACCAGCGAGAGTAGGCTTTTTTTCATAAATTTGAATATACGGGTGACTGAGGATTCCGTCGGTCATATTTCGCCTTGGCTTCCTTAAGATACTCCTAATTTTACCAAATCAAAAGGGCAATTCTTGTCCTTAACCTGACTTTAAGACAAATGCGTTTTTCTTCCACTACGCTACTCGTCGTGCTGTTCACAGTACTCATTTCCAGCAATTTTGCGAAAGCTCAAGGTCAATCTGGTATTAATCTAAATACTGCTGAGGCACTGGCCAGTTATACCCTTTACGAGACGGAGCCAATGGTTTACCTCGTAGATAATTGTGGCCAATTGATCAATAGTTGGAATGTAGGTTTGACGTTTCATCACCCGAAGCTGCTACCGAACGGCAATTTGCTGTTTATTGCCGGTCCCTTCACCATTCGGGAATTAGACTGGGATGGGAATGTAGCACACGAGGTGTCGCACGATGATTTGGAGCTGAGTATTGAATATGAGGTGATCACGTTACCCAATCAGAATTATCTGTGTGCGGCCCGCCGCAACTTATCTCAATCCGGATTTATTGAATTGGGGTATAATTGGGATGGTACAACTTCTCCCAATGTGACAGATGGCGTCGTTGAGATCGATCGAGAAACGGGTGAGATTGTTTGGGAGTGGAATACCAGGGACCACGTCATTCAGCAGCGAGATCCCTCCGCCAATAACTATGGTATTTTGGCAGATCATCCGGAGTTGCTCAACTTGGATGCTATTTCCAAATTCGATTGGACTTTCCACGAGTCATTTATGATCAATAGTATGGATTATCATCCGGAGTTTGATCAGATTGTCATTAGCCTTCGCAAGATAAGTGAGATTGCTATTATCGATCATTCTACCACTACTGAACAGGCTGCTGGTCATACTGGCGGTAATTCCGGCAAAGGTGGTGACCTGCTCTACCGTTGGGGAAACCCGCAGAATTATGGGCGAGGGGATACACTTGATCGACAGTTGTTCTTTCAGCATAACCCCAACTGGATTACGCACGGGCCAAATACCGGCCGAATGATTATCTATGATAATGGCTTAAACAGACCGCTTGACGGGGAGGAGGACTATTCTACCGTACCCGTAATTAGTTTACCTGTGGATGAAAATGGAGTCTACACCCTGGAGGAGGGGGAAGCCTACGGTCCAGCATTCCCCTTCGTTCGCTTTAGCCCGCAAGAAACGAATACGCAGTTCTTTTCGTCGTACACGTCGGGCGCTGAGTTACTTCCAAACGGCAACGTATTCATCACTGAGGGGAGGATAGGTCGGCTTCTGGAGGTTAACCCTTCCGGGGAAATTGTTTGGTACTTTCGGGCGCCATTGAGCTCCTTCTTGTATCGTGCCGAGAAATATCCCTTGGATTATCCTGCTTTCGCAGGACGTGATTTGACACCAGTGGGTCCACCACCAGATACGGATAGTACGTACGATTGTATGCTGATTACCAGTACGGGAGAACCAGAAGGCAGCACATTAACCGCTAACTATCACCCTGCAGAACAACTGATTCGACTACAGAATGGTAGCGGGAACGGTTTGTCCTGGAAGCTTTTTGACAGTCAAGGACGTTTCTTACGGTCTGGCCAGTCCGATTTTCAGCAGGTTGAAGTGTCCCTGGCCAACTTACCTAACGGTATGTATGTGGTGCAGGCAGAAGACCTCGTTTCTGGCAAGTATGCGGCAAAAAAGGTGGTGAAGTATTATTAGTTCTAGCGCGCAAAGGAGCAGGGGCGATGGGCTTGAGTTTCGCTATTCGCGGCCTATTGCCTAACTTGGAAGCGCAGACTAAACGCTTAGAGCACTTTCGAGAATGCAAACTGATCCAACTGCTCCTAAACAGACCAGTGTAGAAACCGAACTCAGTCGGGATCTTGGTCTTACTTCTACTTTAGCTATTGGCGTCGGCACGATGATTGCCGCAGGTATTTTTACTTTGTCCGGACTCGCGATTCGGAATGTCGGCTCGGCAGCTATCGTATCTTTTCTTTTGGCGGCCGTCGTGGCACTGTTTACCGCTTTGACCTATTGTGAATTTGTGTCTATCTATCCACGTTCGGGTGAGGGCTATTTGTATGCCCGTAAGACTTACCCAGCGCCGCTAGCATATTTTGTGGGTTGGGCCCTATTCTTGGGTTATGCTTCGAGCTGTGCTTTCTACATCGCTAGTCTATCGAGCTATTTCAATGAGTTTATTTACCATATGCCAGTAGAGGCCCTCTTTGGAGTGCTGATGCTGATCGCCCTAACCCTGCTTAACATCAAGGGAACCAAGGAAAGTGGTCGCTTTCAGGTCGTGGTTACGGCGGCTAAGGTGCTGTTATTGATCTGGTTTATCAGTGGTGGTTTGAGTTTTGTAGATACAGCTGCGCTAGCAGAGAAATTTAGTACAGACCTGGTGATGATTGGTTCTACCGCAGCACTGGTCTTTATTACCTTCTTTGGGTTTTCCGCAATCGCGGCTTCTGCCGGAGAGGTTATTGATCCGGTGAAGACCGTACCTCGAGCCATCTTTATCTCGATGGGCGTTGTGACGGTACTCTACACTTTAGTGGTTCTCGTTGTTCTGTTTGCCGGTCTTACGGAGTACAGCGAGTCTAGTATGGGCGCTGCTGCTCAACGTTTTCTAGGGTCTTGGGGCGGTTATGTAATCATTGGCGGAGCTTTGTTCTCTATGATCTCCGCTTCCAACGCCTCCATTATGGCAGGGTCGCGAGTGGTTTTATCCATGAGCCAGTTGCGCCATTTGCCGCGTGAGGTGGGCCTGATTAATTCCCGTACGCGTACACCAATCGTGGCAGTAATGCTGGTGGGTGGAGCAATTTTGATCTTCTCCATCATCCTGCCACTTGAAGACTTGTCTTACTTTGCCAATACGGTATTATTAATTGCCCTTATTCTGGTGAATGCTGCTTTAATCATTCACCGGCGTAAGTACCCGGATATGGAGCGGCCGTTTAGAGTGCCTTTTGTGCCGCTACTACCCGCCTTGGGTATTGTGGCCAACCTGTACCTGTTAGGTCAAATTATAGCTTACCCGATACCATTCTTCTTGGCGCTCGGTACCCTTGTTTTGGGGATGTTGGCGTTCGTAGCCTGGAAAGGTGCACAGGCTGAGGATGAGGCTATTCCCGCACCGGCTTCGCATGTAGCACTCAGCCAAGGACGTGCTACGGATGATCCGGATCGCTTCCGTGTTCTGATTCCGTTGGCAAATCCTAATAACATGGAGCACCTTATCCAACTGGCTGCTACACTGGCAAAAGAGAAAGGAGGGGAAGTGATCCTACTGAGAGTATTGACTCTTCCTGAGCAGATACCATTGAATAGCTTCAATGAAAAGGAATTGGAAAGTGAAGAGACCTTCCTGAAGCGTGCTCGCATGTTGGCGGAGCGCTATGAAGTGCCTTCTCATTCGGTCATTAGAGTTGGTTACAATATCGCCCGTGCGATTCTGGAAACCGGTCGCCAATACCGCGTGAACTTGATCCTACTAGGCTGGAAAGGCTTCACAACCAATACCGAGAAAATTCTGGGTTCGGTTACCGATGCCGTGGTGACCAACGCCCGTGCCGATATTATGCTCGTGCGTTTAGCAGAGAACCCCGCCTTTGGCCGCATTCTACTACCTACAGCTGGCGGAGAGCATGCTCGTTATGCCGAACAATTTGGAGCGGCCATCGCAGATAACTTTAAAGGGCAGATCGCAGTATGCCAAATTGCCCCACCAGATGATACTGATGGCGAGCGACAGAAGGCACTGGACGAAGCCCAAGAGCGCTTACAGGTCATCAAACCAAAATTGCCGGTAACCACTGAGTTGATTCCCGCAAATTCAGTGACCGAAGGTATCACTGCTGCAGCCAAGCACTATGATGTAGTACTGCTGGGAGCCACCGGTAAAGGGTTCAATCTACGGTCGATGTTTGGGAAAATCCCCGAGGCCATCGCCCGCGACACGGACAAAACCATCATGGTGGTAAAGCATTACAACCGCGTGAAGGCTTTGTACGAACGGGTGATGGCAGAGTAGGGGATAAGCTCTCCTTAAAGAGGTTCTAAACCAAAGAGTACGCGAAAAGCATTGGTGAAATGAGTCATGGCACTCTGAGGGCCAGCCACTGGCTTTGTGGTAACTACAAATTCGGCCTGCTCAGGGGCGACGTCTCCAGAAGGTGGGTCGCTATGGCCACCCCCCGGCGGATCTGATAGAAACTCAACAACAATAGTATACTGCAGTGTTTCCATCGCGGTGGTCCCATTTTGCCAGTTTGCATCACCAAACGGTACAATGAAATCGAGTTCGTTTTCCACTACCTTGTTGGTGATATGAACCTCAGATTTATGTGTTGTTCCTCCCAGAGCCACAGCATCCTTGACGGTGACCGTAACCTTGAGGGTACTGTCGAAATTACTTTGATCCTCGGTATATAGAACAAAGGCTAGACCTGGATCGGCGGCTTTTACATCTTTGACCTTTACTACTTTGACAGGCATGTTGATAGATTTTAATGGATGAAATTATCAGGATTGAAAGCTGCTCTTCTACATCTTGGTTTTCAAGAAAGCGTCAGAGTATTTATGTGTTAATGTTTATTAGCAGATGAAAGGTAAGTGGTTGATTTAGAAATTATTCCAGTAGAACAAATCCTGCCCACTCGTATGCATTCTTATAGCGAGCTCGCATGTAGGCCTGGGCGTTTCGAAAGGCCTCAGGGATTGTTTTTTCTTCTTCGAGCCAGGCCAAGTAAAAACTGCTCATAAACGCCTGCGCTTGATAATCTGGTACCTGCCAAAGGCTCATGATGACATACCGTACACCCGCTAACTTTAGTGCCCTTTGAAGGCCATAGACACCCTCGGTCTGTTGAATTTCTCCTAGTCCGGTTTCGCAGGCGGACAGGATCACTAAATCGGTTTGCGGTAGGTCTAATTGACTCAGTTCGAAGGCGGTCAATATACCGTCGTCTTCGCTTGGTACAGCCTTGCCACGATTGGCCCAGGCTAAGTTGCCATCTGCCAGTATTAGGCCAGAACGCACCATCGTTTCCTTTGCCGATGCAAGTGGATGATTAGAATTCGTCGATGTCGTAGTACTCGATTCAAAGAAAAAACCGTGAGTTGCTAAGTGAATCACTGCTGGGCTTGGGTTCGTATTGCAGGCATCTAGGAATGCTGCCTCGCTAGCGTCTGCTCCCATCTTTAGTGCTGTGGAATATCCGGCAGTCCGCAAGAGCTCATCTGCATAGTTGACTTCTACCTCCGTCCAGGGAAGTTCCTGCCAATAACCTTTCGAGGCATCGTAGCCACGAAACTTACTATCATAACCATCTCTGGTGGCACTAGCGGGATCCGGAGGTGGGGCTTCGCCAGAAATACTGGAGCCCTGGTCTTCAATCTCACCATAGGATATGCCGCCAAATAGAACGGCCTGTTTGCGGTCCGAGTCAGCGATGCGCGATCGTTGTAAGAGTTCTCGAGTAGAACCAAGCGCCACCATCTGGTAGGCTTGAGCCAGTGTTCTTCCAACTTCTGTTGGGATCGCCTCAAGATTGATTCTATGTAATAGCCCCGTTTTTGAATAGTAAATCCTCGAAATGGTGGAGGCTTGTTCGAGTGTCTTAGCGATTTTGCCCCAAACTAATTCGTTTAATTGCTCACCTTGCTTGCTCCAATCGTAGAGAGCGTTAATCCCTTCTTCCTTGTTGTCACTCTTCAGTAAGAGTTGCCGTAGTTGATCTTGTGTGCCCAGGTAAACAAAAAGAGGACGGTCATGATCAGGGAGTAAGACCAACGCAGCATTGTGTACCGCAACCGGTTGTTCTAGTTTCGAATAGGTCTCGTAGGTGGTGAATTCTATGGCCGCCTCATTTTCTGCGAGAGACTGTTGAACATCCTGCCATTTGACTTGATTGGGCAAAGTGTGTGCATCACTAAGGCCGCGAACAATGCTTTTTTCTATTAAGTTGGCTTCTGACTCTAACGAAAGTATACTTGCGGTATCTCCATTTGCAGAGGCATATAAAACGGACAATTGCCGGTGCAACCCTCGGAGTGCTCTGTACGAGTTTTGGTCTTGTTGTTGCCTAAGAAGAGAGCGAAGGCCAACAGCATTATTCAGAAGAAAGCCTTTATAGAGCAATAATCGGTCGTAGCAGAGATCAGCTATTGCCGGAAAATCGTTGGCAAGTCTTAAGCTCTGAGCCAGATAACCACGGTAGGCTAAGGTGAAATTTGCCAATTCTTGATCAGACATATACCGCACGGCACTGCGTAGTGGTCCTGACTCAAGTTGCGATATATGCCGCATGATCTCGGCAGCTGCTGGATAGTCACCTGCTTCTTGGAGATAGACCGCCTTTTGCCAATACGAAAACAGGTATTGAGGGTTGGCGATACTCAAGGATTGCTCCAATTTTTCAATTGCTTGGTCAATCGTTGTAAGTGCTAAGGAAGTATTGCCTTTTGCAAAGTACACTTTACTTTGATCCAAGAGTGCTAAACCGTATTCGACGCTTTCCTGTAGCTCTATTTCTTCCAGTATTCCTAGGCATTCCTGCAAGTGAAGCTCTGCTGTATCCAAAGCAACGGTTCGCAGCGCCACTGAAGCCAGATGTGTTAGACTCAGGGCAAAATCACTGGTGTTCTTACCCAAGATGTCCCTGTTTAATACGGCAGCTTCCTGATAGTAGTACCGGGATCTGTCGTATTTACCCAGATTCTCGTGTACAGCCCCAAGGTTATCGAGCACGTTTACATAGGTGTAGAAGTCGATTTCTTCTTGCTGTTCAATGATAGCCAGTGCTTCCAGGTACAATCGACGTGCTTCTGACCAATTGAAGGTTTCGTAGCGAATGTTTCCTAAGTTTATTAGGCTTTGTGCATAGTAGGGATCACTTTCCCCTAGAAGCTCACGGCGGCTTTCCAGGATTTCTAAAGTCATTCCTTCTGCTGTTTCATATTCCCCCATAGCTTTGTACATGCTAGCCAGATTGGAGAGTGCATTCAGGTAGGTTCCACTCTCTTTCCCAGCAGTCGCTTCGCGGATAGCTAAAGCTTCCAGATACAAGGGCTCTGCCTCCTCGTAGCGCCCCATCACATCATAGGCGATTGCTAGGTTGTTACAACTCTTTCCGTACTCTACATCAGCGGTGCCCAATACCCGAGCTCTAGTGTCCCTGGATTTTATGTACCACGGAATGGCTTCCTGGTTGCGATTCATGAAGTACCGTATCCGCCCTTCATTAAAGCAGTAAGCAGCATAGGCCGCTGATTCCTCACCACAACAATCCACGGCAGCTTCTCCGGCAAGTTTACTGGTAGTAAAGGCATCATCAAATTCGGTATCGCCGGTGTAGGAGCGGGATAGTTGAATGAGGCTATCAACTAATGGGGGAATAGAATCGCTGGGGAGCTGTGCCGTCGCACTGGAGAACGGTAGGAACAGCAAGGCAGCACAGACGTATCGCGTTAGCTGGACAGGGAGCATCTAGACAGTTGTAAGTCACACAAAAGGGTCCCTTCCAAGAACGGCAAAAATTGAAACTACACCAAGCGCGAAGGAGCTTAGCGTTTCAATTTTTGCCGCTCAGGTAGATTTTTGTTCTGAACTGCATCTTTTCAAGAAAGAGAAGCTAACAGCGTGTTTGGAAATTTCATTGGATAGAAAACCAATTACTCAAATTATATCCTTTAAAGGGCTGATGCTTCCTGGTTTCCAAGGATTTTCGAACCTGGTTTCAGAACTAAAAACGCATTTAGCCCGCTAAATTTATTTTTAATTCTTTCTCCAGAACCGTAAATCGTTGAAAATCAGTTCGCAAAATTTCCAAACACGCTCTTAGTTGAAATTGAAATATTCCACACCGTTTTCTCCTACGTACGCACGTTCGCCATCGATTTCTACGCGGAACAATGCGAATACCCAAGTCTGGGACACCGGTAGTTGATGAGCCCGTTCAAACTTCTCATAGCGTGGCTCTATGGTCGGGTGATGGGAGAACATCAGCTTATAGCCAATCAGACCATCCTTGACCAGATAGGCTTCTGTTGGTGGATCCGCAAAGCGGACGCGATCGTATGCGAAGGGAATGAGCACATTACCATTTTCGTCTACCATACCCATTTGGCCATCTTTTTCGCCGATGATAGCTTTGGAAAAAGGGTAGTTCTTGACAAAGGGTAGTCTACTGAAGTCTTTGTACGCCGTTGTTTTGTCTAGACCTAGTTCTTCAGCACGGGGCTTGGGGCCTCGCCAATGGTACTGATCGGAATCCCAATCATCGGCAATTTCCTCTAGCATTACTCCATCCATGTCTTCATAAGACGCTAGCTCTTCCTCGCTGATTTCGACCATGCCATCGCTGGTCAACTTATGACGTTTGCCATCAGAAGTGGTGGCGATGTTGACGGTACCCAGATCCGCCCAAAACTCTGAAACTGCTACTATATCGGTATTCTCTGGGCGTAAGGTCTTTAAGTTGAAACGGGTAAAGGTTGCTGCTTCATCGGCCTTAAGGAGCATCCAATTGTTGTAGGATCGTGGGTAGAGACTGTCAAAGCGGGCCTTTGCCAACCAACCGTCATCGAGGTCGTAGATGCCGTAGCGGTTGTTTATTTTCAGCAAGAAAATTTTTCCACGCCGTGCAGAATTGTACAACTGGCGCATGACTTGCGTTTTTTTGGGTAACATCAACTCCCCATCTGGGCGAATCATGTTTTCTCCCCAGCGCGTGTCGACCTGACTGGTATACTCGTACTGATCTGGTCCAAACCGGCGAATGAAGAAGAAATCTACACTTTCGAAGCGGGGCTTGATCTGGATATTGCCCAGGGTGTCGCTGAAACCCCAGACTCCGTGATCGTTGTACGGAACCCAGACTTTCGCCTCTTCGCCAATGGTTTGCGCGGATAGACTATTGAAAAGTGCCAAGGACAGGAATAGGAAAAAGGAGCGTAGTTTCATCTTTTTAGACTTTATGTACTAAGCAGAGAGAAGGTAACCACCGCAAGCTTACCAAAACAGTATAGTCATTTCGATACGCCTATTATTCCCATCCATAAACACGCTTGGCCTTCTCCGCTTGCTGGCGATAGGCATGGTTTTCTTCGGCAGCAATTTTGTCGATAATAATCTTCGCACCATCAAGGTCTTGCCCTAGTAGCAGGGATAGCGCACTATACCATTCTTGCTGTTCCGTCCATTCAGCGGCAGGGGCTTCCAATTCATTAAGAATCCTTTGGGCTTCTTCGCCTTCACCCATTTCTAGCAGCGTATAGATCTGAAGGTAGCGTAGCGTGTCATTTAGCGCTACGGTACGCTCTGTACGTTGCAAGTTGATGAATGCTCGCGTGAAATTGCGCTCCTTGAGGGCGGCATCAACAGCCTGATAAGCCTCATCCAATTCCAAGCCCGTAAGCGGGTAGCTGGTGTACCAAAGCTGATTGAGTTGAGCCTTTGCCAGGCTATCCTCCTGGTTATTCTGCCCTCGTAAGAAAGTACTTGGCGCCGGGTAGCTTGGATCGGGTAGTGGATCAGCCTGCGCAATCGGGAGATTCTCAATTGGGATATCTGGTGTTTGACTCCGCTGTGGTTCTTCCTCCTGAACGGGAGGGGTTTCCTCTTCGGTGGGCTCCTCCGTTGGTGGAGGGGCAATATCTGTTGAGCTGGATTCTTCCGATGGTGTTTGTTCTTCTATTGGTTCCTCTGTTGATGATTGTGTACTTAATGCTTCTTCATCACCTGAAGTCCACCAATAGATTCCCGAAACGAGCAATAGGGCTAATAGGATTAGCCCTACGAGTTGCACTCGTTTTATGAATTGTAACCGCTTGCGTTGTGCGGCTGCCCGTTTTATCTTTTCTTCCAGACGGATGGTGTCGAGCCCGGCCAAAACCTGCTCAGCCGCTTGCCGTTCTTCGGCACTGGCCCCTTCCTCTAGATAGTCGTCGAGGTTCTCCATTCCTGAGCGATTTTGATGAGTTTTTTCATGCAGCTACTCCGTTTCATCTTTAGGGAGTTGACCGTGGAGTAAGACGTCAGTCCCAGTTGTATTACTTCGTCGTCGCGGTAGCCGTCGATATGGTGCAGCTTGATGACCTGGGCGCAGGCCTCATTGAGGCGTCCCAATAGCTGTCGGACCATATCTGCAGCAGCGGATTTTCGTTCGTTCTCGGCAAAGTCTGCCATGTGATCTACATGCTGTTCTTCCAATTCCTGGTGCGCATGTTTGTTTTCTTTTCGAGAGGCGGCCATGGCCAGGCGTTTGGCAACTTCCGTCAGATAGCTCGTGGGCGCATGTCCCTGAAAGACATAACTGCCGTCGGCGATCTTTTGTAAGAAGATAAGTGTAGCCCGATTGAGAATTTCATCTCCTTGCGATTTACCTAAGCCAAAGCCACGAACTTGCTTCATGACCATGGGCATAGCCTTGGTTTGCAGGCAGAGTATGGCTCGCTCATCTTGAGCCTGAAGCCCGTCGAAAAGGGCTTGGTTGCTGCTAAAGCGTTTGCAAGGGTTGTTTCGTGTGAACCAGTCTGTTACCGACATTGTGTTGAATACCTCTCTTAGTGGTAGATAACCAAAGGTAAACAACTTGGGTACATTCGCAAAAGTGGGCCCCAGACAAAGCATTAACTGCTGGGGCCCGTTGAATATGGATTCTGGTGTTTGGTTGCTGATACCGATCATCTTAGGAACATACATGAGGGTATACACCCTTTTGGTAATGACCACCGCAGCCAATAGAATGGGCAGCTACAATTTCGCCGGTACCAGTGGCCGGATTCTGGGTTAAAACGGTCATGATCTGCAGCAGTCGGACCATCCAAAGCCCGTCGAAGTTCCCCATGATCTGGTTGGTGCTGGTGATGTACTGTAGTGTTCCCACTGGCTGATAATCCCAGATTTCTGCTGCCCCTAACATGCCTTCCACAATTTCCAAGGCATCTTTTTCCAGGGTGGGTAAGTGCGGATGTGAGTGCAGATAAGTTTTGATCTGCTGGACCATAAACTTAGCCGTTTCTTTTCGTGGAACGAAGAAGGGAACAACATCCAGGTAACCTTCGTAGCGGGTCTGATGCAGTCCAGCGGCCTTGAATGCGTTCGCAAATTCGGCATTACCTGGATGAGGTGAAGCAAAAGTAATGGTTGACCGATAAGCAGGAATGTCATGCGTGTGTGCATCCCAGGTAGCATAGGTAGCCATCGGGCCGCCTTTGCTATGCCCGGTAAAGATCAGTGGCTTTGGCGATGAGCTTTGCTGGATCATCTTAGTTAGTTCCGGGAACAGTTTACCCCTTAATGTTTGGTAGGCATTGAAAATTCCCGTGTGTACCTCGCCTGGCATTCCTCGAAAGGAGGCTGGCTCCGCTTCAAGGTCATGCAACCAATCCAGGAATGAAATGCAGTTGTGAATGTTCGGCGGTAACGTTCCTCGGAAGGCAACAACTTGGGCAGTTGGCGTTTCCGCAAAGATGGCAGCATTAACCTCCTTTTTCCCGCCAGTAATAGCTATTGGAGTATTAATGAAATTGGCAGCCTTGTAGATGTCGTAGCCGGCTTGTCCTGGGGTAGGAGGAACAAACTCTTTTCCTTGTACAAAATAGGCGCAAAAGCTGGCGCAGTAGGCAAGATGGTCGTAGGCACTTGTTGCTAACATGATAGAAGTTTTTGATGAATATGGGCCTCTTCTAAGTAGGCATTACATCGGTATATGCATTAGTTGGGCAGAGAGGTAAGTGCCTGCGGCAATTTTCTTTGAAATATTTTTTTCATGGTGCCATGCCACAATAAAAACGGCCCCGCAAGCTAGCTTGCGGGGCCGAAGAGGGTGGGGGGACCCACCCTAGCCCTCCCTCAAAAGGGAGGGGATAATATACTCCCTCCCTGGAAGGGAGGGCCGGGGTGGGTCTATTCTTTCACCACCTTAGCCGAATAGACATCCGTTCCGGAGGTCATACGCAGTACGTATACACCGGCGGGTAGGCCACTGAGGTCTACGCCTTTACCAGCTTGCGCTTGGGTGCGTACGGTGCGCCCGAGCTGATCCAAAACTTCTATCTGATCTGCTGTGAAGCCGTCTAATTGTACCCAGCCAGTGGTCGGGTTCGGATAGACGTTGAATTCGGTATTGCGAATGTCTTGGACACCGACGGTTTCTAGCTTGGTTACTTCGAGACAGTAAGTACCAATCGCAGCGTAGTTTACATTATCAACGTAGCCGTCTACCATCAAGAGGTAATCCACACCCACCTCGGTAGTGATTTCCAAGAAGGCATTGTAGATTTGGTTGTCAAAGTCCTCATCATCGTTACAGGCTACAGCAACCGGTGACGTACAATCACCGCTGTAGAGGGCGAACTGAGAGTCGTTATTGACGAGTGGACTGTTCAGTGTATCACATAGCAGGGTAGTAATGGTGTACTTCTCACCGTCGCCAGTAAAGGCATACCAAATCGTATTGTTCAATACTGGATCACCAAACCAGCACTCATAACCCGCACCCGGGTCATTGTCTGGGTTGTAATCTGTGTTATCCTGTACATCGGAAACCTGCGGTGTATTGATCGGGCCGCCAAAGAGGCTGCTGATATCTATGGCATCACCACATACATCACCCGGAAGTACAATATTCGTGACTTCAATATCGGCCGTAGCGCTGTTGCTGCATCCATTCGCATCCGTGAAGCTGTAGGTTACGGTAGTAGTACCTACACCTGCTGTTGCTGGATCGAAGGTGAAGCTCATGCCATTGCCATCATCCGTTACCCCGCTGCCGCTGTAGGTTCCGCCCATGGGGCTACCACCGCTTACGGTTTGAGTACCATCACTCACACCTACTGTACTTAGACTACTGGTGAAGGTTACGGTAGGTACAGCAAACACCTCAACCTGGTCGGTAGCACTTCCTGCACAACCATTTGCATCTACAACATTATATGTAATCGTATGAACTCCGACACCAGCCGTAGCAGGATCAAAGCTATAAGTCATTCCGTTACCATCATCGGTTACTCCTGAACCGCTATAAACGCCACCTGTTGGTGCAGCACCGCCTAGTCCGGCTTGTATGCCAGCATCGATGCAGACGTCCGCAAGAGCGGTGAAGGACACAGCAGGATTAGCATTAATAGTGATCATCGTCTGCGTTGAAGGTCGACAATCCGCGTCTTCTGGTGTCGGGGACAGGACTGCGTAGATGGTATAAGTGCCTGGCGTTGCTATGCTTTGTCCAGTTGCCATACCCATCGTGTTGCTTGCCGTAAGGTTACCGAAAGCGACTGTGGCTAGATCGATACCTCCCACATAAGGATTGGACGTGGAGGCACTAAAGGCAACAAAACGAATGCCATAATCGGTGTCATTATTGCTACTCGAAGCCATGTTGGCCAAGCCAGTTATAGTCACATCAAAGGTAGTGCCCTCACAAATGGAGCCAGAAGGAGAAGTAGTAACACTACCTAGGGTTGGGCAGACAGCCATATTCACCGGCGACAAATCAATCCCCCCTGTAAAGGGCGTAGGTGATAGGGCCAGGTTAGCCGGCGGATTTACGATAGTCCAGTTGGCCACGTTCATGATTGCAGCCGCGTCTGCTGGGCTATTACGTAAGCCCGGCGTGTACTCTCCATCACTCGCATTGAGGATGGTTACTATGGCATTGGGATAGTCACCTCGAGGGTCATCACCAATCGAAACACTACCATCAAAAGCTTCTTCCAGGAGTAGACCAGCATAAATTTCAGTGACATTATCCAGAGGGTCTGCTGGATTGGAAGTGGCAAAGGAGAACAGGCAATCACTGGCGCTGAGCGTGAAAGAACCGCTACCGCCGAGGACTGCAGTACCTCCAGCTCCACCTACCGTAAAAGTGTTGGCAGTAGTCTCGCTGATAGTTACTACTTCTCCTGCAGCTACACCATCATTAGGTGCCGTGTAGAGGATGTAGGGTTCGCCATCGTCAATAATTTCGCACTCGGAATCAAAGTGAAAGGCGCCACACACTTCACGGTACTCTTCATCTGTGAAGTAGATGGTAGAACTTGCTGGTAGACTTTCACCAGCTACAAAGGAAAAACCATCTGGTGATCCTGTACGGGTAACGCCTACAAAAGCTACTTTAGGTGTTTGTGCTTGCAAGCTCGCAGCGCAGAGGAGCACTAAGGCGACAACGACAAAACGCTGAAGATTAGCAAGCGAATAAAAGGGTAAAGAATGATTCATAAAGGTGTGATTATAGGTTAGTTGTCTATTCTAAGTACCACGTAAATTAAGGTTTTGCCACTCGTTATCTGGTATTTATGCTTGATTTTGTTCTGAATGACGTGCTTTTTGTGGTTGTTTTCTCCCGATTTACAGTTTGAGTGAATATGCTTAGATTTGGACCAGCCCAATTGTTTCTCATCAGAATCTACCTAGGGCTTTTGTAAGAAAGGACATGTATGCCGTACGAAAACCCAAAAGAAAACGCCGCTGACTTAGCCTCTTCTGATATCGCGCCTACGAAGTCGATTGCAATCCTCCCTTTCGTCAATCGGAGCTCCGATCCTGATAATGAGTATTTCAGTGATGGGATAACAGAAGACATCATTAATGCACTAGCGAAGATCAATGGTCTTCGAGTAATCGCTCGAACTTCCTCTTTCGCTTTCAAAGGCCGGAATGTTGATATTCGTACTATTGGTCAGTAACTTGGGGTAGCTACCATCCTGGAAGGTAGTGTACGCAAGGTCAATCAGCGGGTACGGATCACAGCACAATTGATCAATGCAGAAGATGGAGTACATATCTGGTCCAAGAATTTCGATCGAGATCTAGCAGATATTTTTGCAGTCCAGGATGAGGTCAGCCTGCTTATTGCTGATCAAATCCGGGAGAACTTTGGCCACTTTGATCTACAAGATCATCTGATCGAATCTCCAACGCAGGATATACGGGCTTATCAATTGTACTTGAAAGGGCGATACCACCAATTGAAATGGAATGCGGAAGACTTGCTGAAGGCCGTCGATCTATTTCAGGAGAGCATCGATGCAGATCCTGATTTCTCGCTGCCCTATTTTGGGGCAGGTCTGTGTTGCGGTATCAATGCTTCGTGGGGCTTTACACCCTATCAAGAAGGAATAAGCAGAGCCGATGCTTACCTGCGCAAGGGGAGTGCCTTAGAACAGGATTCGTACTTGAGCTATTTCGCGAAAGCGACAGTCAGTTTCTGGGGAAAGTGGGATTTCCGAAAAGGATATGAGTACCTGCTACAGTCGATTGCACTAAACCCTTCCTTTACGGATGCGGAGGAAGGATTGGCTGAGTTATTGACGGCCACTGGCCATTTTTCTCAGGCCCAAGTTCATGCAACGGAAATCTTGCGCATCAACCCGCTCTCACCGAACCATCATTATACGCTAGCTAATATTCACTATCTCTCGGGTGAATATGAACGGGCGATTGCTGTTGCCAAGCGCGGTCTCAAGATTGATCCGACCTTTCAGCTGGCCGTCGAAATCATTGCGGTAAGCTATATCCATCTGAAGAGCTATGAAGCGCTTGATCGATTCCTGCTTGCTCATCCACAAACGGAGCACAGTGGTGCCTGTAGGGCATTGTACCAGTTGGTGCATCCTGCTGAGGAGATAGGTGTAGATATGGAAGAGATTCGCTTGCGGATAAGAAGCAGTGAGGATGCTCCAAGTTTGATTTCTTGGGAGATGTACCTAAATGTTTACCTCGGTAACCATGAACTTGCCCTTGATATGCTGGAACGCGCTGTGACAAAACGCACGGGCCAGCTCGTCAACTTCCGCTATGATCCGTTCTTGCGGCCGCTACATGAACACCCGCGTTTTGCAAAGCTGGTTAAGCGTGTATTCTATAAGCAAACTTTGCCCGATCTTCCAACAAACGTTCCACTAGCCAAGCCAACGAAAAAGGAGGTGTTAAGTCCGGAGGATGCGGAACACAACCTGAAGGCGATTAAAGAATTAATGGAAGAAGAACTCCTTTATCTGGATCAGGGGTTAAGCTTGAAATTATTGGCAGAACGCCTAAGCTTGCATCCCAATAAGTTGTCATGGCTTATCAATGACCGCTTGGGGCGAAACTTCAATGAGTACGTCAATGCTTACCGACTGTCTAGTTTCAAACAAAAGGCCCTTGACCCGAAGAATAGTCACCTGACCTTACTGGGGCTCGCTTATGAAAGTGGCTTCAATTCCAAAACGGTATTCAACTCTTTCCTTAAGCAAATGGAAGGTATCACGCCCAGGGCTTGGGTGAAGAAGGAGGTGGGGTAGTTGGTTTCATGGTTGGGAGGTTTGATGGTTTGTTAGTTGGGTTGGTTGCGTTAGTTGAATTAGTTGGGGAAGGTACTATTCGACTCTTTAGTCAAATACTCGAATAAGTGCGGTATTACAATCTAGGACGATCCGTACTGGTCGTAGTGGCACCTTTGTGTCATGGCTTCATTCTTTAATAATGCGGAAAGTGAAAAGTGGCTCCGACAGTGGTATTGGGAGCGGCTTGATGCCCTGGGGCAGCCCTACGAGTCGATTTCAGTAGAAACGAGTTTTGGAGATACTCAGCTTATCATCAGTGGTCGGGCAGAGGGGCCGCCTTTGATTTTATTACACGCTGAAAATAGCTGCTCTGCGGTAGCGCTCACTGCTTTATCAGGTTTGCTGGATCGGTATCGTGTTTATGCCATTGATATTGTTGGAGAACCGAATCTAAGTGCCCCGGTGCGGCCGGCAATTTCTAAGCATGCGTATGGGCAATGGATGTTTGAAATCCAAAGCCGATTAAGATTACAAGGAGCGCAGGCTGTGGGTATTTCCTTTGGTGCTTTTGTGCTGATGAAGAGCTTGATATTTAACCCAAGCGCTTTTTCTATGGTATATCTGATCACTCCCTTGGGCTGGGTCGAGAGAGCAATTGATCCATCCCTAGCTACCGACGTAATAGCGCTGGAGGCGTATGAAAGGACTCGCCAGGTATCTTTTAGGACGCTGTATTTGCAAGCGTTGTTGACCAACCTGCATGGTATTGAAGCTCAATTCTTGCGCCAAATACTTGGGAACTTTCAGAGTGATAAAAGGCAAGTACCCCTCATTGATGATGAATCCCTCTGTGGCATTCAGATTCCGTTACATCTGATATTGACGGAAGAAGATAACCTGGTACCAGAAGTGCCGGCATACAAGCGTTGGTTGAAGCATTTCTCGACAACAAGCCAATGCCTATCGCTACCCAGTTCTCGACATGTGCCAGAGGAGACAGGCCATAAGCAAGTCGTGAAATTCATCGCTACCACAAGTGAGAACACAGCAAATAATAAGACTACAGGAGGCTTCTACAACAATGAACAGCCTGTTTGACCCCGAACTAAGTACATTTTAAATCAAGAAACCAATGAAAGTATTAGTAGCTGGAGCTACCGGTTATTTAGGTAGCCATATTGTCCAGGAACTACTGGATCGAAAAATTGATGTTCGCGCACTGGCGCGTAACCCCAAAAAACTGTTAGCACAAGGCGTCCCCGCTTCGCAAATTTTTACGGCGGAGGCTACTGATCCGAACACGCTAGCGGGTAGTTGTGAAGGCGTGGATGTAGTCATTTCCGCACTTGGAATTACGCGACAGCGCGATGGCCTGTCCTATATGGATGTGGACTATCAAGCGAATAAGAACATTCTGGAAGAGGCCAGGAGAAGCGGGGTGCGGAAGTTTATCTATGTATCTGTACTGAAAGGAGATGAGCTGACTCACCTGCAAATTTGCGCCGCAAAGGAACGCTTCGTAGAGGAAGTTCAAAATGCAGGACTGGAATACAGCATTATTCGTCCGGGAGGCTTCTTCTCAGACCTGGCCGAATTCTATAAGATGGCTACAGCGGGGCGCATCTATTTATTCGGTGATGGGCAGACGATGTCTAATCCAATACACGGAAAGGATCTTGCCAAGGTTTGTGTAGATGCGATTCATCACCAAGAGGAGGAAATCGAAGTAGGAGGCCCCGAAGCACTCTCGCAGAATGATATTGCAAAGATTGCTTTTCTGACTGCTGGTAAGCCTGTCAAGGTGACCTACATCCCAGATTGGGTGAGGCGTATGCTGCTCCGCTTAGCATGGGTATTCATGAGTAAGGCCGCATTTGGTCCGGTCGAATTCTTCTTGAACGTACTCGCAATGGAAATGGTAGCGCCAGCCTACGGTGAAAGGACGATTGCGAGTTTTTATCAGGACTTAGAGCAAACACAGTAAAAACGAAAAATCGAAAGTGATGAATAAGCAAGCAAGCAATGATCTCCAATTGCAGCGACTCGGTGGCTGGGCGGCGCTATTTGAAGCGACCGCTTACATCATTGGGTTTATCGTAATGATCTTCTTCCTGACCCCCGAGGAGGGGACAGATCCGTTAAGTTTTCTTGTGGAGAACAAGACTTTCTATCAACTTTGGATGCTGGTCATCTATGTCTTCTTTGGGATTGCTTTGGTGCCCTTGGTGACAGCCCTCTACGAGCGCCTGGGGCGTAATGATCATCTTGAAGTACGCTTTGGTACCCTCTTTGGCTACATTTGGGTAGGTCTGGTGATTGCGAGCGGAATGGTAGCTCATCAAGGCCTCGAATCTGTTGCACGTATGATGCCTCATGATGCACAACAAGCAGAAGCTGTTTGGGCGGCGCTGGAAGCTGTCCAGAACGGTCTAGGGGGCGGTGTTGAAGTGGTAGGAGGCCTTTGGGTGTTGCTTGTCAGTATAGTTGCCCTTCGGCAAAACGCCTTGCAGAAAGTGGCGAACTATCTAGGGCTTGTGGTTGGTCTGGCGGGTATCCTGACGATCATCCCGGGGCTTGGAGAATTAGGGGCCGTATTTGGCCTACTCCAAATTCTCTGGTTCATTGCAATTGCTCGTATTTTGCTGAAAAGCTAATGGGCAAGATCGTCGATGGATTTCTGTCATTTATAGTAACTAATATCTAAGTTTTAATAGGGACGCTTTCTTCGTGTCCTGGTTGAAATACACCCTTTAAAAACCAACGAGTTTATGGCTGCTCCAGATAAGAATATATCCTTTCCTTTGCCGCATTACCATCGGCTTTGCTTCCTGAAAAATATCATTACTAACCCCAATATCATCGTTGGCGATTACACCTATTACGATGATTTCGAGGACGTTAAGAACTTTGAGAAGAACGTCAAATATCATTTCGATTTTGTCGGCGATAAGCTCATCATCGGTAAGTTTTGCATGCTTGCTTCTAGTGTGACTTTCATTATGAATGGTGCGAACCATCTTTCAAAGTCGGTTTCCAGTTATCCTTTTGCGGTTTTCGGTGGGGATTGGTCGGAAGCAATGGAAGGAAAGAGCTACCCGACAAAGGGAGATACGGTTATCGGTAATGATGTCTGGATTGGCTACAATGCTACCATCATGCCCGGTGTGCAAATTGGCGATGGAGCAATTATTGCGTCCAATGCCACAGTGGTACGGGATGTAGAACCGTACACGATTGTAGGCGGAAACCCTGCCCAGGAAATTCGGAAGCGGTTTTCGCAAGAAGATATTGAGCGTCTATTAGCTCTCCGTTGGTGGGATTGGGATGTAGATCAAATAAGTGCTAAAGTGCAGCAGCTAACTGGAAATGATATTAGTCAATTGCTGCTTGATAATTGATAAAGTACCAATACTTGGTGTTAGAGAAAAATTAGCACTAGCCGATGCGGCCCAATTCCAGTCCTGGAATTGGGCCGTTGCTATTGACATCTACGGTAAGATTCTTTCCTCTTTTCAGTAGAAGAAGTTCGGATTTACAATCCCGGACGATTACTCCTCCGCTTCCCTTCAAATTTGTCTCATCAATAATTCATGAGCGGGGATTTTGCCATCCTACAAATCTGGTGGTCCCTTGCTTCAAAACCTCAAAATCTAACACGAATGAAATTCTCCCATTTTCTTAATCTTCTTCTCTTGTTGACGATCACTACCTTCTTTGCATGTGATGACGACGAACCGATGACTGAACCACCAGTTGCTACCATAACTACGGCTGAAGAGTTGACCGAAGCCCTCCATGATGCCTATGACAATACGGACGCCCCTGGATTTGCGGTCACCGTGGTAGAAAACAATGAAATTGTCTACCAAGAAGCCTTCGGCCAGGCAGACATGGCGGCCAATAGGGCTTACACGAACACCACAGTACAGCCTATCGGATCAATTAGTAAAACCTTTATCGCTGCAGCGGTCGTAAAGGCCATTGAGGACGGCTACTTCAGCCTAGACACTGATATTAATGAGATCTTGCCGTTTGAAGTTGTTAATCCCAAGCAACCGGATGCGACCATTCGGATCAGGGACCTAGTAACTCATACCTCCGGTCTGGTAGATGAAGGGGATACCTACTGGCAGGCCTATCATATTCTACCAGGAGAAAGTACGTCTTCGGAAGGTGCGGATGTACTGTTTTCCATAGGAGTAGAACAACGAGAAGGGCAATCCCTACATGACTTTTTGAGCTCGTACTACCTGCCAGGAGGAGCCTCCTACAGCGAGGATAATTTTGCTGCGACCGCACCAGGAAACACCTGGGACTATTCCAACATTGCGTCATCTCTGACAGCTTATGTGGTTGAAGTTGCTACTAATACGCCTTATGATCAATACCTGAAGGAGAATGTGCTGCAGCCATTGGGTATGGTGAATGCTACCTTTGATTGGACGGAGGTGCCCCCGACGCAAGCTGCAGTTATGTATTGGGAAAAGGACTCGCCCTTTCCTGTCTACAGCAACGATTCCTACCCGGATGGGAGCCTGATCGTATCCAATGCAGATATGGGTAAATACATGCTGGATATGGTACGCGGTGTAAGTGGTCAGTCTACCACACTATTCTCCTCAGCTGCCTACCAATTGCTATTTGATGGCCTGTTGTCAGAAGGTGTTACCCCCGCACATTTGAGCGAGAATCAGGGTGTGTTCTGGAGTTTGGACGGGAGTACCATTTTCCATACCGGAGGAGACCCCGGAATTGCGACCTTCTTGTCTTTCGATAGACTTGCCCAGACCGGTATTTACATTGCGACTAATATGGATGCTTCGACGAATCCTCACCAAGCCGCCTACGAGGCGTTTTTGCAAGAGGTGGTTACTCCCGTCGTATCCTTTATGGAAAACAACTAAGAGATCATGGAAGCTAAACGTTCAGTACAACAATACAGTAGCTGGTTATTGATAGCCTTCGGTGGTCTATTGCTGATGCATATAGCAGTGATTGCAGGGCTTCTACCGGCAGAGATGGTGTGGGGTGGCCAATACCAGGCTGGTCCTGAGCTCGTCAAAATGGAAGTTATCGCCAGCGTGGTGACCATTGTCTTCGCCTTGATTGTAGCAGGCTTCAGTGGGCGAGTGAGTTGGCTGCCTGACTGGTTGTCGAAGGTGGGCATGTATGTCTTAGTGCCTATGTTTTTGCTAAGCGTCGTGGGAAGCTATACTTCAGCGCACCCGGTGGAGCGATATGGCTTATCGCTCTACTCACTAGCATTAGCGGTTTTGGGCATTCTGCTGCTGCGGGCAAAAGCCAGGATGAGTACTAGACTTGTTTCGCCAGAGCCTTAA
>CAJXOS010000110.1 GCA_913057725.1 uncultured Lewinella sp.
GATTGGAATCAGAAAATTAATGTGATCTCGCGCAAGGACATCGACAATCTCTATCTACACCATGTGCTGCACAGTATGGCTATCGCTAAGATGATCTCCTTTAAACCAGGGGCCAAAGTATTGGACCTCGGTACAGGTGGTGGCTTCCCCGGAATACCACTGGCGATCATGTTTCCAGAAACAGAGTTCGTACTCATTGACGGGATTCGTAAAAAGATCAAAGTCGTAAACGAAGTAGCGGAAGCCTTGAACTTGAAAAACGTCAAAGCGTTTCAGCAAAGAGCGGAGGAAAGAAAGGGCGCACACTTCGATTTTGTGGTAACACGCGCTGTCGCCTTGCTCGAAAAATTGGTTCCGTGGAGCGAACGCCTCATTGCGGATAAACAACAGCACGGACTACCTAATGGCCTAATTGCCTTGAAAGGGGGGCGGGTGAAAGAAGAGATAGCTGGCTTACCCAAAGGGAGTTATACAGAAGTCTATCCGATTAGCGACTTTTTCGAAGAAGATTTTTTTGTGGAGAAATCCGTGGTATACGTGCAGTATTAGTATGTATATAAAAATATGGTATACGAATTAACAATATCTGTTGGTTAACAGACTGTTGTACTTTATAAAAAAATATCATATATTTACTTCACAAAAGGCAATTCGCGAAAGTACCCTAGGACTCAGAGAGCTCCTTACACTATGAACACTGAAAGAAAGAATTGTCAACATTCCAGATAGAGCTACTTCCGGATTGTTGCTAAATGATCCGGAAGATTAGCTCTTATTTTACCTCCTGAAAAGTACCTTCAATTCGGATTGTAACGGGATCAGCAGATCGGTTTTGCTGCAGTGTGTTGATGCGGTAACCTTCTTGCGGTAGATACACAAGATCGTATTCGTTACTAGCTAGTGTGCTTATACTTTCTCGACGAATTTTGACTTCTGTTACCGCACCTTCTTTATCCCATTTTACTTCCAGAGATCTAACTTCCAGTTCTGGATCTAGTGCCTGGTATCGAACTTCGCGGGCTCTTTCATCCTGGAATATGGTATCTGCTTGATAGAGGTCAACCCAGGCTGGTTTGTTGATATCCGCACGTCTGAAAAGGCTCAGCTCTTTTCCGTAGTCTATCTCATTATTGGTTTGAGTTTCTTCTTGCTCGTTGTACCAAATGTGTTTTTCTAGTGGCATTCCAGCCTCATTTAGGCGAGCCACCTCTTGTTCGATATAACTTTCAAGAGGAAAGAAGACAGCAGTTGCTTCCTGCTCTTCCGTTGTAGCGGTATCAGAATCCACGCTTTGGCAAGCCACCAAGGCGGTGCATGCGACTACAAATACACCAATAATTTTGTACATCCTTTATACTTTGATCAATTGATCTTGGGCTACTGCTTAGGGGCAATTAAGACTTTTCCTGTCATTGCCTCCGGTTGGCTTAGGCCCATCATTGCTAGAAGGGTTGGAGCTACGTCACCTAGTTTACCATCGCTGACATTCCACTGGCCTTCTCTCTGGTTAACAAAAATACAAGGAACCAGGTTTTTGGTGTGAGCCGTGTGCGGGCTACCGTCTTCATTGATGAGGAAGTCGGAGTTACCGTGGTCGGCAATAATTAGCAACTCGTATCCGCGAGGTAGTGCTGTCTTCACAATTTCTCCCAGGCAACGATCTACTGTTTCGGCTGCCACCTTAGCTGCGGAGAATACCCCGGTATGCCCAACCATATCTGTGTTGGCAAAGTTGAGGCAAATGAAATCAGGCTCGTTTTCCTTAATGTCCTCAATGATAGTACTAGCTACTGCCGGCGCACTCATTTCTGGCTTTAGATCGTAGGTGGCCACCTCTTTAGGGGAGGGGATGAGCAAGCGACGCTCACCCTCAAATGGTTCTTCTCTACCGCCGTTGAAGAAGAAGGTTACGTGAGCGTATTTTTCGGTTTCAGCAATACGAGCTTGTGTTTTACCATTGCGCTCCAATACTTCACCCAGCGTATCTGACAGGTCACTTTTTTCGAATAACACTTCCAAGTTTTGGAAGGTCTCATCGTAGCGGGTCATCGTGAGGTAGCGAAGGTCGAGTTTTTTCATACCCTGCTCGGCAAAGTCCCGTTGGGTCAGGGCCTCGGAAATCTGGCGTGGCCGGTCCGTACGGAAGTTGAAGCAGATCAAAACATCATCATCCTTGAGGGCTGGAGGTAACTGACCGTCTTTATCCTCTACCAGAATAGGCTTGATAAATTCATCCGTTTCACCGCTGGCGTAGCGTGCTGCCATGCTAGCCAGAATATCATTGCTCTTCTCGCCTTCACCTTTAACCATTAAGTCATAAGCAAGCTGGATTCGCTCCCAGCGTTTGTCGCGATCCATTGCGTAGTAGCGGCCAACTACCGTAGCCAATTGGGTAGACTTACCTTCAAGATGCTGCAGTAAATGATCCAGATAGTTTTTTCCACCTTGTGGGGCAGTGTCCCGGCCATCCATGAATGCATGGATATAGGTTTCCTTATTTCCAGCTGCTTCAATGATATCTACAAGAGCTGTAAGGTGATTAATGTGAGAGTGCACACCACCGTCAGACACAAGGCCCATTAAGTGTACTGCTTTTCCTTGTTCTCGAGCGTAGCGCAGTGCCTCCTGAAGTTTGGCATTCTCGCCAAGATCTCCATCGCGAATAGCTTTATTAATTCGGGCAAGTTCTTGATAAACCACTCTGCCTGCACCGATATTGAGGTGGCCTACTTCCGAGTTCCCCATTTGGCCCTCCGGCAAACCTACCTCCTCACCAAAAGTAACGAGGGTAGAATGAGGGTATTCATTCCAAAGGCGATCAAAAACAGGCGTGTCTGCTTGGGCAATGGCATCAGCAGTAGGTACAGTGCCCAGACCCCAACCGTCGAGAATAACGAGAAATGCTTTTTTACTCATGGTGTAGTGGTTTTGCGTCGGAATATTTGCCCGAACGAACCTCAAATATACTCACTTAGTGTAAACTGCACACTAAATGGTTTTAACTTGCTTTTAATAAAAATGTTACTATTTTTGACAAGCAACTAAGCAATGAACAATTACTGCCCAACGTTTACTCTTTTGTCATTGCCTTGATTAGCAACCTCTTGCCTTAGATAAAGCTGGTATGACTTAGGAAAAGTTTAGGTTAGTCAGCTTATCAGAATTACTGCAACCATTCAAACTATCTCCGTAAGGCACGATGCAAAAATGTGACTTTTGCGCCTTTTTGCGTCTTATTTCCAAAGCAAAGTTATTTGGCTTTCAGCCCAACAACTAAAAGAATGCTTATGAAACAGTTCTTGTTTGCATTAATGTTTTTGCCACTGATGGCTGTTTCCCAGACGGGAATGGCTCAGATTACTGCCGCACTAAATAGCGGTGATGTAGAAGCATTGGGCAGTTATTTCGATGAAGCTATGGAGCTCTCTATCTTAGAAGAAGAGGGAATCTATAACAGGGGACAGGCTTTGCAAAAAGTCAAGCGTTTCTTGTCTAGTAACTCAGTCAGTTCGTTTACTGAAGTGCACCAGGGGGCTTCCCGTAGCAGCGATTCGCAGTACGTTATTGGTGATTTAAAGACAAGCGGTGGTACTTATCGCGTGTATTTATTCCTGACCAATAGCAATGGAAAAATGATTATTCAGGAGCTTCGCTTTGATCGCGAATAAGCTCTAAAACTTTATGCCCCCTTGGGGGTTAATTTGGGGTACACCCGGTTCTGTTTGCAGGGCCGGGTGTGCTGTTTTTATAGGAATATATATTCGCTAACGCTTTGCGTCGTAAATTTGCCGCATGGAAACGCCATTGATCGTCAAGAAGGATATTCGCCAGTTGCAGCTGGCCGAGCTACAGGAAGTGATGAAAGACCTGGGGCAGGCTCGCTTTCGGGCCAAGCAAGTCTATGAATGGCTATGGCAAAAAAGTGCGCGCTCCTTTACGGAAATGACGAACCTGTCTAAGGACCTACGGCAACAAATGGAAGAGAATTTCGTGATCAATAGTATCACGGAAGACAAGGTGCAGCATAGTTCTGATGGCACTGTCAAAACGCGTTATCGTTTGCATGATGGGCACCTGATAGAATCCGTGCTGATTCCGGTACCCGCTGATAATCGCTTCACGGTCTGTGTGTCGAGTCAGGTAGGTTGCAGCTTGAGTTGTAAGTTCTGTGCTACGGGGCAAATGAAGCGCTTGCGCAACCTGGATGCGGCCGAGATTTACGATCAGGTGGTGATGGTAAATCAGCAATGCCTGGAGAAGTTTGGGCACCCATTGACCAATATCGTGTACATGGGAATGGGCGAGCCACTTTTAGCTTACAAGCCGGTACTGGAAAGCATTGAGAAAATCACTTCGCCGGAAGGACTCAATATGGCACCACGTAGGATCACTGTCAGTACCGCGGGTATTGCTAAGATGATTCGGCGTTTGGCGGATGACGCTACCAAAGTGAACCTGGCGCTTAGCCTTCACGCAGCAGATGATGTGAAGCGTGATGACATTATGCCAATCAATGAGCAGAATAACCTATCCGTGCTCATGGATTCACTCGAGTATTTCTACCAGCAAACCCGCAACCGCATTAGCTACGAGTACATTGCCTTTCAGGATTTCAATGATAGCCTGGATGATGCGCGCAATTTGCTCAAACTCTGTAAGCGTTTCCCCGTGCGGGTAAACATCATTGAATACAATCCCATCGACGGGGCTGATTTCCGCAAGGCGACTGCCCACCGGATTGACGACTTCGCAAAACTCCTGCGCGATAATGGTGTGATGGTCACTATTCGCCGGAGTCGAGGAAAGGATATCGATGCCGCCTGTGGACAGCTGGCGAATAAAGAATAGAGGGCTCAAATTTCACTAAAACTTAAGTTGGGGTATATGAAGATGCTAATTGTAGGAGGTAATGGTACGATTGGCCAACGGGTGGCTACTCACTTCCGTGAAAAGCACGAGGTCATCATTGCTGGCCGCACCGGAGGTGATATTCAATTGGATATTGCCGATAGCACTTCTATCGAAAACGCTCTTGAACAAGTAGGTGAGCTCGATGCCATCTTATGCATTGCCGGCGAGGCTAAATGGGCGCCGTTCAATGACCTCAGCGAAGAAGACTATTACATTGGTTTACGGAGTAAACTCATGGGACAGGTGAATCTTGTACGATTAGGAAGGAAGTTTCTCCGCCCAGGAGGATCCATTACTTTGTCCACTGGAATTCTGGCGGATGATCCGGTGCAAAAGACAGCTAGCGCAGCTATGGTGAATGGCGCGATTCACAGCTTTGTCAAGGCCGTAAACCTGGAAATGGAGAATGGTATTCGGGTAAATGTGGTATCTCTTGGTGTGGTAGAAGATGCTTACGAGAAATACAAAGATTATTTCCCTGGCCACAACCCAATTCCTACTAGCAAGGTCATCAATGCCTATGTACGAAGCGTGGAAGGCCATGGGCGCGGAGAAATCATCCGCTACTATGATGGCTACGTGAGTTAGCTTCCAATACCCCGAGCCATGATCGTGGCCAAGAGGGGGATAATAGCCATTAAGCCGAGTTCAATAAGTATGATGCGGCGCACCTTGGAAGGTACCTCAATCTGCTCCTGTAGATCTTCTCCTTTGCGGTTGCGATTAAAGAAAAGGGTAGGGATTACGGATAAGATACCTACGATGATGGCTAGCGTAACTTTGGTATGGAAAATACCATTGACATTGTAAAATTCAGCGGGCTTACCTACACCAAACCAAAGTAGAAAGCCCATTCCCACCACTAGCACGGCACTTATACCATATACGGTATCAATTTTAGCCAGTCGCTGAATTTCAGCGCGGCTAAGACTTGGTTTCAGTAGAAGCCATTGGGCGACCAAGGCACTCACCCAGGTGAGGATTCCGATGAAGTGCAAATACCGAACAATTGCTTCTGCGTACATATGCTTTACTCCTTAGTTAAGCACTAAACTGAGTAAGATGCTAAAGGTTTGCGTTGTGGGCGAAAACCTACCGGAATTCCAGTAGTTGAAGTTTGTCGTAAAACAGGTAGCTGTTTTCGTATAGCAAATGCCAATTTTGCTATGAGTATTAGGACTAAAATCCCTACTTCCTATTTTTTTAATGATCAGCGAAAAACTTCAACATAAATATCAAGTAGAGATTTCTTTACGTCCACTTACACCTAAAAAACTGACATGCTAATGTTTCGTCGACCCTATTACTTCCATGTACTGGTCTTATCATTAATCTTTGGGCTTGCGGGCTGCGAAGGTTGTAATAATGAAGGCCCGGATAACTTCTCAATTACTAATCCTGGTAATGATCTTATTGGCTTCCTGCTCGATGCTGCGGATGATAATAGTAACCTCACCGATCATACCATTATAATTCCAGCACTTACTTCTTTTGATTTGTCTTTTGATGCTCAGCCGCGTACGGACAACGAGAGCGAAGAAGTAGTCGCTTTTCGGAAGGAAAGCCCTCCCGTCATTCTTAACCCTGTTTCGCTACGAAGCGGCCGTGATATTATTCCCATCGTCTTCCGAGAAGAAATTGTGCTGGATATTACCGTCTGGGTATTGGATGTAGGTTCTGTAGCAAACACATTTAATGACCGAACGAATGAAATAATTGATGGTTTGGCTTGGTGTGAAGAGCGCTGGAGAGAGGAAAGGATGGGCGTGCGTATTGGTGATATACAAATCAATGACGTCCGCACTAATCCGGCTGCTGCTACATTGAGAGATCATGAAGCCGAGGATGATCCAGCTACCTATTTTGCCGCATTAAGTACGGATATCGGAGAAGATACCGATCGTGTCAATTTTTACTTGACTAGAAAGGTAGGCGGCTCGCGTCAGTTTGCGGGCGCATTACATGGTGAAAATCAAAGCGCCGTAGGAATGTACGCTGGTGAAGTGGATATCCCTTTCACCCAGTTTGGAGAATTTTTTGGCTTAGAGCCAATTGATGGCAATTCCAATTTCAACTCTGAAAATGTTGCTAAGTCGATCGGTAATTTGTTGACTCGCCGGAAGTACATGACCGAGGGACAAGTGTTTCGCTGTCATACTATTCCATATAGTGCCATTAACGATACTTACAATGCTCGTCCTGGACAGTACACCACAACTTGCCTTAACGCAGATAATGATGTACGGTGCCCACCCGTAGAGAAGCGTATTTGGGCGGATAGCAATGCATTTCCTGCAAACTAATTTGACACGACTAAACACCATAAATCATGAAAGTACCAACCCTTATTATATCCACCATCTTTTTCTTCCTGACTGGTAGTTTTTGTCTGAAGGCCATACACTCATCGATTCATGTTCCTACCGAAAAAATGAGTCCGATGGAGGCCTACCTAGAGTTAGATAACGGTCTGGCTGGCTTTGAAAAAGAACTCATTGCCGGACTTCTTGAGGAGCCCGATGCAGCAGAGGAATATTTCGTTGACATCATTAAAAATGGGCTGCCGAAGGAAGCACAAGCTGCGGCGCAGGAGGACTACACTCGTTTTTATGCCTACCGACAATCCTTTCTTGCGAACAAGGAACGTTCGATAACGGTAGTGGAGGGAAAAAAAGAAACAACTTGGACGCCTCCGCGCATGAGTGAACGCGAATTTGTAAAGGGCCAAATCGAGCAATTCGAAAGAAATACCCGCGCCCGTGCTATGGAAGGATTGACCGTTTTGGAACGCCGCTCCGCCATGGAGTTCCTGGAAGAGCTGGCCAATGATAGACGATTCGAGTTACGGGAATATGCCCAAGAGTTGCTGGAGCGCAAATAATAAGGAAGGCGCATTGCTGTTTGCTACAGGCAGGCGGCAATGCGTCTCTACTAATAGACAGATTTAGACGTACGAAATAACTCCCACCCCTAAGTTAACCAACAAACTATCCCTATCTTTACAGCCTTCCAAACAATCAATTACGTCTATGTCAGAGAAGCGTTTGTTTCTACTCGATGGCCATGCTTTAGTTTACCGGGCTCACTTTGCGTTTATCAACCGTCCCTTAATCAACTCTAAGGGGTTCAATACTTCGGCGATTACCGGATTTACGCGAACGCTTTGGGATCTGATGCGCAATCAAAAGCCAACCCACTTGGCGGTTGCTTTTGACCCTTCTGGTCCAACCTTTCGTCATGAAATGATGGAGAGCTATAAGGCTAATCGGGAAGAACAACCGGATGATATCCGTGCTTCTTTCCCCTATATCCACCAAATTCTGCAGGCCTTTAAGATTCCGATCATTACGGTAGAAAACTATGAGGCGGACGATGTAATTGGCACCTTGGCTAAGCAGGCCGAAAAAGAAGGCTATGAGGTGTATATGGTAACGCCTGATAAGGATTACGGCCAGCTGGTTTCAGAGAATATCTTCATGTATAAGCCCTCTCGGCAGGGTGATGGTGTGGAGATTTTGGGCGTACCAGAAATTTGCGAGAAATGGGATATTCAGCGTGTTGATCAGGTGATCGATATGTTGGGCATGCAGGGTGACTCTGTGGATAATATTCCAGGAATTCCCGGTATTGGCCCGAAGACTGCAGCCAAGCTGTTGAAGACATATGATAGTCTGGAAAATCTGCTGGAGAATACAGACCAGCTAAAAGGCAAGCAAAAAGAAAAAGTAGAGGACAACCGGGAGATTGCGCTCTTGAGTAAGGAGCTGGCGCGCATCAAGATTGATGTGCCCATCCAGTTTAATGCGACTGATTACGTAATTGAGCCTTTCGATCGCGATTGGCTGACGGAAATTTTCAAGGAATTGGAGTTCCGTACACTTGCTCGCCAGATTTTGGGGCAGCAAGAAGAGAAGCCCATGGCGGGAACCCAGGGCACACTCTTTGCAACGGAAGCAACCGTAAGTAAGGATACTGGCCTGGCGCAGCATGAGATAGCCAGCAATAACCTGGCTAACACAGAACATAACTACCATCTGGTAAGTGGTGCGGCAGCTGAGCAAGAATTGGTCGATAAATTACTGCAGGCTCCTATCGTATGCTTTGATACAGAAACAACGAGTATCGATGCCAACGAGGCCGAACTTGTCGGTATGTCTTTTGCCATTGGTGCCGGTGAAGCATGGTATGTGCCAGTGCCTGCCGACCAAGCTGCAGCACAGGAAATAGTGGAGCGTTTTCGCCCGCTTTTTGAATCAGAATCTATTGCCAAAATCGGCCAGAATATCAAGTATGATATGAAGGTCTTGCGCTGGTATAATATCCATGTGAAAGGCGAATTATTGGACACTATGGTTATGCATTACTTGCTGGAACCAGAGCGCCGCCACAACATGGATTACCTGGCAGAGACGCTACTGAAGTACAAAACCGTATCCATAACGGAACTGATCGGCAAGAAGGGTAAGAACCAGAAGAGTATGCGTGATGTGCCGGTAGAGCAAGTGGTAGACTACGCTTGCGAAGATGCGGACATTACCTGGCAGCTCTACGAGTCATTAGCGCCTAAGCTGAAGGAAGAGACGCGGATTCAAGAGCTATACAATCAGATCGAAGGACCACTAGTACGGATACTTTCCGAAATTGAGCACGAGGGCATCAAAGTGGATGCAGATTTCTTAGCCAACTACTCTAGTGAATTGGTAGAGGAGATTGTGCAGTTAGAAGAGAAAGTACACGCTGAAGCTGGCGTGCCGTTTAACTTGGCTTCTCCGAAGCAAGTTGGGCAGATCCTTTTTGATCACATGAAGATCCCGTATCGCTGGCGGAAGACGAAGTCAGGGCAGTACTCAACAGATGAGGAGAAGATGTCGGAAATTGCTGCTGATTTTCCTATCGCTGCCGATATTCTCCGTCACCGGGGATTAACGAAACTGCGTTCTACTTATCTGGATGCGCTACCTAAGTTGATTAATTCTCGTACTGGGCGTATTCATAGTTCGTTCAATCAGACCGTTGCGGCTACAGGTCGTTTGAGCTCCAAGGATCCGAACTTACAGAACATTCCTATTCGTACGCCTGAGGGGCGCCGAGTGCGCGAGGCCTTCGTACCACGCAATGAAGACCATATCCTATTGGCCGCGGATTATTCTCAAATCGAACTTCGATTGATCGCCGAGATCAGTGGAGACGAAGCTATGCTGGAAGCTTTCCAAAGTGGGCGCGATATTCACCGAGCCACCGCGGCCCGGGTTTTTGATACGCCCTATGAGGATGTTGATCGTGACCAACGGGGTAAGGCCAAAACCGTAAACTTTGCCATTATTTATGGTGCAGGTTCTCAAAACTTGAGTCAGCAGCTGGGGATCAGTCGTTCTGAGGCGAAGGAGTTGATCGACACTTACTTCAGCCGTTATCCTGGCTTGAAGAACTACATGGAGAATACGGTCAAATACGCACGAGAAAATGGCCACGTGACCACCTTGCTCGGGCGTCGCCGTAAGCTTCGTGATATCAATAGCAAGAGCTCTTTAGCGCGAGGTAACGCGGAACGCATGGCGATCAATACACCAATTCAAGGTACGGCTGCTGATATGATCAAGCTGGCCATGCTGAGTGTACAAAAGGCACTGCAGGAGCAAGGATTCGAATCGAAAATGATCCTGCAAGTGCATGATGAATTGGTGTTCGATGTGAAGCGTGACGAACTTGAACGCATCAAACCTATCATCGAGGAGAGCATGAAGAATGCCATGCCTGACCTCAAGGTTCCAATCATTGTAGAAATGGGCACTGGACAGAATTGGCTAGAGGCCCACTAATACGACTTGCTATTTCGGTAGCCGCTTAAGTCCGTATCGGTAGGCATAGTACATAAAGCTGAAGGCAATCAGTAATCCGAGTACTGAGGGCAGATATTGACTATGTGGCTTGTATGCCTCTAGAACAGTGCCGCTAAAGGCGGAAAGTAGTCCCGCAAAAGCACTCATCATTTTGTAGATGTGTTCGTACAGCCAGATCCGGTGCTTACGATACTTTTCCTTTGGAATGAAGTAACGCAGGAAGTCATAAGTCAGTACAAAAGCCAATGCGCCAACCGTACTGTAAATGATTACCGGCGACCATATCATGCCAATCGACTTGAAGTAGCGGAGAAAGTGTACCAATACCAGAATGCTAAGTATGGCCACCGCGATGTCCAATAATTTTGGTTGGTTTGATTTGAATAGTAGTACTCGATAGCCAGAAAAAGCTACGTATCCACTGAGTACGGTAATGACAGCCAGGAACGTATTCCTGCCAAAAACGACTACTCCGATAAGGCCGGTAATAATGACTACCGTCATGAATCCTAGGAAATACCTTCCACTGCTATTGTGTACGCGATCCCCTTTGGTGCTAAGAATAGCAATGAGTCCAAGTAGTAAGGCAATTGAACCGGTAATGATGTGAATGATAATGTTTGTCGTGTGCATAAGCTGGATTTGCCAAGTGATTTGAATGATGGCAAATAGCAGGAAATCAGCGTATTGCAAAAGAGACTTCTGGTGAGTGGCCGATATTACCAGTGAGTGGACCGTTTTTGGAGGTGGTTGAAAGCTAGCTTTTCGCTCAGCGTAGCACTAATTAATCTTGAAGAGCTTCCGCACAGCAGTTGAGTAGCTTTTGCTGCTAGTAATCGAAGGGAGTTTGGTATTGCTGAAGGAGATGACATACCGTCCGTTGAGGTGTGGACGAAGTTCCTGGATGTGATTGGTGTTGACGATGTATTTGCGATGCACTCTTAGAAAACTACCCGCTAACCGCTGCTCTAGAAATAGCAAGGAGTAATCGCAAAGTCGTTTCTCACCCTTCAGGTTAAACACAAAAGAGTAATTGTCGAAAGCTTCGAAGTAGGCAATTTCCTCTAGCGGGATGAGCAAGAAGCTCTCTCCTTGTTTGACCGGCACCTTGGTGATGGTTTGTGGGCTTGATTCCTCAATAGCTTCCTCCTTGGATTCGGATGAGGGGTTTGTCTTAGGGAAAAGGGAGCTGTTTTGGAAAAAGCTGAATCCGAGTACGTTCGAGATAATCCCGTTGAATAAATAACTTCTGCCTCCGGAGAAGGGGGTATAGGGATTTTGTCCGAAGATGGTCGAACGGATGAAGTGTTCGACTTCTGAAGCAATGCTGCCCAATAAAAAGAACACCACAATCAAGACGGCATATAGCTTCCAGTTAGGCTGGATAGTTTCTTCCATCGTTGCTCTATTAGCTGCGATTACCACCAAGCTGTAACCAATAATCAAGCTGGTACAGATGGCTTGGACCACCCACTGCAACCAGTTCAACTCGCCATTTAAGAAGAAGTTGGCGGTCCCAATTCCCACACCAATCAAGATGATGTGGGGAAGATATTGGTTGGCCTTTTGGAAATCAATGGACATAATCAATGGGAATATGCGATTTGCACGGTCTGGTTCAATGGTGCTAAATCGGAATCCAACCAAAAGTAATCGCTTTATGTCGACTGGCACAGGAGACGGGAAAAAACTGTAGTGCATTCGTTTTTTTGGACCAGATCCTTCCGCGCTTTACCTGAACCATTGGTGCCTAACCTTGTTCAGCTTTTAATCTTCTGACCTCTGGATATTAAGTACCTTTGCATGTCAAGCATACCTCAAAAAGTGGATATCGATCCCATTAAAGACATTTTTCCCGACGACGATCCCACCGCTGCCGAACGCAAGAAAGATCACATCGAGCTAGCGTTCAAAAGTCAGGTGACGGCCGCGATGCTGGATGAGCGGTTTTATTATGAACCACTCCTAGCTGCACACCCTACTGATAAGGATACTTGGCCTGTGTTTACCTTTCTAGGTAAGCAGATGCGCCTACCACTTTGGGTGTCCAGTATGACTGGCGGTACGGAAAAAGCACATCGTATCAATTACAATTTGGCTCAGGCTTGCCGTGAGTTTGGAATGGGAATGGGCCTTGGCTCTTGCCGACCGTTGTTATATAGCGATGAGCGCCTCAGCGACTTTGCGGTACGAGATATGATCGGAGAAGAGCAACTCCTCTTTGCCAATCTGGGAATAGCCCAGCTAGAGCAACTGTTGGAGATGAACGAGTGCTGGCGTATCTCAGAAATGATAGCCAAGCTTGAGGCAGATGGATTGATCATTCACGTCAATCCTTTGCAGGAATGGTTACAGCCTGAAGGAGATCGCTTCCGCCAGCCTTCTTTGTTGACCATTCAGCAAGTCATGGAGCAATTACCTGACTTGCCGATCATCGTCAAAGAGGTAGGCCAGGGAATGGGGCGCGGTAGTTTACGTGCTTTATTGCAGCTACCGCTAGCGGCCATTGACTTTGCGGCCAGTGGTGGTACCAACTTTGCCAAGTTGGAGTTGCTACGAAGCGAACCAGAGCGACAAATGATCTACGAACCTTTAGCACGCGTTGGGCACACAGCTGCCGAGATGGTGGATATGGTGAATGAGTTAAAGGAAGAATTGGGAGATCGAGTGAAATGTGATCAAATCATTATTTCCGGAGGGGTGAAAACCTTCCTGGACGGCTACTATCTGATGGAAAAGACCAACTTTAGTAGCATATATGGTCAGGCATCTGCCTTCTTGCGGCACGCCCAAGACGATTATGAGCAGCTACAAACCTATGTACGTGCGCAGGCACAAGGGCTGGTGTTAGCACGGAATTTTCTAACGGTCAAGTAGCGATAATTTAAGATGAACGCCTTTATGCAGGATAAAGTGATTTCTGGATTTTCCAAGATGGATAAGCAAGCCAAGATTGAGTGGCTGCGCCAGTATTTTTTGGATGATGATCCGGCAGTACAGGAGCAATTAGCCAGCTTTTGGCATCAGGATGAAGATCTTCAGCGCGTGCTGGATGGGTTCAGTGAAAACACACTGTCCAATTTCCCAATGCCCTTTGGGATAGCACCGAACTTTAAGATAAATGGCGAAATGTACGCCATCCCAATGGTGATTGAAGAAAGCTCTGTTGTAGCAGCAGCTGCTTCAGCCGCCAAGTTTTGGCTGCCACTTGGTGGTTTCCATACAGAAGTAGTGGATACGGTCAAGCTGGGGCAACTGCATTTCCGCTGGGCGGGCTCAACAGCACGTTGGGAAAGCCTATTTGCAGACCTGGAAAAAATGCTCCGTTTAGAGACGACTCACCTCACTGCCAATATGGAAAAGCGGGGTGGTGGTATTCGCGAAATCAAGTGGCTACGTAAACCAGAAATTGGCCCTGACTACTACCAATTGTTGGTGAGTTTTCAGACTTGCGATAGCATGGGAGCTAATTTTATTAATTCCATTCTGGAGCAGTTTGGAGCCAGTCTAAAGCAATGGGCTGCTTCGGCGCCAGAACTATCCGATGAAGAGCGCCGTCTGGAAATCATCATGGCTATCCTTTCCAATTATACACCTGAGTGTGTGGTTAAGGCTTGGGTAGAGTGTGAGATAGCGGATATGGAAAAAACACTTCGCACCGGTGACGATGTGCGGCATTTCTGCCACAAGTTTGAAACGGCAGTCAATATTGCTCGTCATGACCCATACCGTGCAGTTACCCATAACAAAGGCATTTTTAATGGTATCGATGCCGTAGTCTTGGCCACCGCGAACGACTTTCGTGCGATTGAGGCTTGTGGCCATGCCTATGCGGCCCGTGATGGCCAGTATCGGAGCCTAAGTAGCTGTACGATAACTGAGGATCATTTCCGTTTCGAGCTCGAAATACCTTTGGCACTCGGAACGGTGGGCGGACTTACCAAGCTGCATCCGCTAGCTAAATTGAGCTTACAGATTTTGGGTCAGCCTTCTGCTAATGAGCTGATGCAAGTGATAGCTGCTACGGGTTTAGCCCAGAACTTTGGTGCCTTGCGCTCCCTGGTTACAACCGGGATTCAAGCCGGGCATATGAAGATGCACCTACAAAATATACTGATTCACCTGGGTGCTACTCCGGCTCAAATGGAAGAGGCTAAGGCTTACTTCGAGGAGCATACCGTTTCCTTCACAGCCGTGCGGGAGTTCTTGGACCAGTACAATACCGTTCAGTAAATATGCGGGCAAACGGCAAACTCCTCCTTACGGGTGAGTACTTCGTTTTAGATGGTGCCCTGGCACTGGCCATGCCGGTGCGATATGGGCAAGATATGGATGTACGTCCACTACCCAAGCCTGAACTGCTCCAGTGGCAAAGCCTGGATGAAAAAGGGCAGGTATGGTTTAGTAGCAGCTGGAAGTGGGATGGCACCGAGATCACGCCTCTCAATGTTTCGGATGAAGCAATAGGTGAAAGGCTCGAACAACTCTTTCGCGCCGTTCATCAACAGCGCCCTGACGGCTTAAAGGCACTCTGGGGTAATGCTGTGTCTACGCAAGCAGATTTCCCACGCGATTGGGGCCTGGGGACTAGCTCGACACTTGTGAGCTTACTCTCACGATATACCAACACGGATCCCTACCAGCTCTTAGAAGATACTTTCGGTGGCTCTGGATATGATATTGCCTGTGCCAGCGCACAAACACCGATTCTCTACCAGCGTCATGGTACAAAGCCAATGGTAAAGGAGGCTTCTTGGATGCCGAGTTATACCGATCATATCTTCTTCGCTTACTTGGGGCAAAAGCAAAACAGCCGTGAGGGAATCCGGCATTATCGAGAATTAGGGGGGACCCAACCGACCCTAATTGATCAAGTGACGGCTCTTACAGAAGACTTCCTGGCCGCATCTGACATGGCCACGGCCCAAGATGTCTTGCGCGCACATGAGGATTTCATTGCTGAGGTACTCCAAATGGACAAAGTCCAGGATGTGCGGTTTAGCGACTTTCCTGGCGTGGTGAAATCACTAGGGGCTTGGGGAGGCGACTTTGTAATGCTTCTTGGTAAATGGCCGGCGCACCAAATGCGCTCCTACCTCAAGGACAAGGGATGTCCGATCGTATTCAGCTTCAATGAGCTTGCGCTCTAGCGAATACACAATAGCCCGAATCTTGCAAGAAGATTCGGGCTATCCGTTCAATATCAAATTTCTTTCTAATGCTAGAAGATCAAGCCCGCTGTTAAGGCAAGGCCACGGTGCTGCAACTTCTTAAAGTCGTTATCATTTGAGTTGCTAGCATCGTCGTCCAATAGGTTATTTGTGCCATGATTGTAGCGCAAATCAAAGAACAAGTTGCCTAAGGTCAATCCGCCGCCTAGTGCGAATCCGTAGTCGATACGGCGCTGGTCATCTGCATCGTCGAACTCAATGTCTGTTTCTACCGTGCCTACTGGCGTCTCAGCAGTGCTTTTGCCACTAAAGGCATAACCTAAGTAAGCACCACCATTCACATAGATTCCAAGGCCTTCGCCATGCGTGTCGCCGATATCTACGCGCAAAAGCAGTGGAATGTCCAGGTAGTTGTAATTCAGATCGGTGGTAAATTCCTCACCCAAGATCGTGTAGGTGGATTCAGCTCCTTTTTGCGTGTAAAGTAATTCTGGTTGTAATGCTACAACATCACCCAGAGGTAGGATAAAGGAAAGACCTCCGGTGAATTTTACCGCACCATTACGGGCCAAATCTTCGATAGAGTTTTCATCTTCCTCGAATAGCATATTAGAAAAATTCACGCCGGCTTTTACGGCTACCTGAGCGTGTACTGCCATTGCTCCAAGCAATAACAATAAGATCAGGGAGGTTTGCTTCAAAGTTTGCATAATAGTAGTTTGGTGAATGTATTAATAATCGCGTGGGGAAACGCTAATCTTGTATGACCCAGGTGTTGTCGGCAGTGCGGAACCCTACCACTCCCACATTAGGCTTAACGTAAATGCCTAATGTACCTTCCTCAAATACAAGCACATCGGTGAAGGTTTTGTCCAGTAAGGTGAGGGATGCTTGTTCTTCCAGCACATCGATAATTTCCAGTGTTTCGGGCTCAAAGGTACCAGTAAAACGGGGTTCGAGTACGTGCACCGCCGAAATACTAGGGTTCCCAAAAGAGAAACCAGCCTGGAAGGCATCATAGAAATCGTCCATGCCATAATCATAGACGTCGGAAAATAGGAGCAGATCAATGACCACCGTATTGTCTTCATTGAAGAAGGTGTAGCGCTCGCTTTCTGCAGCTACAAACTCACAGGAGGAGGGGCTTCCGAATTCTGCTTCCGTACAAGTGGTCCGGTAGCACAGCTCATCGCTGCTGATGAATTTACCTTCTGGAGCCATGAAGCGCATTTCTTGACCTTGGTCATTCAGGAAGACCAGCGTTTCGCTGCCGTCATAGTTGAAGAAGGCTTTTGCTACACTGCCCAGGGCAAGTTCACCAGTTTGTTCACTGGGTGGACAGCTGCATGCTTGCCAGAATAGCGTACCTGCCAGTAATACTAGGCTGAGTAGTTTGTTCATTTATTTGCTGTTTCAATTGGTTTACGAACATTATAACGAGTAGGTTACGCCAAATAATGTATGACGATCGCTGATCAGATGAGAATAATCTGGCCGAATGATTCGTCGGTAGGTTGGTCAATAGGGGCAACAACTCGCATATACCTCGCGTGGAGTATGCTTGAGTTTGATACAGATCGTTAGTAGAACCTGAACCAGCTGCCCAGCACAAAACCCACTTATTACTCTTATTTCCAATGCGAAATAACTTAAATTTGTTGGACTGGGAGAAAACACACTCAACGATTTGTCAGATACACGAACTAAAGCCAATACTGTAGTGGTATTGAGTTTTTGGTATTCGAACTAAGGTCTCTACTTCCTCCTTTCGTTGATAAAAACATAAGTAGAGCGGATTTTATGCCCACTTATCTGTTTGTTATTACATGCTAATTAGATCAGCACTCCCCTTCCTGCTATGTCTGTTCTGCATCCAAATGGGTCTTGCCCAGGATTTGGATCGACAAAGGGATAGTCTACTGAATGTGCTGGAAGCTACTGATGACAATGCTACCAAGGTTTCAGCTCATTATTGGCTAGCGCAGCTTGATCTCTATACCCACCCTCAAAATAGTGCACAGCTTTGCCGAGAATTGATCGCTTTTTGTGAGCAGATTGATGATCATAATACTATTGCTGCTGCGTATACTCTCCTGTTTAATGCCCAGTTATACTATGGCGCTCCTGCGGATACCCTGTTTAAGACAATTCAGCGCTACGAACAGCACGTCGATAGGCATCTAGAAGAACCTGACCTCGTCAATGTCTATTGGATTTATGCCCTTTACTACGATAATCTCAAGCAGGCCGATAAGGAAATCGAATACTATATCAGGGCACTAGGCCTGGCGAGGAAGCATGAACAAGGGGCAAGTATAGGAGGTGCACTACTGGGAAATATTGGGAATGTGCTGATGAATCAAGATCGGCATGAAGAAGCCAAGGTGTATCTAGAACAAAGCCTCGCGCTCGCTGGTGATGCCATTGGTAAAGGAAGTGTAAAGCATAGTTTAGGGCTGGTGTTTAGAGAAGAGGGGGCGCACGAGCTTTCTCTAAAGACCTTTCAGGAATCCTATGATCTGTTTGCCGAAGGGCAGGATTACAAAGGGATGGCCCTAGCTTTAATTGAACAGGGGGTACACTATGATCGGATCGGTTTTTTTGAGGAAGCGAATCGGATTTTTATATCGGCCAATGATTTAATTGAAAGGAATGATGTTGGCAGTGTACTGCCTTTTTTATACGTGACGTTGGCGAAGCACTATCAAGCGAGGGGAGACTTTCGAACTGCTGTTCAGTTTGCGGAACAAGCGTTGTCTGAAAGCGAAAGGCAGCAGAGTTATGACAACTTGGAGACTACTTTTACGGTTCTGCACGAGTGCTACGCCAAATTGGGATCGTATCAAAAGGCTTATGAGATAAGAGGGCAAGAATTAGTTTTTAGAGACAGTGTCAATAGCGCAGAATTGAGAACCAATGTCGAAGCACTAAGGACGCAGTTTGAGGTAGAGCAAAAAGAATCGGAAAATCAATTGCTAAAGGCACAAGCGGCGACTGACCAGAAGCGGCTCCAGAACCGAAACATAACCGCTTTAGCTTTGCTTTTAGGTTGTTTGTTATTGTTTAGCTGGGCTTTTACTGTGTATCGAGCTAGTCGGCAAAAGGAGAAATACAACGAAGAATTAGCAGCCAAGGTGTCAGCGAGAACAGCAGATTTGGAAGAGGCCAACAAGAATCTCCGCCAGGCAAACTATGAGCTCAATACCTTTAATCATATTGCCTCGCATGATATCAAAGAGCCGATGCGGAACATTGGAAACCATGTGGGGCTAATCTATCGGATGCTGCCTGAGGACATTCAACCAAAATTTAGAGATTACTTCGATACCGTTCGGCTCAGTACTGCCCAGCTTTATACCGTAATCGAAGATTTTTCCAAATATATTCAGCTGTCTAAGGATGAGGATTTCGTTATTGAAACAGTTGACCTGAATACGATTGTCGACAATGTTAGGTTGGGCTTGGATGCTCACAATGATCAAGATCGCTTTACGATTGTCAACAAGGGGTTGCCTAGTATAAAGACGAATGCCTCAATTGTTTATATCGTGTTGAAGAACATCATTGAAAACGGCTTGAAGTTTAATTCGTCTTCCAACCCTACGGTGGAAATAAGCGCTCGCTCACAGGATGGATATACGGAAGTCCTTGTCAAGTTGCTGTTGAATAAATTGGGAGGCAGTATCAGCTTAGAAAGCGAGGTGAATGTGGGGAGTACGTTTATCCTTCGGTTGCCAGAATAGTGTGGATTTGTCCTCGAGCAGGGGAGGTGCTTGGGCATTCTAAGCAAAAATTCATTTCAGATTTAACCAGTGTAGGGTTGTTGTTATGTGCTGGAGGTCTTGGACTTGCAAAGCCCAGAAGAAATCCGTACATTTGCACTGTCTTTACGGAAAGACGCAGGAGAGGGAACCCCATGGTTCCCTCTTTCTTTTGCCTATTTTTTTACGAATTGGTCAAATCTGTGGAAGAAAAGATCATTGATCTGCTGGAAGAAAAGTTTACGGACCCTGAGTTTGAGAACTGCTTTTGGTTGGATGTTAAGCTACTGCCCAATAAGAAGTTAGAGATCATTATTGACTGTGACACAGGAGTCACGTTTGATACCTGTCGGAAGATCAGCCGCTACCTCGAATCCTTTATTGATGAGGAACAGTGGTTGGGGCAGAAGTACACATTAGAGGTGTCATCGCCCGGGGCAGATCGGCCATTACAGCTTCCTCGGCAGTATACTAAACATATCGGCAGAAAGCTGGAGGTGAAGACAAATGAAGGAGAAGATTATGAAGGTCGCATGATTAGTGCAACCGAGACAGAAATCACGCTCCAGTATAAGGTACGTCGTAAAGAAGGTAAGCGGAAAGTGACCGAAGAGGTAGAAACAACCATCCTCTTTACGGATATCAAGAAAGCAAAAGTTAAACTATCATTCAAATAGCCACTCAAAGTGGCACTCAATAAATAAAGTGTGCAATGAATCTAGTAGACGTATTCTCGGAATTTAAAGCCGGGAAAAACATCGACCGGCCCACCATGGTGCGCGTATTGGAAGATGTATTTCGCACGCTGATTCGTAAGAAGTACGGATCTGACGAAAACTTCGACGTCATTGTTAATACCCAGAAGGGTGACTTGGAACTATGGCGGGTACGTGAGATTGTACCCGATGGCGAGGTGACTGATGACCGCAGCCAGATTTCCATTTCTGAGGCCCTTTCAATCGATGAAGACTACGAGATTGGTGAGGAATGCTATGAGCAGTTATTCCTGGAGCACTTTGGCCGCCGAGCTATTATGGCCGCACGCCAAACGCTCATTTCCCGGATCTTAGAGCTTGAAAAAGACGAGATCTACCGCAAATACAGCGAGCGCGTTGGAGAGCTCGTGCTTGGTGAAGTGCATCAGATTCTGAAGCGAGAAATCCTCGTTATCGACGATGTAACCGGTACTGAATTGGTACTCCCACGCCAAGAAACGATCCGTGGTGACTATTTCCGCAAAGGCGATATGGTTCGCGGTGTAATTAAGGAAGTGGAGATGCGAAACAATAATCCAGTTGTTATTGTTTCTAGAACTGCTAACCTCTTCTTAGAGAAGTTACTAGAGCAAGAAGTTCCAGAAATTGAAGACGGTCTGATTGTCGTTCGCAATATTGAGCGTATTCCAGGCGACCGTTCTAAGGTATCAGTAGAGTCTTACGATGATCGTATTGATCCAGTAGGTGCTTGTGTTGGTATGAAGGGTTCTCGTATTCACGGTATCGTTCGTGAACTTCAGAACGAGAATATTGATATCATTAACTTTACCAACAACCTCTCTTTGTATATTCAACGTGCTTTGACGCCTGCTCGGGTTACTACTATCAACCTGGATATGGATAAGCGCCAGGCCAACGTATTCTTAGAGCCGGATCAAGTATCATTAGCGATTGGTAAGGGAGGAACTAATATCAAACTGGCAAGCCGCTTGACCGAGTTTGAAATCGACGTTTACCGGAACAATGATGAGATCGAAATCGACGACGTAGAACTGGTAGAATTCAGCGATGAAATCGAAGACTGGATCATCGATGAACTCAAGAAAATCGGATGCGATACTGCACGTAGCGTATTGGAATTGAGCTGGGAAGAAATCGCACGCCGTACAGAATTAGAGGAAGAAATGGCTAAGGAATTGCTTGAAATTCTGGCCGCTGAATTCGAAGAATAATACAGGACTGACTGTTAAGCCGGTAAATGCCGGCTTAACATTTTACATACGGAAAGGAACAACTTACGGTGGCTTTCGCGTTAGAAAGCTGCCAAGACCTTGAAATTGTGAGGTTTTATGCCTTACTTATGGCATTTAGAATTGTTCCCAACCACTTTTAAAGATTATCTTTGCAGTGTTTTTGGCTGACGCTGGCTTTTATTTTATCAGCAGGCGGGTCAAAGACTAAAATTTTAGAATGGAGAGACGTTTAGTCAAAATAGCAAAAGAATTAAATGTTGGTCTATCAACTATCGTTGACTTCTTGCAAGACAAGGGGCACGATATTGATCCTAAACCAACAGCCAAAGTATCGGAGGCGATGTACCAGGAACTGCTACAGGAGTTCCAGCGTTCTATGTCGATCAAAGAACAGGCTGACCAATTGGTGATAGGTACTCGACCAACGGCTTCCGGCGGAAAGAAAGAGAGCGAGCCAGCACAGAAGGAAGAGCGTCCGAGTGTATTAGGCCAGGCTGCAGAAGTGCCCGGTTCTTCCATTCTGAAATCGCGTTTGTCTACTCCTCCTGCACCTAAGGCTACCCCGGATCCAGAACCTGTGGCTGAGCCAGAACCACCTGTAGTGGAAGAGGCCCCGGCAGAGGAACCTGCTGTTGCAGAAGAACCTGCAGTAGAAGAGGCGGAGAAGCCAGGTCTAAAGGTGCTCGGCAAAATTGACTTGGATAAGCCACGTAAGCCCGCAGCTAAGAAGGAGAAAAAAGCGGAAGAGCCGAAAGCAGAAGAGCCAGTTGTAGAAGAAGCACCTGCTCCGGAAGCACCAGCAGAAGAGGCTCCGGCGGAAGAGACTCCAGTAGCGGAAGAGCCAGTTGAAGAAGCTCCAGTAGAGGAAGCACCAGCTGAGGCTTCTGCACCACAACAGGAAGAAGAGCCTGCAAAAGCAGCAGCTCCTGTTGAGGAAACAGCAGAGCCGAAAGCAGCAGAGCCTGCCGCTGAAGCGAAAGCGGACGGTGAAGAGGCTTCTGACGAAGCTGCTCCTAAAGATCCTAGTACTATTACCCGGGCTAAGACTCCTGAATTGCGAGGCTTGAAGATCTTAGGTAAAATTGATACCAGTAAGTTAGGTGCCGGCAGAGGTAAAGGCAAAAAAGACAAAACCACCAAGACGAAAGAAGGTGGTGATAAAGCCAAAACTGCTACTCCTCAAGCTAAGAAAGCAGGACAGAGCAGTGCTGGTGGAGGCGAGCGTAAGCGTCGTCCACGTACTCGCAAACGGGTTTCTGCTCAAGGTGGAAACCAAGGAAGGCCAAATCGCGGAGGAGGTCCACGCCGTTCCAATCGTGATGAAGTTAAAGAGGTTTCCCAAAAGGAAATTGAAGATAAGATCAAGGCTACCATGGCCAGAATGGCCGGTGGTGGTAAGAAGAAGCGCCAGAAAATGCGCCGGGACAACCGGGAGCGCCTGCGTGAAAAGCAGGAGCAGCGCGAAATGGAGGCAAGAACTGACAACTTACAGGTAACAGAGTTTATCTCAGTTCAGGAGCTTGCGAACCTAATGGACGTTTCAGCTACCGATGTGATCATGACCTGTATGAATGTCGGGGTGATCGTATCAATTAACCAGCGCTTGGACGCTGAAATCATCGAACTAGTAGCGGAAGAGTACGGCCACGAGGTAGAGTTTATCTCTGTGGAAGAAGAAGTCGATGAAGATGTAGAGGTGGTAGATGATCCAGAAGATCTGGAACCACGCGCCCCAGTTGTGACTATCATGGGTCACGTTGACCACGGTAAGACCTCT
>CAJXOS010000111.1 GCA_913057725.1 uncultured Lewinella sp.
AACGCCCCGGATACGATCGTATCCGGGGCGTTTATAGTTTAAGCCGCAGGTATTCTGCCTGGACTTAGCTATTAGTTACACTCGTAAGTAGAACGGTTGTCTTCTACCTCAGCGCTATCGCGGAAGAGCGCCATGAAAGAGCTAGCTACGTTACCAGCAGCAGAGCGACTCATACGCTGACGAATCTGAGGAATGTTAGTTGCTGTACCAACAGTAGCTTTCCGAGTGCTAGTGATGATGAATACACCACTTTCACCTTGGACAGCACCAGAAGTTTGACCCTGCTCTAGACCTACAGCAGCAGCAATTACACTTGGCTCGTTACCCAAGCCAGGCATAGATGGACGATCAAAAGCAGCGTTGCTGATTGTGTCTACCTGCGTAGCAAATTGAGTAGCCAAAGCTTGTAGTGATTTGCCTTGGATTTGGCCAGCAATAGATGCCGCCTTCTTATCTGCCATTACTTCTGCTTCGATATCAGCACGAACCTCGTCAAGGCTTGGTGTACCAGGCTGACGAATTTCACGTAGACCAATTACCACATACTTGTTGTCGTAGTAGCGCTGGTTGTCGGTGAAAGAGTATACGCTTGGAGATACATCACCAGGATCAGCAGAGAAGGCCCAACAAATGGCGTCCTTCGTGTCATTACTGAAACCAAGGTCACCAAGTGTGTAAGCAGTCTGGTCGAATGCTGGAGTGCTTACTAGACGCAAGCTAGGATTCTCTTGTGCTGAAGCAGCCATAGCGTCGAGGCTACGGTTGTTAGCAATATACTGTGACGCATCTTGGAAGACGTTGTCTTGAGTTTCTTTACTTGGCACAATCGCATCACGGATAAAGGCAACGTTTGCACGCAATGAAGCAGTTTCAGAGCGGCTCATGATTTCCACAATGTGGATACCATAGTCAGTACGTACCTTATAAAGTGGACCAATTTCACCAGTAATGAAAAGCACACGATTGAATTCTGGTACAAACTGGTTTGGAAGTACATTTTCGTACAAACCACCGTTGCTTACACTACCAGGATCTTGGCTAAACGCCACTACCAATGAGTCGAATGGTGTAGTACCTGCGTTCAATACATTGATGATACTGTCAGCACGTGCGCCAGCTTCAGCAAATTGATCTGGAGTTTGAGCACTCAATAGAATGTGACGTGTATCAGCAGAGTCAGCCATCATGGCACGGTCAATCACTTTCAATAGGCGATACTCACCCATTTCTGTGTATGGACCATAAACAGAACCAATTGGCATGCTCATTACGGTATCGGCAACACCTGTACTTAATTCCTCCTTGCTAGAGTAAGCTGGGGTGATGATACCCTCTTCGCGAAGAACGAAAGTAGAGTCACCGTCAACAGCTGCGGTAAACTCAGGAATCAAAGCAGCCAATGAATCGCGGATAGCAGAAGAGTCAGCAGCGGTTGGGAGAACATCAAATGCGATGTAATCCAATACGCGCTCTTCGTTTTTACGATCATACCGACCAGCGTTTGCACGCAGGTAAGCATCTAGATCGCTGTCGCTAATCGCAACGCTTTCGTTAGCAATTTCCTCGTAAGGAATCTTCACGTATAGGAAGTCAACCGTTTGCGACTGCTCAGCGTAACCCATTTCAGCCATCCAGGTTGGTGTGTACATTGACTTTTGTACAAGACCTTGTAGTTTAGCTTGAAGACGATCCTTAACGATCATGTCACGCTGCATACGCCAGAAGTCAGGGAACTGAGGGCTCAAGCGGCCTTCGGTGATTTCTGTTTGCAGCGTGTTGTTCTCGATCAACCCCTTGAAGTAATCCAACTGCTGACGGTTAACGGCACCTGGTTGCTGTGGGTTAGGGAAGTTCCGACGGATAATCGGGCTAGGATTAGGACCAAATTCGAGGTCGCTGATCTCTGCACGGCTAACACCCATACCAAGGGCTTCCGCTTCGTCTTGTAGCAATTGATTCTCTACGTACCAGTTCCACAAGGTGTTGCGGTTTTGGTAAGTTGGGGCAGCAGAGCCATTAAAGCGTAAGCTGTAAATGCGCTCAAAATCTGTACGGCGAATCTTCTCACCATTCACTTTTCCAACCACTAGCTGTGATAATCCACCGCCCGGGCCTTGTCCTGCGCTAACCATGTCCATGACCAGGAATCCGCCCAAACCTAGGGCGATCGCTACGATCAGTATCCAGGAATTATTTCTGATTTTACCAATCAGTGCCATCTATCGTCAATTTTGTAGGTTTTTAGCAAAAGTCCGCCTTTGTTGGTGGTTTGTTAAAAGCCTAGTAATCAGTTATTTAAACACACCGTCAGAATGACGGGAGGGCAAAGATACGACCCCGCCCAGAAAAATCCATGCAAAGAAAAGGCTTTGATAGCTAAATACAAAATATTCAGTGGGTTAGGATTGACAGCCATTACAGACATTTCTATAGGCATGAATCAAAGTAGCCTGACTAAGCACTACGATTTAGACTAATGCATTAGTTGAAGATTCTGGTAGTTTGGTTGAAATGATCTCTATTTCTTGAATAACCGACCGATTTTTAGAGTTGTCTTAAGACTTTCTAATACTTCAAAAAAGCCAAACGTATGAAAAGTCTAATGTTTGTTTTTTCAGCACTACTCATGTTTTCGTCCGCTACTGATACTTCAGGAATAATAGCTGAGCGAATGGAACAGTCGGTAAGTACAAAGACTGCTATTGAGAGTGAGATTATTGGTTCCTGGGAAATCGTAACGGAAACACCGCGAGGAACACGCAAGGAGGTAGTTCGGATTGAGCAAGAGGGCCAAGGCCTTGTGGGACACGCAAAAAGAAACCAGTTCGAAATTACCCAAGAAGGAGACTTCCTCTATTGGACAAATACAATGCAAAGTCCGATGGGAAAAATCGTGATGAAGAATTCGGCCCAGGTTACTGGGGGTACAATGGAAGGTTTCGCCGAGATGACGGAGGGGCCAAGAGCGGGTAGTAAGTTTCCGTTCACCGGAACAAAGCTGGAAGATTAAATCTGAAAGTGGAAAGCAAGGGGGATCACAAAGAGCTTTCCAGCTTTGATCCCCCCTAAAGCGGACCAACGCTTCAGTCTTTTTTGACATCCTTTAAGTAACTGGATACGATGAGGATTAGTAGTAGGAAAAAACCTGATAGTAGTGATAGATAATCGCTCATTGCCATAGCTCAATTTTCGTCTTCCAGCTTAATGATATCGGATCTGATGGTTACTAGCAAAACCTAATCAACCAAATGGTCTAAAAGCTCAATGAGATAAACTTATGGCTTCTTTTTCCCGTCCTGCCTTCCGTTTGATGCTCCAAATCTGCTTTTGGATACTACTGATGGCTAGCGTTAGTAGTATATTCCTCTGGGCGGGATTTCCCAAAAATTTGATGCTTCGCGGTATCCCTATCTTACTAGGCATAGTAGGGCTACTGGCCTTCAATATCTATTTCCTTTTTCCGCGATATTTGGCAGTCAGGCGCTATAGTCGATACTTCTTTGTAGCGTTTAGTTTGTGCATATTCACGGTGCTATTAAGTGTAGGCGTTGACTTCACTATTTGGGGAGACTTTTTCCCAGCCAGGCGTCAGTGGGTTCCTCCCCATATCCAAAATGCGCCCACCTTATTCTTATTACCTCCATTATTCTTCAAGAGTCTATTTTTCTTCTCTGCTACGATTAGCAGTAGTTTAGTAGAGCACATTTTCCTGCAACAAGAAACGGAGCGTTTAGCAGCTAAAATTCAAGCTGAAAGTGCGGCTACGGAGCTGCAATTTCTGAAGAGTCAGATCAATCCACACTTCTTACTGAATGCACTCAATAACATTTACGGTTTGTCTATCCGCCCCAACGGGAACAACTCGGAAGCGATCTTGCAGTTGTCAGAAATGATGCGCTATGTATTATATGAATGTAGCAAACCCACCGTGCCGGTAGCAGCAGAGATCAGCTATATCCAGCATTACATTTCGCTTCAGCAGCTAAAAGATGAAGGAAGATTTAACGTCACTTGCCGGTATCCGATTTCTATGCAGGGTATTCAAATTGCCCCTATGTTGGTAATTCCCCTGGTGGAGAATGCCTTTAAGCATAGTCAGATTGAAAAACTGGATAAAGGTTGGATCAGCATTGAAATACGGGTGAGTGATGGTGAGCAACTAATTGTCCAAATCGAGAATAGCCTACTGGATGGAGGAAGAACATCCCATGTATATGGTGGAATTGGTTTGCAAAATGTGCGTCGAAGGCTGGAGCTCTTGTACCCAGGACAACATTCCTTGCTAACCACTAAAGGCGAAAATACCTTCACCGTCAATCTTAGGTTGGCCTTGAAAGAAAAAATTGCTGCCCAAAAGCGGGCAGCAATCTAGAGCTATTGTAAATGGATAGAATATTTATACTCACCTCCTATTCGTAGCGAAGGGCTTGAATAGGGATTAAGTTTGCGGCTTTACGTGCCGGATACCAGCCGAAGAAAATACCAATCAGGGCAGAGAACCCGAACGATAGAATAATAGAAGTAGTAGTAATCAGTATCGGCCAGTTCATCAGACTTCCAACTAAAGCAGCGATGAGCGCCCCGAAGAAAATGCCAATTAAACCACCTGTGAAACTGATGACGATGGCCTCCGCCAGAAACTGCCACAGGATGTGCTTACTCTTCGCACCGACCGCCATTCGAAGGCCGATCTCTCGGGTTCGTTCCACTACGGTCACAAACATGATATTCATAATACCAATTCCACCAACCACCAGGGAAATTCCGGCAACGAATGCGAGTAGAATAACCAGGATGTCAGAGACGGACGTCAACATACTTGACAGCTCATCCATGGTACGTATGCTAAAGGCTTCATCTTCTGGTTCAACCCGCATTTCTTCATAGAGTATTTGCTCAATCTCTGATGAGGCAACCGGGATCATTTCTTTGCTGTAGGCCGAGGCCATAATCTGCGGCACGGTAGTGATACCTAGAAGCCTGCGCTGCACGGTACCAAAAGGGGCTAATATGGTGTCGTCCTCGTCGTTGCCTGTCATACCACCTCCCTTCTCTTCCAAGATCCCGATAATTTGGAACGGCACCTTTTCTATGCGAATGGAAGCGCCAATTGGATTGGTATTTGGGCCAAATAACTCTTCCACGACCGTAGTGCCTACCAAGCATACCTTAGCGTTACGATCTACTTCTTGTTGGGTGAATCGACGGCCAGCTTGTAACTCCGTAGCTCTAATGTCGAGGTAGTTGGGATAGCACCCCACAATCGTGGTGCTCCAGTTGCCTTGTTCCGAGATCACCTGAGATTTGGTATTGGCTACCGGGGATATGGCTTGTAGAGCAGTGCTTCGGGCTTCTATCGCTTCTACATAATCCATCTCCAGCGGTTGGGCGGTACCACCGCCCATGTTTACAGCTCCCATTTGCACGGTACCCGGGAAGACCATGATCATATTGGAACCCATTTCGGAAATGGTATCTTCAATACTCTGTTTTGAACCTTCACCAATGGCCAGCATGGCAATGACAGACCCCACACCAATGATAATTCCCAGCATGGTGAGGAAGGTGCGAAAAATGTTTTTCTGTAGGGCTTTGAAAGAAAGTTTCAGCAGGTTGTACGTGTTCATGGTTTAGAGGGTTGTTTCGGCTGGGAGTTGGGATAGTTCTTTTGCCGCATTAGTACGTTGTTCGACCGCAAAATCCTTGATGATCTTGCCATCCTTAAAGACGATGTTGCGCTTGCACATATGGGCGATATCTGGTTCGTGGGTGACAATCAGGACGGTCTTGCCTTGCTCATTCAAGGATTGGAAAATATCCATGATCTCATAGCTGGTCCTAGTGTCCAGGTTTCCTGTTGGCTCATCTGCCAATATGACCAAGGGATCGTTGACGAGTGCCCGGGCGATAGCCACGCGTTGCTGTTGCCCTCCGGAAAGCTGATTGGTCAGGTGGTGTGTACGCTCGCCCAGGCCTACCTGCGCCAATGCTTGTTGCGCAAGGTGTTCTCGTTCTTCCGAACTGATGGATGGATTGTAGATAAGTGGTAGTTCAACATTCTCCTGAGCCGTTGTCCGAGGAAGCAAGTTGTACGACTGAAATACAAAACCAATCTTACCATTGCGGATATCCGCCAACTGATCACGATCAAAAGAGGCGACGTTTCTGCCATCAATCAATACCTGACCTTCGCTGGGTACATCCAGGCAGCCAATGATATTCATGAAGGTGGACTTGCCGGATCCACTATGCCCCATAATCGCCGCTAAATCGCCAGCATAGATTTCAAGATCTACCCCACGAAGTGCTCTCACCTGGATTTCACCAAGGTCGAAAGTCTTGTGAATGTTGATTGCTTCAATTACTGTTTCTTTCATGGTGTTTGACTTAGGATGACTGCTTGCTGTTGCTTGATGGTAGACTCGGCATGAATGGGCTTTGGGCTTCTTCATCTGCTGCGCCTCGAGCCTTTTGTCGTTCATATCCTGTCACAAGGGTTGACCCTGCTGTCAACTCCGTGGACTCCACAGCAGCGAAACGGCCGCTATTTAATAGGATTCCAACTTGGACGGGGATCAGTTGACCATCTTCTAACTTCCAAATCAATCGACTTTCTTTAGCAGCCGACTCAGGTAGAGCTGCGGGTAGTGCTATCCCATCAGTAGTGTTGGGTTGGAAATGGAGGGCAGTAACCGGTATGATGAGGGCATCTTTTATCTGCTCCGTGACGATGTCCAGGTTGGCGGTCATGCCAGGCATCAGTTGTTGATCCTTGTTCTCGGTAGCGATGATCACCGTGTAGATCACCACATTGGACACCACTGTTGGTTGAAGACGCACTTCCTGGACTATCCCCGTGAACGAAGCTTGCCCGTAAGCATCTACATTAAAGTTGACGGGTTGGCCTTGTTGAATGTAGCCGATGTCAGACTCGTCAATGCTGGCTTCAATTTCCATTTTGGTCAAGTCATTGGCAATGCTAAAAAGGATCGGTGTTTGGAAGCTAGCTGCAACCGTCTGACCATTCTCGATATTTCGCGATAAAACCACACCATCAATGGGCGAGCGAACCTCGGTATGTTCCAGGTTTACAACGGCCTGGCGGAGAGCTGCGCGAGCCGACTGCAAATTGGCTTGAGCCGTGAGAAGATCCTCTCGTGTTCGTTGCAAATCGACAGAACTAAGGTTAGCCTTGGTTCGATCTAGGGAAGTAGATGCCGAGTTGTAGTTGGCCTGCAAACGTTCATACTCCATTTGTTTGTTCTCGTACTCTATCCGCGAAGCAGCACCCTTTTCGTACAGGTTTTTGTAGCGATTGAAATTACGTTCGGCGAGATCCAACTGCGCATTGATTTGCTGAAGATTGGCTTCTGCTTCGCGCACGCTAAGGTCTGTTTGTTCGCCATTGTTGTAACGTTGTGCATCTGCATAGGCCCGCTCTCTTTGGGCCAGCTGTAGTTCGGCTTGTTGTACGCTTGCTTGTGCCTGTTGGAGAGAAGCACGTAACATGCGGTCATCTAGGCGGGCTATCACTTGGCCGGCTTTGACTTCATCGTTAAAATCAACTAAAACCTCTTCAATAACCCCCGAAACCTGGGTGCCGATCTCTACCGTATTGGTCGCCTTCAAAGTACCAGAGGCCGAGATGACCATTTCCAGTTCTCCACGATCCACAGTGGAAGTTTTCCAATTGTTTTCTGTTTGTTCAGCTGAGCAAGAACTCAGCAGCAAGATCAAGGTGCTGATATATATGAGATTGATATTCATGTTGGTATGCTTGTGAAGGTTATTGTTGTTCGATAAACTGGACTACCTGTCCTTGTGAGTAGGCCACTTCTAGTCTAGCCTGGAGTAGTTCCAATAAGGTTTGGAAATAGATGTTTTGTGCTTCTGTGAGGTCATTGCGAGCTTCCGTCAAGGTAGTCGCGGGGATAATCCCCTCCTGGTATTCAAGTTGACTGACTGAAAAGACTTTGTTAGCCAAGTCTACATTTTGCCTTTGCTGTTTCAGCTCGGTATTGGTGTTGTCGTATTGGGATCGGGCATTGCTCAGTTCATATTCGGCACGCTGCTCCGTTAGGCGTTTATTGTTCTGAGCCATTTCTGTCTCGATCTTGAGTTGCTGGTTTTTGGCACTACGCTGAAAACCATCGAAAATTGGCACACTAAGGTTGAGCGTTAAGCCCAGATAGTCGTTCCAATTGGCATCGCCAAAACCAAAGTCATTGCGGTTAGATATGGAACCCGCCTGTAAGTTCAGAGACAGTGTCGGGATATAGCCCTGTTGATTGATGCGCTTTTGCAAAACACTCATCTCCTCTTGGATTTCCATCATTCTAATATCCGGTCGCTGGCTAAATGTGTTGGATTTAGGGCCGGTGGTATTTACCTCATCTTCTAGTTGTGGTAAGGTGATAGATGCCAAGGCTAGGGGTGTGACCAGTGGCATGCCCAGCTGTAGTTTGAGGTTGTTGAGCAACTGTTCGTTGGAGCGCTCTAATTGATCAATTTGTGAATGCAGGGCGTTGGCGTTTACCTGTAGCCGGTCCACATCTACCTGACGGGCTACTCCTTCTTCAAGTTGGAGCTGGCCTTGTTGAAGAAGGCTGTCTAAAGTTGCCGCGCTGGCTTCCAAGTTACTTTGCTGGACATCCTGTATGATGATGTTGTAGTACAAGATGGCAATGTTGTAGGCGATTTGTTCTTCCGTTTGGCGTAGGCTTGTTTGTTGTAGAAGTTTGTTCTGTTCGGCCAACTTTAGGCTAGAACCTAGACTGGGGTTAAACAACTGCTGAGTGACCTGCAGATTGGCCGTAGATTCGTAGGTCGTGCCAAACTGCACTTCAGAGGTACTACCTTCTTGACCACCAAAAGCTTCAGCTGGTAGAATAGAGGTTCGTAAGATGCCATTGTAGGTATTACTAAACGTACCGCTGACTTGAGGGTAGAGAGATCCCACCACTTCTTTCTTTTCAAAGTGGGCAGTTCGTTCTCCCAGTCGGCCGTTCTCCAATTCAAGATTGTGGGCACGAGCGTAGTTTAGGCAGGAAGAAAGGTCTAAGGTGCTTTGGGCGCTGAGCAATGTACAGCACATGCTTAGAGCGAGCCATAAATAGCGCATAAGTATTCGTTTGGTGATGGTAATAAGGTTCATGGAGAACTTTGAAGCGAAGGTAGAGGGGATGTAAACGGAGGGCAGGAATTCCCATCGCGGGCGGGCAAAAACTGATTTGAGAAAGGCAAAACCGGAAATGAAAGAAGGGAGGCTCCCACCCGGAAACCTCCCCTTGCTAATTTGAACGTCTGAATGAAAAGCTCGATCATTCAACCAAAAGACGGCCATTTCCCACTAATTGACCGTTAGCATTCGTCATCTGAAAGAGGTAGATACCGGCGAGCGTGCTCCTGAGTTGGTGCTCGCCGGATCCACCACTGATAGATACAGATGTTAATTCGATTAAGCGTCCCTCCATATTGTAGAGGTGTAGCTGGTATTCTCCGTCTGGAAGTGTAGACTGAAAATGTACCCAATCTCTTGTTGGGTTGGGGTAGAGGTGAAGGCTGGTTGGGCTGTTGGTAATGGTGGTGGTACTAGAAAACGTCTCCAGATCAGCGATTAATACTCGGGTAACATCCCCGGTGGGGGATAGGCGTATGTCGGCAATAATGGTCTTATGATCTGGAGCGATGTATTGATAGGCTTGTTCGGTACTCAGTGGCTCAAAGGCTAGCTCTTCAAAGAAGTTAGCGAGGTCAATCCAGAAGCTGAATGGCCCGGCATTTACATGCACCTCTAAGGTGGTTGTAATAGTAGTCTGTTGTACCAGACGTAAAACTTCAAAGCTCCCGCTGCTGATGTGGCATGTACCCCAAGCATCAGCTTCCTGGCGGGTGGTGGTGGTCGTTAACAGTCGTAAAGAGTCTAGTGTGCCACTTAATTCTCCCAGGTCTAAACTGCCTAGCAGAGAGTCAATAATAGGATAGTCCGCTAAGCTGATGGCAAATCCACCTTCTTGGGTAACCTCCAGGATATCACCGTAGGTGGTTGGGTTTTCTATGAGCGTGCGCGGCTCCTGATAGCGCACTGGAAATGATATACCTAGTAGATCCTGTACGTATCCATAGGAAAGGATGGCTGAGCTGTTGATTTGCAGGTATTCTTCGCTGCCACCTGTACTAAGTTGAAGTACGTTGGCTTCTAGAAAAGTATCTGCAAAGGCACCAACAGCTGCAGCCAGGAAAGTATCTGTCCATACTTCCGTTCCCGATAGATGCGTAAAATCCCATTCCTGCTCCTGTGCACTGGCTTCGCCAATTGCTATATTATCAATATCAACTAGATGGTAGTTTAAGTGATCGCCAACGGCATAGAATCTACTATCCGTTAGGACGGCTTGTGCATGAAGGATAGAAGTGGATAAAACAACTAGTAAAAGGAGAGTAGTGTATTTCGGCATTGGGGTGATTCGTTAAGTATGAGCGACCGTGTTCTTGATTAATCCGATGATTAATTTCGATCAAAACCAGTATAGAAGTAGTATGAAACAGCGCGAAGCGGGCAAATCCCGGGCTCAGCTGATGAGCCGATCACGGATGGTTTGCCAATAATGGCCACCGATAGGTAGCTTAACACTTCCTAGCTGCACGGACTGCCGATTTACCGCTGTGACACCAGCAATAGGGATGATGTAGCTACGGTGTACTCGTAAGAATTGCTGCGCAGGAAGTTCTTTTTCGAGCTGGCGCAAGGCCTTCAGTGCTAGTATTTTTCCACCAGAATGAAGATAGAATGCAGCGTATTCCTTCATGCTTTGGATGTAGGCAATGTCATTGTAGGCTACCTTATAGATTTTGTGATCAGCTCGTAAAATGATGTACGATTGTTCGTTGGTTACAGGCAGTTCGGGCATCATGGTAGCGTCCGTCAAACGTTGTGCTCTTAGGCGCTGGCTAGCCCTATTGACTGCTTGTAGGAAACGACTGAAGCGTACCGGCTTTAGCAAGTAGTCCACAACATCAAGTTCGAAACCCTCCAATGCGTATTGCGGATAGGCAGTAGAGAAAATAACGAGCGGCTGTTGGGAAAAACTTTTGACTAATTCGATGCCAGATAGATTCGGCATTTCGATGTCTAGGATGAGCAAATCCACCGTTTCTTTCTGAAGAATGCTTAGGGCTTGAACAGCATCGCGACATTCGCCTACTAACTCAATATAGGGCAGCTTAGCCAGGTAGGTTTTGATAATCTCTCTGGCTATTTTTTCATCGTCTACTATCAGGCACTTCATCATACTTGTGGTACTTGGGCGTTCACCGAAAAGAGTAGAAGAGGCCTTCTGGGGTTGGCTCAGTGTAATCATAGGCTAGTTGAATTTGCGTTTAATAAACCAGACATCACGTACGGTGAAGGCTACACTCAATTGATGAATTTGCTCATGAATGAGCACTCCGTCCGTCGTTCCTCTATTCTGGTAGCTATAGGTGAGATGCAGCTGATTTCGCTGTGGTCCTAAGGGTATGCCTAGGCCAAATGAAGCTAGCCAGTGGCCAAAGTTTTGCCCACCAATTTCTAGATAGCTATTGCGGTAGCTAAAGCCAGAACGCAAGGTGAAAGCCTGAAAATAATCTTGGTATTTATCCTTAAATGGAGCTAGCTCGAGCCCGATAGTGCCGCTCCAGGTATCTACAAAAGCGGCATCGGCATCCAGACTGAGGCTAGCCCAATTTTCGTAGGCAGCCTCTGCTGTGATGACCCAGTTCGCTCGTCGATAACTACTACCAAAACCGTAGCTAAAGGGAATGTGATAACGATCTCGGTCACCACTGCCCTCTGTCTCTAATTGGTCGGTTCCGGCTAAGAGTTCTCGATCCGTTCTTGACCACAGATTGCTTTCTGTCTGTAAGGTGGCCCCAAGAGTGAGTTCGTCAGTGCCGATGGGGAACGTCCACTGTATACCACCGTCAAAGTTGAAGCCGCGAAGAACGGTTTCTGAAAGTACCTCAAAGGGATCCAGATCACCTTGTGATAAGAACTGTTCTCGCTGGCTAATGGACCCAAAGAGAAAATTGGCATTAAGTCCAATGCTGAGTTGAGGGGAGAGTTGATAAGCATGACCCCAAAACAGTCGACTGAGACCTCCCTCACCTTCATTGATAAGTTGGTAGGTCGTCTCTATGTTTTCCAGAACGCGGTCGCTCAATATGGAATACCCCACCTGGCTATACGGCTGTATACCAATGGTCATCGCCCAACGCTTGTAAGGGCGCAACCACAGGGTGATATCGGTCATGCCGCCATCGCGCTGCTGTGCTTCTTCACTGCCGCTAGACAGGGCAAGGCTCTGGGCATAAAAACCGGTCTCCAACGCCATGCTATAAGGTTGACGCATGGCCGTGTAAGCAGCCGGATTAGTAAGGTTAAGATAAGCATCACTGCGTAAGCCAATGCCTGCTCCAGCAAGGCCAGCGTTTTGTCCGCGGCCTTGCCACAATAAATCACCGATACCAAAAGCCGAATAAGGCGAACCGCTCTGAAATTGAGCAGCCACCAATATGGGCATGGACCAACAAAATAGAAGTAACGGTAAACGCATGGGCAGATTTTTTCCCAAGGAGTACCGGTAAGCATTGTGCCGTTGTGTAGGAATAAGCCAAATCAACAAGTGCTTCGATTTTCTCAACCAAGCGTGCCTTTTCGAATATAAAGGCCATTACTGGTAGCTCTGAATAGCTTGGAGTAGGTTTCATTGATAAAAATCGTACGCTGGTTGAATAAGCGGAAAGCCGGCCAACGTTGGTGCTCATCCTCATGCTCTCTAGGCCAAATTGAAGGACAGAACCTATGAAACGCTTTTACCTAATCGTGCTGGTCGTTTTACAATATGCTTGCTCGCCGCCTACTGAGATTGGAGCGGATTTCTTTCCAGAAGAATCCTTCATTGTGGAGGAGGCGCTTTTGGCCAACTTGGTCGTCCGCACCTTTCCTTTGGATAGTACCATTAGTACGAATAATGAGCGCTTGTTAGTGGGGCGGCATCAGGATCCTGTTTTTGGCTTAATCAATGGACGCGCCTTTAGTCAGTTTCCCATTGATGATGTATTGCGACTCGATGCGGAACGGAATTTTCGTTTCGATTCTCTGACACTCTATCTGGAGTATGATGGCTACTCTTTTTATGATACGCTTGTTCCCGTTCAATTGAGTGTCCATCAGGTGCAAGAGACGATGGAGCTGGATGTGGACGTGACCGATCTGTACACGACGGACGCCTTCGACTTTGCTGCTACGCCCATTGCTACCGTTGAGCTTGCACCTCGCCCCCGTCGTGGAGAGCCCCTTGAGATTAGGTTGGATGACGCTATTGGTGAAGATTTCTTTGCTCGTCTAGTCGAGGATGAGGATGTCTTACTGGTGGAAAGTGAGTTTTTAGACTATTTCCCGGGCTTGGTTTTGCAGGTTACAAATGCCGACGGTGCTTTTGTAGGCTTTCGGAAGTCGACTGCTCAGATGCGTTTGTACCTAACGGATATCAATAGTCTCCCACTCCAGCAAGAGATTCGGACCTACACAGCAGAGTTTGGCCTCAGTTTTAATCAAATTCTGTTTGATCGCACGGCCACCAATCTAGAAGCCATTGACGAAGACGAAGGCCTGTCAAGCTCCTTAGCCGAAGAACAGGCCTTTGTACAGGCGGGAGCGCTAGTAAGCCGAATTGATATACCCACCCTGACACAAATACGAGACGATAATGAAGATCTGATCGTCGCTCGGGCCGAGCTACGATTTCGGGCTGTTGGGGTGGATATAATCGACCAGGAGGCGCTACCGCAAAACATAACGGTCTTCTGGGTCGAAGAAGACAATACGCTCTTTCAGCAGAATACCCAAGCGCAACTAGAACTCGATCTGGAGTTTGGCCGGGATACCTATTACACGCTGGATGTCACGGATTTTGTCCAGTATCAGTTGGAGGCTGAAAATCCTGAGGACAATGGGCTGCTCCTACAATTCGGCACCAATGGTAATGCAGTGGATCGTCTGGTGCTGGGTGATAGCAATCATCCTGACGTGATGGAACTCCGCCTGTTCACACTTGATCTAAAAGAATAACCAAAATAGAATAAGACAATGCAATTACGCAATTACACAATGACCTGGTGCTGGCTGGTACTAGGGCTGCTAAGCATGACCGCCCTGACGGGTTGTTTCTCTGATGATGACGAGGATTTAGTTGGTAACTGGGTCCGCCGTTCCGACTTTGAAGGTATTCCACGTTCGAACGCCGTTTCCTTTGTGATCGGTGATTACGCCTACGTAGGTTTAGGCTTTGATGGAGAAGATGATTTGCGAGATTTCTGGCGCTATGATCCGCTACAGGATTTCTGGACTCCCGTTGATTCTTTCCCTGGCCCACCACGGCGGGCGGCAGTGGCCTTCGGTTTAGGTGATCGGGCTTACGTTGGGACGGGCTTTGATAGCGATAACGAAGAAGAGTTCGCCGACTTCTGGTCCTTTAATCCTACTGCGCCGAGTGGGTCACAATGGACCCAGGTTTCAGACTTTGGTGGGGCGGAACGCTACGATGCAGTTGCCTTTACAGATGGAACCTACGGCTATGTTGGCACTGGATTCAATGATAACTGGTTGAAGGATTTCTATCGTTATGATCCGGCTAGCGACACCTGGGAACAGATCGTGAGTCTAGGCGGTAGCAAACGAGAGGCGGCGGTAGCCTTTTCTAATAACGGACTACACTTCGTCGGTACCGGCCGTAATAATGGGGTGTACGAATTCGATTTTTGGCAGTACGATACCAGTGATGGTACCTGGACTCGACTTACCGACTTGAACGAAGACGACTTCGAGATTGCTCGCCACGCTGCCGTCGCATTTACGATAGGGGATAAGTCCTATCTGGCAACGGGTAGCAATGGCAGTATTGTGTCTTCCGTATGGGAATACAATGCGGGTACCGATGAATGGGAAGAGAAGACGGGCTTTGAGGGAGCCTTGCGACAGGATGCAGTTGGCTTCGTAGTGCAGGGGCGGGCCTTTGTAACCACTGGCCGCAACGGCTCCAGTCGCTTTGATGACCTCCGTGAATTCTTACCTAATGATGCGGCTGATGATGACGATTAATCTAAAGCTGTATCTAAGCCAATTAGTGCCTACTGTCTTGCTGCTTTTGGGAGGACAGTTTGCACTGCATGGGCAATCGGTGGACAGTATGACAACAGTAGACTACACGTCTCCTGAACGCTATGAAATTGGAGGGATTACGGTGAGTGGTGCCTACTTCAGTGATGAAGTCACGCTGATTTCTTTGAGTGGACTTGAGGTAGGTGGAGAGGTCAAAGTGCCAGGGCCAGAAATCCAAAGGGCCGTGCGCAGGCTGCTTCGGCTACGGATCTTCTCGGACGTGGAGATTCATCTCGTTCGTACCGTGGGGGATATTGCCTTTCTGGAAATCGTCCTCCAAGAAGCAAAGCGATTATCGCGCTACGCTTACCGGGGGGTGAAAAAGAACTGGCACGATGATTTGAACGATGAGGTAGGGCGATTCCTTCGAAAGGGCTCCCTGCTTAACGAAGCGAATAAGCAAGATGCGATCAATGCAATCAATCAGTTCTTCATCGAGAAAGGCTATTGGGATGTGGAGACGCAGGCGATCACCGCTAATGATACTACTCGTGTAAATGCGCTCCAGGTAATATTTGATATCGACAAGGGCGAACGAACGAAGATTGCACAAATCAATTTTCAGGAAAACGAGCAGGTCAAAGACCGCGTATTGCGGAAGCGATTGACTAAGACAAAAGAACGATCCCGTTTCCTGGCGAGCTCTAAGTTGATACGGAAGGAGTACGAGATGGATAAAAAAGGAGTGATTGCCTTCTACCAGTCGCTCGGCTACCGCGATGCCGTGATAACCAGAGACTCCATCTGGCGTGATGATAAAGGCCAAATACGGCTCGATATTTGGGTGGATGAAGGACAGCCCTACTATCTTGGAAGTATCAGTTGGAAGGGTAATTCGCGCTTCAGTGATAAGCAACTGGACCAAGTCTTGGGCATGCAGGCCGGAGACTTATACAATAATGAGCTGCTCCAGGAACGACTCTCATTTAGTGCCGACGGAAGTGACCTTAGCACCTTATACATGGATGATGGCTACTTGTTTTTTAATGTGCAGACGCACGAAAAAGCCATCCGGGAAGACACTGTCGACCTAGAGATTCGTCTCTTTGAAGGACCAATTGCGACAATCGATAAGGTTACGATTGCGGGGAACGATCGCACGAATGAACATGTGATTCGTCGTGAACTAAGGACGAGGCCCGGCAATAAATTCAGCCGTTCGGACATCATCCGTTCTCAACGAGAGTTGATCAACATGGGCTACTTTAACCCCGAGAATTTGGGCATTAATACCCCAGTCAATCCACAGAATGGGACGGTGGATATCGAGTACACGCTGGAAGAACGACCTTCTGATCAGTTGGAACTTTCCGCTGGTTGGGGAGGTGCTGGGCAAGGTGTAATTGGTACCCTAGGTTTTACCTTCAGTAATTTCTCTTTGCGTAATCTTCGTGATCGCTCCAGCTGGGCACCTTTGCCGCAAGGTGACGGTCAGCGGGTGTCGATTCGTGCGCAGAGTAATGGGCGGCAGTACCAGTCGATCAACTTGTCCTTTACGGAGCCTTGGCTGGGTGGTAGAAAGCCAAATTCGTTTACTGTAGCAGGCTTCCTGAATCGCTTCACGAATGGCCTGAGTCAGGAAGCTGCGGGGCTACAGGAGTTTTACATTGGGGGAGTAACCCTTTCATTGGGTACTCGTCTGCGCTGGCCAGACGACTTTTTTGTGCTGACCAGTTCAGTGAACTTACAGCAGTTCAGCTTAAATAACTGGAGTGGCCTGTTCGTAGCCGATGATGGGAGCACTGTGAGCAACGGCATCTTCAACAATTTCAGCCTCACCCAAACCATTAGCCGCAATTCCATTGATAATCCGCTGTTCCCGACACGAGGAAGCTCCTTTAGTCTATCTCTTCAACTGACGCCACCGTATTCGCTTTTCTCCGATCGTGATTATGAGACCTTGAGCAATGAAGAAAGATTCGAGTGGATTGAGTACCACAAGTGGCGATTTAATGCTGCTTACTATGCTCCTTTGGCTGGTAAGCTCACGCTAAAGATTGCTGCTAAGCTTGGCTTTCAGGGGTATTACAATGAAGACGTAGGCTTTGCACCCTTCGAGCGCTTCCTGTTAGGTGGTGATGGATTGAATAACCAGAACCTCGGGTTCCAGGGGACGGACATTATTTCTTTGCGCGGATATGAGATCAATGACCTGGAAGCCAATTTTGTCGATGGCCGGCAGGTTGCTACGCCCTTGTTTCAGAAGTTCACGGTAGAAGCGCGCTACCCCTTATCCACTAACCCCAACTCGACTATCTATGCGCTCGCCTTCGTGGAGGCTGGTAACAGCTATCGAGACTTTGATACTTACAACCCCTTTGAGATGCGGCGTTCCTTCGGCGTAGGAGCCAGGGTCTATTTACCCATGTTTGGCCTACTGGGCTTCGACTACGGTATTGGGGTAGATAATTTCCAGCCGGGCCAGAGTGTCGGCAACCTCAATGTGATCTTAGGATTTGAGCCCGAGTAAGTTCCCTCTGGCTTTCGTCCGCTTTAGGTCTTGATCTGGCCTTTTGGGCATCATAATGCCTGCTTGGCCTGTTGGCTGCCGATAAATTTGTCGGGTGTTCAACGCACAATAACTCTAAAAAACCATGCATAAAACAATCCTACTAATCACCCTACTATCCCCACTGTTAGCTTGGGCACAGGGGGAGAAGGTAACCCTTAGTGGTTACATGAAAGATGCCTCCAACGGAGAAGATCTGATCGGAGCTACCGCCTTGGTCAGTAATCTAGATGGGGTAGGGACAACGACCAATATTTATGGCTTCTATTCGCTCACTTTACCAGCAGGCGAACATCAAGTTGCCTTTCAGTACTTAGGATATCAGGTCAAGCTAATCAACCTCGACTTGAAGGAAGATCTTCAGTTAGATGTGGAGTTAGTCCCCAACTCCCAAGTATTGGAAGAAGTCGTAGTAACTGCTGAAAAGGCCGATCAAAACGTGACGGAAACCAGGGGAAGTGTCACTAAAATAAATGTCCGTGAAATCGAAGCGGTGCCTGTACTTTTTGGTGAACGTGATGTCTTAAAAGTCGTACAACTCAACCCCGGCATCAAGTCTGCGGGTGAAGGTAGCTCTGGCTTTTATGTTCGGGGTGGTGGCCTGGATCAAAACCTGATCCTGCTTGACGAAGCACCAGTTTATAACCCATCGCATTTGCTAGGCTTTTTCTCGGTCTTCAATTCCGATGCCCTTAAAGATGTTACCGTCTATAAGGGAGGGATGGCTGCTGAATATGGCGGACGAACTTCATCGGTTATGGATATTCGCATGCGCGATGGTAATAGTAAGGAGTTCAGTGGCCAAGGAGGCATCGGGTTGATCTCTTCCCGTTTGACGCTTGAGGGCCCCATCGTTAAGGATAAAGGTTCTTTTATGGTATCTGGCCGCCGTACCTATGCTGACCTCTTCCTTGGATTGAGCAGCGATGAAAGCACCAGTAATACAAACCTTTATTTCTATGACCTGAACCTGAAGGCCAATTACCGATTGGGTGAAAGTGATCGCCTGTTTCTATCGGGTTATTTCGGTAGAGACAACTTTGGTTTTGGGGATGACTTCGGTTTCGACTGGGGAAATGCTACTGCTACTTTGCGTTGGAATCACCTGTTCTCCAATAAGCTATTCTCCAATACTTCGCTTATCTACAGTAACTACGATTATGAATTCGGTTTTGGTCAAGGTGATGATGCCATTGGCTTGGAGTCGGTCATTGAAGACTGGAATTTCAAGCAAGACTTCACCTACTTTCCCAACGATCGGAATACTGTCAAGTTCGGTGCGAACCTGATTCTACATACGTTGGAGCCTGGTAACCTAAATGCTGGTGCGAACAGTGGATTTACGGCTGAGGATGCGGAAGAAAAATACTCTCACGAGGCAGCTATCTACGTACAAAACGAGCAGCAGCTCAATGAGCGCCTAAGTCTGAACTACGGCCTGCGTTACTCCTTTTTCGACTACCGAGGAGAGGGCACAGCCTATGAATTTGATGACTTAGGTAATTTACTTTCAGAAACCCGTTATGAAAGTGGCGAGAGTATCCAAACCTATGGTGGTTTGGAACCGCGCTTGTCCGCCACCTATCTATTGAATAGCAGCAGTTCTATGAAGCTCGGTTATAACCGAAATTATCAATACCTGCACTTGCTCAGTAATGCGACTAGCTCTACCCCAACCGATGTTTGGGTGCCGAGCAGTAACAATGTGGAACCACAAATTGCCGACCAAGTATCGCTAGGGTACTTCCGCAACTTCAAGGATAATATGTACGAGACATCTGTGGAGGTGTACTACAAGGACATGCAGAATGTAATTGACTACCGCAATGGAGCCAATCTTTTTTTCAACGAAGAGATAGAAGGGGATCTGGTCTACGGTGATGGTCGGGCTTACGGAGCTGAGTTTTACCTGAAGAAGACCCAAGGCCGCCTTACTGGTTGGGTGAGCTACACCCTCTCACGTACGCTACGGCAGTTTGATGAAATCAATAATGGTGAAGAGTTTCCTGCTCGCCAAGACCGCATCCATGATTTTGCGATAGTGGCCATGTATGACCTCAGCCCTAAAGTGAAGGTGTCCGCCAACTTTGTGTTCAATACCGGCGATGCAGTTACCTTCCCTTCTGGTCGATACACCGTCGATGGGGTAGTGGCCCCATACTACACAGAGCGTAATGGCTACCGAATGCCTAACTACCACCGCCTAGATTTGGGAGTTACCTGGCTAAGAAAGAAAACAGAGAAATGGGAATCCAGCTGGAACTTCTCCCTCTACAATGCCTACGGACGAGAAAATGCCTTCTCTATCGACTTCCAGCCTAGTGAGGATGATCCTACTGTAACCGAGGCTGTACAGTTATCGCTTTTCAAATGGGTGCCATCTGCTACCTACAATTTCAAATTCTAAATCAATGAAGTTGCAACCAATAAATCTCTTACTACTACTAAGTGTAGTACTGGTATGTGCCTGTGAGAAAGTGATAGATGTGGATTTGAACGAAAGCGATCCGCAGCTAGTCATTGAAGCTCGCTTGCAACAAGGACAGCATGATTTTGAAGTCCTTATTTCCCAAACAGTAAATTACTTCAGCAACGAGGCTCCGGCTTTTCGCAATGATGCACAGGTGCGACTCCTGGATAATACTGGCACCAGCATTGACATTCCATTGGTTAATGATGGGCTGTATCGTGCTAATGTCGAAGCAGTGAGTGGACAGACCTACACCCTTGAGGTTACCCTCGATGATACTCGTTATTTGGCTAGTGCCGAGGTGCCTGTTCCGGTAGAACTGCGTGAATTGGAGTCGGAGTTTCGAGAAGCGTTCGGGCCACTTGATGAAGGTTACCAGGTTTTTCTTCGTTTTACGGATGACCCACAACGGAAAAACTACTACCGCCAAATCCATGCTATTGATGGCATTTACGAGTTAGCAGGCGAAGACTTACAGGTGACAGATGACAATCTGTTCGACGGTAGCGAAAATGCGCGGCTACCCATTTTTCAGCGCGCTTTTGATCCAGGCGTAACGCTGACGGTGATTCTCCAGCATATTGACGAAGGTAGCTTCGAGTACCTCAATTCTCTATCGGATATTATCGGAGAAGATGGAGGGCCGAATAGTGGAAGTGCGGCTCCTGGGAATCCAACAGGAAACTGGGACGGAGAAATACTAGGATATTTTGGAGCCTTCACTGCTGATACCCTGCAAATAGAATTGCCAGAATAATCAGCAGACTTGTAGAACAATCAAGCATTGCAGTACTACATAATAGGGTTTTAGGTGTAAATTGAGATGGGGTCAGTGTGCAGTGTTAGTGACTGGCCCCACTTTTTAGAGCTTGTTGGGAAATTTTGCAAACTGATTTGCAACGATTTATTGGTTCTGGATAAGGAATTAAAATTGAGTTTAGCGGGCTAAATGAAATTTTCATTGCGAAACCAGGTTCATAAATCCTTGGAAAGCAGGCCGCATTAGCTAGCAATCAAGATAAATTTGGTTCCATTGACATTCACCAGATTAAATTTTCCAACAAGCTCCTACTTAAAGCGAGAACGGATACCATGTATTGGCAACAGCCTGTAAGGCGGCAATTATTGCTCCTAGCATTGATCACTTCACCTTTGCTAGCGGTTTTTCGGATAGCACCGGTGGCTATGCTGACGCAATCGCGAATGGACGAAATATTTCCAGCAGAGAGTCCCTCATTGATGCTCATTCTTTTTGCGGGATCTTTTATAGCGATAACGATTTTTGCTTTATGGCTGATCAATGTCTGGCTTTTCACCAGGGATCTGGAGGATACGGAAAAGGTGCGCGAACGTCATAGTAATTGGCAGACATACGCACTAAGTTTCGCTTTGGCAATTGTGCTTTTATTGATTCCACGGGGAATCGAGTATTTCCTGGAACCGTCCATAGCCTTTAGGCGACCAGAGGAATTAAGTCTTTATCCTTTTTTAGGCAATCTGGCTAATAATGGAGTCATCTTGTTGATCCTTAAGTTGGTGTTGTCTCGCGATAATGAAAACCGCTTGGCGCTGACCAATATGCAGTTGGAAGTAAGCAATTTGATGGCCCAACAGGCTCAGCTCAAGCATCAGCTACAGCCTCATTTTTTATTCAATGCCTTGTATACTTTGCAACTGCTGATTGGCAAAAAGCCAGAGCAAGCCAAGGATTATCTGCAGCGGCTATCTGGTTTTCTACGCCGGTCCATCCAGTACGCTCGCCAGGATACCATTTCGGTGCGCGACGAGTTGGGTTTCTGCCGAGATTATCTAGCGCTACAGAAAGTGCGTTTTGGCGAAGCCCTCAACTATACGATCGACTTAAGTGAGGAGCAGCAAGATGCAGGAGAGTTGCCCATTTTTACCTTACAGGTTTTGGTGGAGAACGCTATTAAGCACAATGCTTTCACCGCGGATGAACCTCTGCATATTCGAATTAGCAGCTGTGGCCAGGGCCGACTGCTTGTGGAAAATAATATGTTGCCTAAGAATGAAGGTTTCAATACCAGCAATGGTTTTGGCCTTCACAATTTGAGTGAACGTTACCGCCTGTTGTCACAACTGGAACCGACCATTGAAACATCGACGGAAGAATTAGCCTTCCGTGTTTACGTACCGATTCTAACGCAATGAAAATAGTCATCATAGAAGACGAGCAGCTCATGGCCGAGGCCTTACGTGAGGAACTGGAGAACCTGGATCCCAGTATTGAGGTGCAAGCCAGTCTTGCTACGATCAAAGCAGCAACGAGTTACTTTGCCGAGCACCCGCTACCCGATTTGTTTTTTTCTGATATCCAACTTCCGGACGGACTAAGCTTTGAAATTTTTCGGGAGCTAAAGGGGGCTGTGCCTGTGATCTTCTGTACTGCCTTTGACGAGTATGCCCTAGAGGCCTTTCGGCAGAACGGCATTGATTATTTGCTGAAGCCTATCGACCAGGAAATGCTGGCAGCCACTTTAAAGAAATATCAGCAACTGACCCAACAAAATGCACCAGCCGCTGCCTTTGATCCTGAGCAGTTACTGACATATTTCGGCTTGCATGACAAACAGCGAAACGCTACGATTTTGGTGCACCGAGGTGAACGAATCATTCCCGTCAAGAAGAACCACTTAGCGGTACTGCACAAAAAAGATGGCATCACCTACGGTTATACTTTTGATCGAAAAAAGTATGTGCTAGAGCAAAACCTCGAACAGCTGGAGCAAACCCTGGGAGGAGATTTCTTTAGAGCGAATCGACAATTCATTGTTCATCGGGAAGTGATCAGGGAGGTACAACGCTACTTTGCACGAAAGCTTATTGTGCAGCTCAATATTGATTTCCCAGAGCAAGTCATCGTGAGTAAAGCACGGGCCGCCTTGTTTTTAGCCTGGCTTCAGGAGCACTAGTGCTTTGTTAATTTTGAAATAAGGAATACTGAGCTATTGCCTTTCACGCTTGGCAGGTGGTGCTCCCCCCGATAGCTATCGGGGCATTCGTGTTTGAA
>CAJXOS010000112.1 GCA_913057725.1 uncultured Lewinella sp.
CAAGTTGTCATTGACGGACTTGGTGCTATTCCTGGTTTCAAGGTTAACCGCCCGCAGGGAGCCTTCTACATTTTCCCGGATATTACCGCCTACTATGGTAAGTCTGCAGATGGAAAAACCATTTCGGACGATGCCGATTTCTGTGAGTACCTACTTCAAAAGGCACATGTGGCCACAGTGGCAGGTAGCGCATTCGGAATCCCAGGCTGTATCCGTATTTCTTATGCTGCATCTGAGGAAACGCTGCGGGAAGCGATTGCTCGGATTGCTAAAGCTGCTGGCAAGCTGCAATAGCAGCTAGAATGAGTTGAAATAAAGAAGAAGAGCCCACACTGGATGATCCAGTGTGGGCTCTTGTATTGAATTCCGTAGATTAGTGTCGAAAAAAGAAGCAACAGGTTTACTGTTAATCTGGTCCCCACCGTTTTAACCCTTACCTGTTGCTTGCCAAAGCTGCCGTCAAAGCAGCTAAAGTTATCCCGTGTAGGCTATCATCTCAGCCAAGAAAATCCAGCCATTCATGACTAGTAAACCAACAATCGTACCAATTTTTCGCTTCCTACCACTATTCGCCCTTTTTTCCCTCGCGTTTGGATGCCGCCAAGCGCCACTTGTTCCATACGAAGCAGAGCAGTCTGTCTATTATGAAGGAGCAGCCGTAGTGACGGGTCACCCACTAGCCTCGGATGTAGGCGAACAGATACTGGCCAAAGGAGGTAATGCAGTCGATGCTGCTGTTGCCGTTCAGCTGGCACTTGCTGTAGTGTATCCCCGAGCAGGTAATATCGGTGGCGGAGGTTTCCTAGTGTACCGCGGAGCAGACGGCGTACTTGACGCCTTAGACTATCGGGAAAAGGCGCCTTCTGGAGCCAGTCGTAACATGTACCTGGATTCATTGGAAAATCCAATAGACGGGCTCAGCACGAAAGGGCATTTGGCTGCAGGAGTACCCGGAACTGTTGCCGGTCTAGTTGCTGCGCATGAGAAATATGGTACGCTAGCCTGGAGTGATCTTGTTCAGCCTGCCATTGACTTGGCTCAAGCGGGCTACATCATATCAGAGACGGAGGCCAACCGCCTGAACGACTATCAAGAAGGAATTGCCAGCTTCAATGATGCTAGCTGTGCCTTCGTCAAAGAAAACTGGCAGACGGGGGATCTACTACAACAAACAGATCTTGCTGCCACGCTCGGACGCATTCGCGATAATGGGCAGGCTGGTTTCTACGAAGGTGAAACGGCTGAGCTAATCGTTGCGGAAATGCAATCCGAGAACGGTCTTATTACAACTGACGATTTAGCCAATTATCAAGCGAGTTGGAGAGAACCGGTCGTTGGATCTTACGATAACTATCGAATCATTTCCATGCCGCCTTCCTCCAGCGGTGGCGTTGCATTGCTTCAGATGCTTGGTATGGTTGAAGATTTCCCTTTACACGAGCAAGGATTTCATAGCACTGCTGCAACTCACCTCATGGTGGAAGCAGAACGCAGAGCTTACGCTGATCGTGCAGAGTATCTTGGTGATAGTGACTTCTACCCCGTTCCGATCGACTCGTTGACAGATAAAGCATACCTCGAAGGTCGTATGGCAGATTTTAATCCGGAACAGGCCAGCAAAAGTGAAGCACTAGCTGCTGGCAGCTTCACCAATATGAAGGAGAGTTTTGAGACCACCCACACTTCTATTGTAGACAAGGATGGCAATGCGGTATCACTGACAACTACCTTGAACTCTAATTATGGATGCAAAGTAGTTGTGGACGGCGGTGGTTTCTTCCTGAATAATGAAATGGACGATTTCAGCATCAAACCAGGAACACCAAACCAATTCGGCCTAGTCGGCGCAGAGGCGAACGCTATTGCTCCGGGCAAGAGAATGCTCAGTTCTATGACCCCAAGTATCATCGAAAAGGATGGTGAGTTATTTCTGGTATTGGGAGCGCCTGGTGGTTCTACCATTATTACTGCGGTGTTCCAGGTATTTGTCAACGTCGCAGAATTCAACATGCCACTTGATTCTGCAGTATGGGCGCCACGTTTCCATCATCAATGGCTACCAGATCAAATCTGGGTAGAGCCTACTGCACTTGGAGATAAAGTAAAAGAAGAACTGGCTGCAATGGGCCACGAATTCCGGGATGTTAACCGAATGGCAGTCATCAAAGCTATCCAAAAGCTCCCGGACGGTCGTTATCATGCGGTTGGTGATTTCCGCAATCCAGATGATGATGTAAGTGGATTCTAATCTGCCTTGGGATAATCCGGAAGATTGGATAAAAAGTGGAACGCTTCATTGGCAAAGTCGATAGAGCAACAATAAGTCTGTGGCCCGTTACAAACCAATAGGTATGGTACTTGCAATCGCATATTGTACCGTGCTACCTGGTGAAATACCGTATCATTTAGTTTGACACTAGGTGCTTTGCACTCAATGAGCAACCACGGCTGCATCTCATTGTCGAAGATTAGAATATCGCATCGCTTTTGCAGGCCATTCACGGTGATTCCGCGTTCTATGGCAATTCGATTCTTGTTTACACCAGCCTCCAATAATAGGTACTGCACCAACAACTGCCGTACCAACTCTTCTGGAAGGAGCACCAGCCATTTTCTGCGGATGGTATCCCATATCCAGCGTTTTCCTTCTTCTTGTTTAACTTGAATTTCGGACTGAAAACGAGGTAAATCTAGGTTTAGCGAGGCTTCCAAGGCTAATATTTAGGGAGTTGAAGCTTGATAGAATATTAGAATTTTTTCTATTTCTAATCAAAAGGTGACAATCTTTGGTAAAATGACAGCGTTTAAGTTACACCTTTTCCAATAAGTTGTTGTTTAACAGGTTAAATTCCATTACCTTTCGACGCAAAGAAACAAGCTTTTTCCATGAAACACAGTAGAATCCCAATGCTAATTGGCGTGCTCTTGGCAAGCTGCCTAACACTCAGTGCTGCACAAGTTTACGTCTTGTTCGATGCTGTATGTATGGACCGGCTAGAGTTCGATATGACTCGTCCTGACGGGCGAGGTACTTATCTGGCCTATCATGTCAACATCCGATCAGGTGAAAAACTAGTATTTGACGTAGGGGAAGAAAGTAGTCGCGAACAGAATTACATGCCAGAACCGTTCCTAAGCTGCAACAGTGGCGGTATCGATCAGGCACTTATGCGCCGAATCAATGCAAACATCGATGAGGTGTATGTAGTCTATCCGAAGAATGATAAAAAATACATCATTTCTCGCGTTGTAACTGCTAGTTCATACTCCAAGTCAGGAAGTGTCATCACGTATGAATCTCCCAAATATCGCTTCCGCTTCGATACACAGTTTGGTACGATTGGCGAAAACATCGCAGTAAACAACCCTGGTGCCAAGGTATACTTTGAAGGAAAATTGGATAATGAATGTACTGGTTCTTATCTGTTCCGCCAATTGGCTCCACAGTCTGCTTATCCACTGACAGATATCGTCATCACCCCAGAGATTGGTATCGTTGAAGAGCGTAGCGGAGCGAATGCCTCTGCTGCCATGAATAATTATATCACCTTAAAGAAGGTGAATAACAAGAATTACGAACGCTACTTGATGGACGTTTGTGGTACAGAACCGGGATCCAATGGCTCAGTTGTTTCTGCTCGGACTACTCCGACACCAGCGAACTACAACACCAGCCGTTTGAACGCTCGTACGCCACAGGCAAGTGGTTTACCCTCCGGAGCAATCGTTCCTGGCGGATCACCAGCGCCAACTACTGCAACTCCACCTCCTGCTACTCCGCAGACCGTACAGCCTGCAGCCACTGCAAGTGCAAACGCCTCGACGCATACGGTAGCACGCGGAGAAACGCTTTATGGCATCTCAAGAAAATACGGCATAAGTGTTGCTGACGTAAAAGAGTGGAACAACTTGAACTCTAATACTATACGTCGTGGACAGGTACTCCAGGTATCACCTTCGGCAGAGACCAGCGCCCCAGCACTAGCAAGTAGAGGAGCTTCTACGGCACCTACCACTCTTTCTGGTAGCCCTGTTCCTTATCAAACAAGTACACAACGTATTGCAACGGATAACACTAGTAATATGCACATTGTGAAGCCGGGTGAAACCGTAGCTAGTATTGCTTTGCAGTATGGTTATACCGGTAAGCGTTTCCGTGAAATCAATGATCTCGGGGCGAATGATTATGTGAAAGTTGGTCAACGTCTGAAGACCACAGATTGTGATTGCACCACTACACGCGGCGCAACATCTTCCACAAGTAGCAGAACGCCTAGTGTGCCAAACAGTTATAACAATACGACAGGAGGACGATTGGCTCCCAATAACCTAACAGCTCGCACACCTGCTGCGGCTACAACAACGCAACCGAGAATCACTACAAGTAACCCTGGCACTATTGTACGTAATAGTGGCGGACTACCCGCAAGCAGCTATGGTACACCTAGCGTACCGGGTGCTACTTCTCCAAGAGGGGCTTCTAGCTACGATGCGGTTGTGCCTTCTGCATATGATTCAGCTGGCCCACGCCGTACTGTATCCAGTTTAGAAAGCAATCGGGCTATTGGAAACTCAACTGATTTCGGTAATCCTGTTGGTACTTCTACAACGGCTCCTCGGACGCCAAGTCGCTATGGTAGCCCATACCCGACGCCAAATCTTCCGATGGACAATAACGCAGTGGTACGCAACCCAGATGATTACTATACTCCGACTGACCCTCAGCGTCGTACTCACGTAGTAGCTGCCGGTGAAAGTCTATACGGAATTGCTCGTCGTTACGGCACCACGCCACAGCAACTTCGACAACTCAATAACTTGGGCCCAAGCGATCCGATTATTGAATTCCAGACCTTATACATCGAGTAGGCAAGCATGCCAATCGATAGTAATCCCGGGCTTAGCGAATTGTCTAAGTCCGGGATTACTCATTTTATTACCTTTGCGATACGCTAAAGAAAGTATATGGTACTCCTTGTCGTTTATGCCGTTCTTGCAATCGGCTTTTCCTTCTTTTGTTCCATCTGGGAAGCAGTCCTATTAAGTATGCCGGATTCCTATGTGGAAGCACAGGCTGCCACCGGAACAGCTAATGGGAAATTGCTCAAAAAGACTCGTGAAGAGAAGGAGCAGCACATATCTGCAATTCTTTCACTCAATACCGTAGCCCATACCGTAGGTGCGATTATGGTTGGTGACCAAGCCGCGGCGGTATATGAATCCGGTGGCTTATCCATATTTGGTCTGACCATAAGCTATACGGGCATCATCGCTACGTTGATGACGCTGGCAGTTCTCCTCTTGTCCGAAATTATTCCGAAGACCTTGGGCGCCAATAATTGGAAAGGGTTCGCTGTATTCACCGCGAAAAGCCTGCGGGTGGTTACACTGCTAATGCGACCACTGGTTTGGATGAGTGAGTTCATTACCAAGAAAATGAAAGGTCGTGGCCATGGTCCGCAGATTAGTCGTGAAGAGATTTCTGCTATGGCACACATCGGTTCCAAAGCTGGAGTCTTCGAAATGGGCGAATCAGAGATTATCAATAATCTGATGCGCTTCCATCTGATTGAGACCAGGTCTATTTTGACCCCACGTACTGTGGTTAAGGCCGCCGATCAGGATACCTCAATCTCAGATTTCCATAAGGATAACCCAGATTTGGTATTCAGTCGAATTCCTGTCTACGAAGGCTCTATCGACCATATTACGGGCTATGTGCTAAAAGATATCCTGCTAGATAGTATCATAAAGAACCAAGGTGGCAAGGCCTTGAAAGAAATTGCCCGCCCGATCACCGCAGTTAAGCAGGACCAAACGATCCAGTCCGTCTTCAATCACTTTCTGAAGACCAAGGAGCAAATTGCACTGGTTGTGGATGAATTTGGTGGCATGACTGGCATCATCACCTTTGAGGACGTCATTGAGACTTTGCTTGGATTGGAGATTGTTGATGAACTTGACAATACCGAAGACATGCAAGAGCTAGCACGCCGCAAGTGGGAAAGACGAGCACGTGAAATGGGGCTTCTTGGCGAAGAAAATGAGTAAACAAAATTCTGCTTTACTCAGCCGTACCATCAAAGTCTAAATAAAGAATCCGCTTATCCACCTTAGCTGGTAGTGGGCCGAAGTGTTGTAGCTTGATCTCTGCCATGCGCCGACCTGCAAAAGCGCAGTGCTGTAATTCATGACCATCGAGGAAGGCACATAGAAAGCCCGACCAAAAGGCATCGCCGGCACCGGTAGTATCTACCACTTCGATTGGACGCGAAGGAACGAAGTACTCCTCCACTCCATTACTTACAAAGCAGCCTTTTTCACCCAAGGTGATGCAGACTACCCTTGCTCCTAACTTATGTAGAAATTGTGCGGCATCCTCCGGCCGGTCAATTGGGTTACCGTAGAGTCGTTCCCAGTCTACATCACTGAATTTGACCATGGCTCCCAGCTTGCAGTAATTGGCAACAATCTCCTGCGCCTCCGCTTGATCCGGCCAAATTTTAGCTGCATAATTAGCATCAATACTCACTTGTCCTCCAGCCGCTGCTACTTTCGCTGCCGCATTCAGAATACTGGTCCGTGCTGGTTCACGGCTAAGAGCAAAGCAGGTAGTATGAAATACTTTAAGCTGCTCCAAGACCTCAGTAGGTAATTGATCTGCAGTTATTTCACAATCCGCCAATCGATATGCTTCAAAATTGGATACCTCTTTTGACTTGGTGATCAGTATCAGGGTGGTTGGGGAATTAGTCTGTCGGAGGCCTTCGGTATTTAGGTTAAGCCCTTCCACGAATTGCTTTAGATAGTTGCCCATCTCATCCACACCGACGGTCGCAACAAGACCGGCAACCTGACCTAGTCGAGCTAGATTGCCAGCCATATTTGCCGGACTACCACCAGCAAGTGGTTCAAAGGTGGAGGCTGCATCAAGCGTCTCCACATAATTAGTACTAATGAAATCGATCAACAACTCACCAACAGCGAGTACTTGCGGATGGGAACCATTTGACATAATGGTAGCAATTTTATGGTTTCGGATTAGTCCTACAAAATTAGCAGATACTATTACTAAATTTGCCAACTGCCAGTAGAGCAGCGGTTAAAATAACCACTTTTGCTATTATTGCAAGCGACAAATAGTATACGGAATATGGCCAGAAGACGAAAGCCCCTACCCTACGATCCACCAACTGATTGGATTCCAGATAGTAGCACAGAAACCAGCCATCGGTACCCTGATGTCTACGACATCGTACAACCCGGTGAATTCGCAGGTTTTCAAATGATTGACGAACAGACAGTCGAACTAGCTACCAGCTCCGAGTTTCGTCTTCGCATATGCCTGTGGAGCAATACCATCTGGCAGGTTCGGTATACGAAAGAAGCGTTTAGTACTCAGCCTTCCTATGCATTGAGTCCTAATCGTCGACCTAGCGGTGTAACCTTCAGCGTTACCGATGGAAAAAAGAAGTTGGAGCTAGAGAGTGAGAGTGTCATATGCCGTATCCAAAAGGGAGACTGTAGCATATCTTTCCACGACAAAGCTTCTGGAAAACCGATACTGGAAGAATCTGAGCCTTATCTGGAACGGTCCAGCATTCTGGAAGGTGCCAACCACTTGCGCATAAGCTTTAAAAGCGAAAAACAGGAAGCGTTCTACGGTCTTGGTGATAAGAGTTGGGATCTAAACCTGAAAGGTCGGCACTTCTTGAATTGGAACAGCGATGCCTTTGGTTACTATCGTGAGAAAGATCCATTGTATCGTACCGTGCCATTTTACTATGGTGTAAAACAAGACCTTGCCTACGGTATTTTCCTCCATAATACCTGGCGGACGCACTTCGATTTTGGTTCTGCTAAGGACAATGTCGTCCGTATGTGGACAGAGGGTGGCGAGATGGATTACTTCTTCTGCCATGGCCCCAGTTTGAATGATGTGGCACAGTCTTACCATTATCTGACTGGTGTTCCAGAGCTACCCCCTTTGTGGACACTTGGCTTTCATCAATGCCGATGGAGTTATTACCCCGAGAGCCGTGTACGCAAATTGGCGGAGACCTTCCGTGAGCTTTCCATCCCTTGTGATGCCATCTATTTGGATATCGACTATATGGATGGATATCGTTGCTTCACCTGGAATGAAGATTATTTCCCAGAACCGGGCAAGATGATCAGGGACTTAGCTGAGGACGGCTTTCAAACCGTAGTGATGATCGACCCAGGTATTCGCGTGGATGAGGACTATCACGTATTTAAGCAAGGTGTAGAAAAAGATTTCTACTGCCGTCGTACAGATGGCAAGTTGATGCGTGGGCCAGTTTGGCCATCAGACTGTGTATGGCCTGACTATACACGTGAAGACGTACGTCAGTGGTGGGGGGAGCTCTATCGCGAACTCTATGAAACCAACAGCGTCAGTGGTTTCTGGAACGACATGAACGAGCCAGCGGTCTTCAAGGTAAACAGCCTGACGTTCCCGGACCAAGTTTTGCATGATAACGATGGGTATCCGAGTGATCACCGCCCGGTACACAATATTTATGGGCAGCAGATGTCTCGCGGCACCTACGAAGGGCTCAAGCAGATCAAGCCAGAAAAACGCCCCTTCGTCTTAACCAGGGCTACATTCTCTGGCGGACAGCGATTTGCAGCGGTTTGGACTGGTGACAATGTCGCTAGCTGGGAACACCTTGAACTGGCCAATCGCCAGTGTCAGCGTCTTAGTATTTCTGGCTTTTCGATGGTAGGTACAGACATTGGTGGATTTGTAAACCAGCCTCCACCGGAGTTGCTAATTCGATGGATTCAATTAGGTATTTTCCATCCAGTATTCCGAGTACACTCCATGGGTAATAACATTGATGGAGCGGCCGAAGCCGATGCAGATGCAGTAAAGGCGTCTGAAGCTGAACTCCGTCTAGATCAGGAACCATGGGTATTTGGCGAACCCTATACCTCTCAAGCCCGTCGTGCCATCGAATTCAGATACAAGCTGCTTCCGTACTTATACACGACTATGTATGAGCATACGCAGACCGGCTTACCAGTACTACGTAGCTTGAGCTTCGAGGCACAAACGGACGCTAAGGCGCAAGCTCGCGAAAATGAATTTATGCTGGGTCAGCATCTCCTGGTCAGTCCAGTGGTAAAAGAAGGCGTTAAGTCACATTCGACCTATCTACCGGCTGGTGATTGGTTAAACTACTATACCGGCACTAAGTTTGAAGGGCCACGGATGCAACGCCAACAAGTGAATGCGGATAGCATCCCGTTGTACGTTCGCGGAGGCGCCATTATTCCTAACTATCCGGTACAGCAGCATGTACACGAACTTGAAATCGAAAACGTGGAATTAAGAGCATACTACGGTCGCGAAAGCGTAGAAAGTCAACTCTATCGTGATAAAGGCGAGGGATATGACTACCAGGACGGGCAATTCCAATTGCACCAATTTACAACCTCCTCTACGGAGACGAGGTTCCGCATTGATCAAGTACTCAATGGAGAGTTGCAGGATGAGCTGGCTACGTTTGAGATCAAGGTATTCGGCTTACCATTTGAGCCTCAAAAGCTCTTCATTGATGGTGTAGCCATGCAAATAATTGACAAGGAAGACGGCGCCTACGTTATCGTAGCACCAGTTGATTTTGTGAGTGTAGAACTCAGCGCTTAAAGGAGCTTAGCGCTCATTGAGCAATCTGAGCTTTTCCTCTTCCCAGTCCTTCCTTATAGGTAGCTAGGCAACGCTCCCGAGCCATCTTATGATCTACGATCGGCTCGGGATAATCGGCCGTGCCAAATTCAGGTACCCAGCGCCGGATGTATCGACGTTCTTTGTCAAATTTATCCATTTGGCTAGTGGGGTTGAAAATGCGAAAATAAGGTGCAGCATCGGTGCCTGAACCAGAAGCCCATTGCCACCCACCGTTGTTGGAGGCCAGATCGAAATCTAGAAGCTTCTTAGCAAAATAAGCCTCACCCCAACGCCAGTCGATGAGTAAATGCTTGGTAAGGAAACTAGCCGTAATCATGCGTACGCGATTATGCATGTAGCCTGTTTCATTTAACTCACGCATACCAGCATCAACAATCGGGTAGCCTGTTTTACCAGCGCACCAAGCGGCAAACTCTTGTGGATCATTGCGCCATTCGATAAACTCATATTCCGGGCGGAAGCTATCTTTTACGACCTTGGGGAAATTGGCTAGGATTTGACTGTAGAAATCTCGCCAAATTAATTCATTTAGGTAGGTTCCATTGAGTTGGCTTGCCCGGTAGGCCTTTTCTCTAATACTAATGGTACCAAAGCGGAAGTGTATTCCTAAGCGACTGGTCCCCTCAATAGCTGGGAAGTTGCGTGTCTTATCGTAAGACTTGATCAAGCCACGTCTGACAGCCGTGGGCGGAATAGGTAAATCTGATCGCTCAAACCCCATTTCATCAAGACTTGGAAAATGAAGCGACTGAGAAACAGCTGCCAGTTGAGCAAAGTACTTCTCAGTAGGATACGGTTTGAAATAATAGGAGAGCTCACGCTCTTCTCCATCGATCTCAACTCGTTCCATTCTCTCCTCCAACTTTGCTTTCCAGCGACGGCTGTAAGGAGTGAAGACCGTGTAGACACCACCTGCCTTCTTGGTGATTTCCTCTTCTTCGAAAATGACGTGATCCTTAAACGTATGGAAACCAATTCCCTTTGTTGCTAACAGAGACTGCACCTGAGCATCACGCTGCCGTGCATATGGCTCATAGTCTCGATTAGTATAAACGGCCTCAACCTGGTAAGTAGTCAATATTTCAGGCCAGACCTCCTCCGGCTTTCCATAGTATACCAAGAGATCGCTACCTCGTTCCTGGAGCTCCTGTTTGATTTCAGTAAGAACACCATGAATGAACGAAACGCGAGCATCCGAACGATCTTCTAGCTCGTCAAGAATATGCCGATCAAAGATAAAGAGCGGTAGAACAGCAGTTTTCTCTTTTAGTGCTCGGTACAATGCTGCATTGTCATGAAGACGTAGGTCTCGTCGTAACCAAACAATTGAAATCGGTTTATCCATGGTGTCGTAACAGCAGTGTGCTGAGAGGGTTCATTCGCTTATGAGTGAAATATCTTACTTTTAGGCTTTCTCTCATTTCCACTTTTTGCAAAACTACGCAGAGAGATCCCCCTTGGTGCTCTGCGCAACAACGATTACCAGTATGAGATTGTGTAATTATGGTCTACTTCTGAGCCTGTTTTCTCTAATCATGGCCTGCAGCCCTAAAGCAGAAAAAAGTCCATTAGAACAAAAAGAAGATGCCTACTGGCAGAACCCTGGTGCCGAAACCGGGCAAGCATTAATAGCCACCTATGAAGGCATGTTAGACACACTCCAAGATGCCAGTGCTAAAATAGAGACCGCTCAAAAAGCGGCCTTAATGTACTTCAGAGTTGGAGCTAATGAAGGTCTACAGGCTAACTTCTCCAGAATACTAAATGAATACAGCACCGTGCCACAAAGCATGGCTGCAGCGGGAGAGATCATGGATTCTGTCTTGTACAGCATTACCGATCCAGAGACACAGCGTTTGATTCCTGCTTTTGCTCGTCAATATATGGGTTTGTCCAACATCTATGCTCGTGCAAAACCAGATGCGCCAGAAAGCCCAGAAAAGCTATATAAGGCCGCTGAAATTGCGCGCTCTATCGGAGCCTTTCAAGAGGCACTGAATATCTATGCCAATATCGAATCGTATTTCCCTGAGTATGAGAAGGCTCCGAAGGCGCTATTCATGCAGGCCTTCACCTATGCAGAAGACTTAAACGATATTGAACAAGCTCGTAGCCTCTACGAACATTTCATAGAGAAGTATCCAGAAGATGATTTTGTCGATGATGCACAAATCCTTCTAGAAACGCTCGGAAAATCCGACGAGGAAATCTTCCAACAATTGGAAAGTCAATAGTCAGAGTGTACTTAAGGGTCTTAACAACAATACTTCTTATCGGGCTTAGCGGACACGTCGCTTTAGGGCAGTCCCTTCTTGAGCCTCAAGCGCTCCCAGTTGACAGCTCCGTCAAGCAGCTCGTCCTTGATAATGGTTTTACCGTTTACCTACAGGAACACGACGAACCACGACAGCGTGTATCCCTTAGGTTATTGGTAAAGGCCGGCTCTCTTCAGGAGGAACCAGACCAACTCGGGCTGGCTCACTTCGTTGAGCATATGGCATTTAATGGTACAGCGCATTTTGCCAAAAACACCTTGATCGATTTCATCGAGCAAAGTGGATCCCGTTTCGGTGCCGACCTAAATGCCTCGACCTCCTTCTCAGAGACGGTCTATAAACTACAGGTCAAGAGTGATAGTCTGGCGCTGGTCGATACCGCCTTACAGATCATGGCCGACTGGGCGGGGGCACTAACCTTTGATCCGGAGGAAGTAGATAAGGAACGTGGCATCATTCGCTCTGAATGGCGCAGTGGATTAAGTAGCAACCAACGCCTTCAATTGCAAGCTTACGGAGCCTTGCTTGCCGGTTCTAGGTATGCCGAACGGCTTCCCATCGGTAGCCCGGACTTGATTGATACCGTTAAGACTCAACGACTGGTAGATTACTATCGTCGCTGGTACCAACCTGAGAACATGGCTCTGGTTGTCGTCGGGCAGGTAGACATGGATTGGGTAGCGCAAAGAATACAAGCGCTATTTACCACATTGGAGAAGCGTGAATTCGCCCCATCAAAACACTACCCACTGGTCAGCACTGCTCGTAGGTCATTTTTGATCGCAAGTGACGCAGAAGCACCCTTTACTCGCCTGGAACTTGTCTGGCAACATGGTAGAGATGGCGCTTCCGATAATTATGGTGCGGTGCGACAGCGCTACATTAAGACTATTTCAGAGCGTATTATTAACAAACGCCTTGCTGCCCGAAAAGAGCAAGAGCTACTCCCCTTCACCTTTGCATATTCCGGTTTTTCCGGTTTACCTGGCGACTACAATGCCTATCGCATGAACGCCATGTGTAAGCCAGATGAGATACTCCCAGCCTTGGCTGTGCTCATTGAGGAAACCCAACGCGCTGCCCTATTTGGTTTTTCTCAGGTCGAAATTGAGCAAGAGACCGTTGCCATACTCGAAAGAGCGAAGCAGACAGAGCGCGAATGGGACAAATTCAGCAGCAGCGGCAGAGCTGGAAGAATTGGGACTGCTTATCTCCGTGGAACGACCGTAGCAGATCTGAGTAAAGCAGCAGAGATAGCAGAGACCGCACTTTCTACGATTCAAGCTTCCGACCTCCAAGAGGCCATCGCTGATGGCTTGAATTCTGATATTCTCACCGCTATCATCACTACCAATAGCGAGCAATTATCATTGCTACCAGACAGCCTTAGTTTCTATCAGGCAATGGATAGCCTTTTTGCGCTATCAGTGACGCCTCCTAACAAACAAGAGGTCGGTGGTCCACTCCTGACATTGTCTCCAACTGACGGGCAGTTTCAACATGTAGAAACAGATACTGTACTGCAAATTGAGACTTATGCATTGTCAAACGGAGTTCGAGTATACCTCAAGCAAACCGACTTTAGTAACGATCAAGTACAATTCCGTGCCTTCAGTACGGGTGGTACCAGTCTTTGCACTGACGAAGACTACTATAATTTAAAACATGGACTAAGCGTGCTGAATGAGTCCGGTCTGGATACGTTCCGCGAAAGCGAACTATTGCAAATCCTCAGCGACAAACAGGTTCGGATTAGTCCTTACATCTCCACTTACGAAGAGGGGCTTGGAGGAAGCAGCAATCAGGAAGATCTGGAAACACTGTTTCAACTAGCCTACTTGTACTTCACTCGTCCTCGTTTTGATAGTATAGTACTGAGCACCTACCTCGATCGCCAGTATCGAATTTTCGAGCGTATCGATACCGATCCACGTGCTGCTTTTGGCCGTATGGTAGTGGATAAGAAGTACGATAACCACCCTCGCAGGCCAAATACAACTTTGGAAGAGTTGGAACACATTGACCTCCAGAGAGCAGCAAGATTATATCATGAACGATTTGCGAATCTAGCCGACTTCGAATTGATCTTCGTAGGCAACTTTGAATCAGAGCGTTTACTTGCGTTGGCAGAGTACTACTTCGGGAGACTACCCGTTTCAGAAGAAAGAGAGAGCTGGGCTGATATGGGACTTCGCTTATCCGCTGCTCCAATTGATACGCTGGTACGGGCAGGCCAAACACCTAAGGCGGAAGTCAATCTCACTTGGCATGGAGCCTTTCCATACAGTGACAAAAACGAACGCTTGCACCATTCTGCTCTCCGGCAGGTTTTGTCCATTCGTCTTAGGGAAGTATTGCGAGAAGACCTAGGAGGCGTATATGGTGTTCGGGTAAATGGCCGGTTCCGAAACATCCCAGATAGTACGCAGCAGATCGGTATTCGCTTCAATGCGGAGCCGGAAGCTTATGAGATGCTAATTGAGCAAATCGAAAAAGAGATTTCTACCATTGCCGCAGGCACTATCCCTGATGAAATCATTCCAAAGATCCGAGCCACTCGCCTTAAATCATATGAGGAGGCTACCCGTAGCAATCGGTTTTGGTTGGGTCAGATACAACAGTGTCTTCAGCAAGATTTGGAGTGGAATGTTCTATACCCAGGGTATTACGAGCAGCGACTGGAAGCGATCACCGAAGAAGGTATAGCCAAGGCAGCACAGCGTTACCTTCTTGACGCCATTCCATTGCAATTTGTGCTTCTACCAGATACACCCTAGGATCATTGCACCTGTTTTGCTGCTTCTAGTAGAGCTGCGTACGTATCGCTCGATACTGCTCCCACAGCTCCTCGTTATCTTCAGCATTGACATTGGTTAAAAGGATAACAGCTACCGGATGATCGGCATTGAATCGAATTTCGCAGTGAACTCCAGGATCGCTGCCAGTATGGCCAATATCCCGACTGACACCCATGCCCCAAAAGGCGCGCCTTTCATCATCATCGCCGGGTAATAAATTCTGGTAGCTCTTAGCCTCGAGAATTCCACCTTCTCCTTTGTAACCTTGTAATACATCTCCAACATAAAGCGATAGATTCTCTAGGTTAGTTACCCATCCACCATCAGGATAAGTAGCAAGCTTGTAAGGTGGCACCCAATAACCAGATGGAAAGTAGAGTCGCGCGAGATCATCGCGGGGTGCGTTAGCAGCAAAAGAAGTATTAATTCCAATCGGTTCGAATAGCGAGGCTTCCACAAATTCAGCAAAGGATTGCCCACTGATTTTCTCTACAATTAAGCCAGCAATAGAAGCATTGATATTGCTGTAAGAAGCCTCCGCACCAGGCACTGCCTTGAGGAAATTCTTCTTCTTGTACCATCGTCCTCTGGGAACTAGGGTCTCTTGAATGAAAGCCTCCAAGGAAAGGTCTTCATGCCCCCTGATGAAGTTTAGATACCCTTCATGAACTCCCTCATGGTCATCTTCGTCAAACAGTGCGTCATTTAACTGGTAAGTCTGCCCGTAGGATTTCCCATCGAGTAAACTAGAAGTATGGTTCAACAGATGATGCAGCAATATTGGTTCTTCTGGATGGTAGGGATTAACAATTTCGAAAGGCAGATGATCATTTATCGGATCATCCCAAGACAAGCGTCCCATTTCAATGAGTCGAACTATTGCCATACCCGTCAAGGTCTTGGTCACGGATCCTACCGGCAGAGAAGTCGTGAGCTCAAAGGGAATTTCCTGGCCCTTGTCTGCATATCCAAAGGACCGGAGATAGGAGAAACCATTCGTGGAAACAATGCCGACAGCCAGACCTGGCAATTGGCTGGCCTCAAAACTATCATCAAGGGCTTGCGTGAGGCTCACGGTATCAACCTGTGCTATTAGACCAAATGAAGGCAGACTCAGAAGGATCGTTAATAGAATGGCGTTTTTCATATTATCAGAATTAGAGCTATTGAGACGATCGTACACTTATACGATGTGAAAAACGTATCTACTCCCCTACTTTCTCTTGAGATTCTCCTTCATCTGCTGCCCCAAGTAGCGTTCGGTTTCAAGCTCACTGCTGAGTTTTGTCTCGGCAATTCGCTCCTGTTCCGCCTGACGTTTGTTTTGGCTCAACTTCGATTTAGCCTGGAGGTCAGTCACTAGAAGTTCAAAGGCTACGATTCCTTGCAACATACCATCTTTGTATGCTTCGGAAAGTCCCTTCCACTGCTCCATATAGGCAGCCTCGCTGTTTAAGATAAGTGCCTCCAAGGTTTCTAAAGCAGCGTCCCTATCCAATAAGAGCTTGGCTTGGCCATAAGCATGCACTGACTGGTAATTCCAGGTTGGAACGCTCTGAACTTTATCATAGTGAGATGGGGATACGTAGGCATGTGGCTCCGCAAACACTACCAAACTAGTTTGCTGCTCCAATAACTTCCACTGCTCGTTGGCCTTGGCAAAGTGCGCTAGCAATCGTATACCGCCGGGCGTGTCTTCCACCACAAATGGCAGATGCGTTGCACAAGCTAACCCGCTGGTATTCACATTAATAATACTAGCGAAACTAAAGCGTTGCATGAAGGCCAGAATCTGCTCCTGGTCTTCCCATCGATTGGTAGCAGGTATATACATGGCGCCTATTTCAATTCAACCTCCATCCAAACGGGCTGGTGATCACTGTAGCGAAACTGCTGGTTGATGGTCTTAACCTTTCGAGCCTGGATATTTGGTGAGATCAGGAAGAAATCAATAAGTGTTTGGAAGCTTTCCTCGGCATTGAATGGACTGCGTAACTTTCGGTTGGAAGGTACCGTCGGATCGTAAACCCATTGCCAATCAGCGGGTACAAAGTCATCTGGAATATTACTTTGGCTATACCCATCCGTTTGTTCTGGCATAAAGCTATCAAACTGGAAGAATGGCGGGCATTGATTCCAATCAGCTCCTACAATGACGTAGTTTCCTTTCTCATACTCTTCAAGGATCAGCTCTTGCAGGAAGGCCATTTGTTGCTTCTTGAGTACTCCCCCCTTATCATAGGCGGAGAGGTGTGCATTAATCACTACGAGCTCCGGACCAGCGGCGGTCTTATAACGCCCCATTAGCAAGCATCGGTCCAACTGAAAGATTCGGGTTGGCCAATCAAACTTACCAGGCAACTGCAAACGAGTCTCTTCTTGCGCTTGCCAGCGAGACATAGAAACCAGCCCGCCCTCTACCTGACCATAAGCACGCCACGGCTCAAGGATTGGAATGGGTACTCGGGCAACACGGTAGTTAGCCGCATAGCTAGCAGAAAAATCTGGTCGTTGCGCTCGGAGGGAGTCCATCTGGTTGTGGTAATAAGATCGGCGAGAATCCAGATCCACCTCCTGGAACAAGAAGAAGTCGGCGTCAGTGCTCTTAGCAAACAAGGTAGCGCCCGCCCGATTCTTGTCCACGTACTCTTCGTCGGTACGGATCATGTGACCACCAGACAGAAAGAACCCACCATTGTCGTAGAAGAAGTCCGACTCCTCCCCTAGCCCGGTATAGCCAATATTCCATATAGCCAGAGATATCACTGAATCAGTTATGATCGTTTCCGATGATTGCTGTACAACTTCGGCAGGCAAGCTATCCTCAGGTTGCCAGTCCGTCAGAGTACCGTGCAAAAGGACACCAACTACATACAAGAGAAACAAGCCAACTAGAATGGCAGTGGTTTTGATCAGCTTACGCAACATTGATGTTCAGGTTTATTCCTCCAAGAGCTGCTTCAGCTCATTGAGCTTCATCATGCATTCGATTGGAGTCATATTATTAATCTGCAAGTCTGCCAAGGCCGCCTTGAGCTGACCTGCGATTGGGTCTACTGTTTCGAAGATGCTTAGTTGCATGGCTTCGGCAGAGATACTTGCCGTAGCAGGGCGTTCTACCTTAGGCCCATCACTTACTGCCTGTGCCTCGCCCTCATCCGTGAGGTGTTTTTGTTCGAGCTGGCCAAGGATTTGATTGGCCCTCATCACAATAGAGCGTGGCATACCAGCCATCTTAGCTACATGGATACCAAAACTGTGTTGGCTACCACCTTCAGCGAGTTTCCGTAGGAAGATCACTTTGTTGTTGACTTCCTTGACTGCTACGTTGAAATTGCGAATGCGGGGGAACTTACCAGCCAATTCATTTAGCTCGTGGTAGTGAGTCGCAAAAAGCGTCTTGGGAGCAGCCTCCGAATTGGTGTGTAGGTACTCGGCAATAGACCAAGCGATGCTGATTCCATCATAAGTACTGGTACCCCGACCGATTTCATCCAATAGGATTAGTGAGCGATCTGAGATGTTATTCATGATACTCGCGGTCTCATTCATCTCTACCATAAAAGTAGACTCGCCGCTAGAGATATTATCACTAGCACCAACGCGGGTAAATACTTTGTCTACAATACCAAGGCGAGCTGCTGTAGCAGGAACAAAGCCTCCCATTTGAGCCATGAGGCAAATTAAGGCGGTCTGTCGTAGCAGAGCAGATTTACCCGACATGTTAGGACCGGTAATCATCATGATCTGCTGTTCGTCCCGATCCAGGTATACATCGTTTGGTACGTAGGCCTCACCCAGTGGCAATTGCTGTTCAATAACCGGGTGCCGACCTTCTTTGATGTCAACCACAAAGCTATCATCCATCTGAGGACGACAGTAGTGATGCTTCACAGCTACTTTCGCAAAAGAGAGTAGGCAATCTAGGCGGGCAATTAGCGCGGCATTGCGTTGTACGGGTGGGATGAAATCTGCCAGTCTAAGGACTAATTGCTCATACAATGAAGCTTCCAGTTCAAGTACCTTTTCTTCAGCTCCTAGAATCTTATCTTCCAGCACCTTGAGTTCATCAGTAATGTAGCGCTCCGCATTAGTGAGCGTCTGCTTACGGATCCACTCCTCCGGCACATCGTTTTTGTACTTATTAGTCACTTCTAAGTAGTAGCCAAATACATTGTTGAAGCCAATCTTCAAGCTACTAATACCAGTCTTGGCAACCTCTCTCTCCTTGATCTCCACCAGGCGGTTCCGCCCGTTCTTCATGATATCCCGAAGGTCATCAAGCTCCTTGGACCAGCCATCCGCTATAACGCCACCTTTGGTGAGGTTTACCGGAGGCTCTTCAATAATCTGCTTGCCAATTTCGGCACACAGATCCTCACATGGATTCAGGCCACTGCCAATATTTTGCAATAGCTCATTCGGCGTAAGCCCTAAACTCTCCTGTACTAAAGGAATCGCTTCGAGTGCTCGCTTAAGTGACATCACCTCGCGTGGATTGATCTTGCCCAGCGGGACTTTAGCAATGAGGCGCTCCAAGTCTCCCATCTGCCGAATGTAGCCACTCAGTTCTTCTACTTGTTCTGGATTGTGCACAAAGTGCTCCACTACACTGAGGCGCTCTTCGATGGCTTGCACTTCCTTAAGCGGAAGCACGACCCATTTTTTTAGCAAGCGCCCTCCCATCGGAGATACCGTATGATCCAGAATGTTAATCAACGGTACCCCTGTTTCGTGCGGGCTGTAGATCAACTCCAGGTTTCGGATGGTGAAACGATCTAGCCACACGTAGCGATCAGGCTGAATCCTGCTGATACTAGTGAGGTGGCGGACGTTCTTATTCTCTGTTGTTTCCAGATAATGGAGGATAGCACCAGCTGCGATTTGCGCCAGCTCCATTTCCTCGACACCAAACCCCTTGAGTGATTGGACTTCAAAGTGGTTGAGGAGCCGCTCTCGTGTATATTCTAGCGTGTATATCCATTCATCTAAGGCAAAAAGGTGGAAGCGTTCACCGAATCGACTTTCAAATCCCTTCTTGCGATCCTTGGACATAATTACCTCAGAAGGGTGAAAGCTTTGTAGTAGTTTATCGATGTACTCTTGATTGCCTTCGCAAACGAGGAACTCTCCCGTGGAAATATCCATTAGGGCCAAACCCAATTGCTGCTTAGATCCGTAGTACAGACTTGCTAGAAAGTTATTGGTCTTGTGATCTAGCAGTTTATCATCAATGGCCAAACCAGGCGTAACAATTTCCGTTACTCCTCGCTTAACAATCTTCTTCTCTTTGGACGGTTTTTCCAACTGCTCGCAGATGGCAACTCGATGACCAGCACGGATCAAGCGTGGCAGATACGTATCTAGGGAGTGATGAGGAAAGCCTGCCAGTTCAATATCACTGCCACCATTATTTCGGCTCGTTAAAACTATACCAACGCGAAACAGCAATATAGCGGAAGGGTGCTTTGCCTTCACCTGAAAATATTGCTTCATGAGAGGTGTAACCTTCTTCGACTTCTTCTTCGTACTCGCTTTTCCGGCCAAGATGAGATGGTTTAGTTAATGAGCAAATATACCTAAAAAAGACAGTCGCCCCGAACTTTGACCTTAGCCAAAATCCGGGGCGACTTATCTCACATCAGCCAGTATATGGCCAAGCTGATTTTATCGGTAATTATACCATTTTATCCGCACAGCTCGTGCTCGCAAAAGCATTGGGCTTGGCCTTGAAAACAAAGCCCATCCCGAGGATGTACCCCATTGCTTCTTTCAATGCAACGTTGCTTTGGAAGTGCGGGTCGGTGTTGATATCTGCGTGTACCTCAAGCGCCACGTCGTAGCGGTCAAGCAAATCGCAAAGCTCGTAGGCTACGCCAACAGAGCGACCAACTTCAGAGATCATGCGTTCGCGCAAACTCATCTCGCGGTGTTCCTTGTGATTGCTAATAAACATGAACCCTCCCTTCTTCTCTCGCAAAAAGACGATTACTGTTGCGTATTCAACGGTTCCGCCTTTTACCTGGGAATCTGATCCAATGCAGACTTTCATCTTGTGGCCATCGGCCAATTCTTTTTGCAGTGTTTCCTCAACGGCAAGCTTGATATCTTGTTTGATCGGCTTGCCGCTGAGCCTTCGCCAGTTCATCTCCATGTTTGGATTGAGTTTTTGTTACTGGAAGATACTTATTCTGACCAAATAACATAGGTCACATGCGCGTCTTCCGCCATATTTAATATTGTCATTACCCAAATTTTACGAAGGGTTGACGTCCATATACATGGCCTGTAACATTAAACTGCCGGCGAAGAGTTCCCAAAAAGGAAATAAACTACAACTCCCGGATCCAAATATTGCGGAAGCTGACCGGGTTGCTGTGATCCTGGAGCTTGATTGGCCCAGGTCCGTGAACCGGATTTTTCGGTAAACCGATGTATTCAGTCGTACCCTTGATTTCAACGTGATTTTGAACCAACACCCCGTTTATGAGTACCGTGATATAACCAGAAGCCACTTTCACACCATCCGAATTAAACTGTGGTGCTTTGAAAATGATATCGTAGGTATTCCATTCACCTACTGAGCGCAATGGGTTGACTAGCGGAACATGCTGCTTATAAATGGCCCCTGCCTGACCATTGGAATACGTGCGATTCTGATAACTATCTAGGATTTGTACTTCGTACATCCCCTGAAGGAATACGCCGCTGTTTCCACGTCCCTGGCCTTCTCCTTCAATTACTGAAGGTGAGCGCCATTCCAAGTGCAGCTGACAATCACCAAATTCCTTTTTAGTTTGAATATCACCCGTACCGGCAACGACGGTCATGGCACCATCCTCTAGTTTCCAGCCTACCGTTTTTCCGTTTAAGTGCTCCCATTGGTCAGCCGAACTTCCGTCGAACAAAATGTAAGCATCAGCTGGTGGGCCGCCGATTGCTCCAGGGGCTACCGCACGCGGTTCTGGATCCCATACTTCGGTTGCTACAGGATCAGTGATTTGAGCAATTAAGAAAGACTGGAGCAGGATAAAAAATACAAGGGAAAGAAGTCGATTCATTCTTTTTTGCCCGCTAATATAATAGCTGTGGCGAATGTCTCAATAGTTTTCACGGCGAAGGTGATTGAATAATAAAAGTCGTCCCAAACAATGGCGGGGGCCATCGTTCGGAACGACAGAACTATCTGCACTAATTTATCACCAAAAAGGTTCTGTAAATTTTAGTCTCTTCTTTTATCAAAAGGCTGTACTGGCCTTTCGGTAAATAGGAGAAGTCGAGTTGTGGTTGTACTTGCCCAGCGGCAGTTAACTGCCCGACGGCATTGTGCAGCTGATAGGATCAGTTAGATCTGACGGCAAGTCGAGTTGAATGACACCATTACTTGGGTTTGGAAAGACCTTAAGGTTTTCGAAGGTCGGCGCATTAGTATTGGTTTCAATGAAATCTGCTCTTGCAATCCATCCTGCTGCACCACATACCCAGATGTAATGTCCATTAGGAACATCCACACGGGCGTAATCTTGATAAGCTACCACATTACTGACAAGAAGGAGTTCCCAAGTCTGTCCACCATCACTGCTGTAGATAGTGCGGCCCTGTGTGGAGGTGCCACCAAAGAGATAGAACTCTTGATCATTTGTAGCGTAGAAATGATTGTAGAAGTTATTGTTTCCATGCTCCATTTGATTCCAGGTATCGCCACCATCAGTGGTATGATAGACATAACTGGAATAAGAACGTGGCACCAACCAGCCTTCGGTATCGTTCAGGAAGAATATGGAGCCAAGCGCATCACTGGTAAAGTTGGGGACTTCTGTCCAGTTATCACCACCATCGGTCGTTTTCCACAAAGTACCACTCGTTCCGCCAATAAACCCGAGGCTTTCATTTACGAAGTCCATGAAGTAAGGAAAGAATGTGGGTGCGGATATATTTGTGGTTGTCCAAGTAGCGCCATTATCCGTGGAATGATACAATAATGGATCTGAAGAAAGCAACCAGATATGGTCGCCATGAGTAGCTAGATTCCGGAAACGTTCGCCATCATTGGCACTTAACAGGTTCGTCCAGGTGCTTCCTCCATCAGCAGTTTCTAGTACTTCGTATGAAGTCCCGATAACAGCATTCGTATGAGACGAAGGCTTGAGGAGTTCCACGGAAGTAATCTCTCCAGGCTCCTCAGGGTTAG
>CAJXOS010000113.1 GCA_913057725.1 uncultured Lewinella sp.
GGGCGAAGCCCGCACCACTTCGCGTCATGTATACATGCATCAAAATGATATTATGAAGAACGGATTGGCTTTACTCTTTGTGGTACTATTTGCATTCAGCAGCTTTGCGCAACGCGACAGTTATGCGGTTCATGGCGTACTCACCAACCCGATGACCGGCTGGTACGCTCCCGTTACCTTAGACACATTGCAGCAAGCACAGACACTTGTCGATATCTACCCCAAGTACCGACCAGCTTGGGTTAAGGAATACCACTCCGTTGTCATTTCTTCTACTTGTGATGGGGAAACCCGCAGTGCTGAAGGCGCCGATCAACGACTCACAGAAGCACAATTAGCACTCTTGAGGAACGCTAATCCGGACTGTGACGTGGATGTAGAAATCACCTATCTACCGAATAATGACCTCCGTCCAAATCCCGTACGCACTATGAACTTTGCGGTACAAGTGGTACCAATTATGCAAGCCAAGTACCCCGGCGGAATGGAAGCACTGAAAGCACATCTAAAAACGGAAGTTGTAGATGCCGTAGCAGATCTTGTGGACGAACCAGTGGAACTCGCAAAGCTTCATTTCTTCGTTAATGAAACGGGGGAAGTCACAGATGTAGAGATCCAGGAAAGCTCGGGGCAAGTGCATATTGATCGCTTCATTCAAAAAGCTTTCTGTAGCCTCCCACTTTGGCAACCCGCACGCGATGTAGATGGGCAAGCCATCCGGCAAGAGTTTGAATTCAGTATGGGTTCGGCCATGTTGCGTTGCGATTTCTATGCTTATTGATGACAAGTGCTCCGGCAGCCTTGTCTTCTTAGTACTCCAATAGTCAAAGTCGTGACCAAAGGCTTTTTGCTGATTCCATAATTGTCAGCTTCTTGGCAGTTCCACTAGGTCTTCGTTACGAATTATCTCTGGTGCCATCTGCAGTTTTGTATATTAGCCCATGGCCGCACAGCCCTTCGGCCAATAGCAGACCACCTACCGCTAAACGCTAACGACTAACGGAATTCGCATGCGATTTTTCCTACTCAGTGTTTTCAGCCTGTGCCTTATTGGGGTAGCAAGGGCTCAGGACTGCGTACCTGATCCGGGGCCTCCCCTATTTTTCGAAGACTTTGGTAGTGGCGCCAACTTCGGCCCGGCGCTAGCAGCTGGAACCACCAACTTTGCTTACGGTAGTATCAATGACGGCAGCTATGTCTTATCCAACACCAGTGGACTAAACGGCAACTTTTGGCACGACGGCATAGACAATACCGAAGGCGATACGGATGGTTATATGATGGTCATCAATGCGGCAGACGGCCCTGGTATCTTCTACCAAAAGACATTTGATGATCTATGCCCCAATACCAACTACATCTTCTCTGCCTACATTGCCAACTTGGTTGTACCAATTGGCTGTATCGGCGTAGCGGACCGGCCTGACATTCGCTTCACTGTCTTGGATGAGATCATGGGCAACACCCAGTTCATTTACGATACGGGTGAAATCTTCTACAGCAGCTTCCTGACCTGGGATGAGTACTCGATCATCTTCCGAACTGGCCCAGACCAGACTTCCGCACATGTTCGCATGAGCAACAACGCCATGAACTTCTGCGGAAATGACCTGGCCATCGACGATATCAGCTTGCGATACTGCAACATACTCAAAGAACAAACCTTCGATCTCTGTGATCTGCCGGATGGTAGCATCACCGTAGGCGGAAATACCCATACGGAAGCGGGCGTGTACACGGATGCTGTACCCGTACCCAACTCTTGCAACGACACCCTGGTGACGACCACCCTTACCGGTATCACCCGTCGACTCCCACTAGAGGAATTCACCTTTTGTGAAGGGGAGAGCATCGAAGTAGGCGGTCAGCTTTTCACCGAATCGACCAGCTTTGTGGACACCTTAGCCGGCCCAAATCCGGATTGTCCGCTTTTTCAGCCATATGAGATCAGGGAAGCCACTTCTATAACCATCAATCAGGAGGTATCCCTCTGCCTGGGAGAAGATGTGCAGGTCGGCAATAACTTCTATACTGATCCTGGAAACTATGAAGACATCTTCACCTCTGCCGCTGGTTGCGATAGCATTGTAAATACCACCATCACTAGTGGCGGCATCGCTGTCTCCGTCAGCCCGTCGGAAGTCGAAGTGGAGATCGGCAGCAGTGTTCAAATATTAGCCAGCATTGACATGGCCGATAGTTACACGCTATCCTGGCAACCCGCCGAAGCTTTTTCTTGTACCGATTGTCTGGACCCAATCCTGCAACCTACCGCTTCCGGAGAATACACTCTCACCGCCACAGACTTGATTAGTGGGTGCGTGACGACGGCCTCTGTCAAGGTGACTATCCCCAGTTGCGAAAAGGTATTCGTACCTACCGCCTTCAGTCCGAATAGGGATGGCGTCAACGATCGCCTCACCGTCTTCACCGATCCTTGCTTCGCCCGCCTCATCAGCTGGCGTATATTCGACCGCTGGGGCGGCCTCGTCTACGAAACAGACGACCAAGCCCTCCTCACCAGCTTCGAAGGCTGGGATGGTCGGCACCAAGGCCAGCCGGTCGCTTCGGGAATCTACGGCTATTACCTCGTCTTAGAGCGAGATGATGGGACAGAGCAGGTGGTTCGGGGGGATGTGATGGTATTGCGGTAGGAAAAAGACTACTGGCCATACTATTCTAACTAGTATGACCAGTAACTCCGGCTGGTGACAGTTCGCCAAAGACCACTATTTAATCACCAATAAATCTCTGATCGGTCATATTTTCGAGCCTTACCCTCGCTGTAAAACATCCAGGACAAGGTGTAGTAATTCAACTGGAGAATTAGTAATGCCAAACGCATATGGCGGAACACCTTTGGAAGGATCTAACTTCTGTAAATAGAAAATAGTAGGTGGCACATCAGTAGATTCCTGGTGTAGTTTTTTCAAAAAATCAATCCCTTCAGTGGGACTTCCAGCTCGATCTACATCAGATATTACAATATCGTATTTGACGCTACCATTCTTCAGTTCCGTCTCTGCTTCAGCCGAAGACGTAACTACTTTTGGCCTAATCTTAATGCTCTCCAGCAAAGAGAATTCCACTGAATCTCTATCCTTATTATCGTCTATCCATAGCACTCGGTAGCCCGAATCACTCAAACGAGTGAGTTTCAACCGACTAATAAGGTTCCTTTTGTCCTTGTCTTCTAGGGGTAAGTTCTGCACGGAAGCAGCTCGATCAAGTGCATCTTCGAGGGTGCCAGGCTCGGTGTCCAAGAGGTTGCCGACAACCTTCAATAAGTTGCCTCGACGGATTTCTTTATACTCTTCCCAATCAAAACGTTCTAAAAACTCTACCGCTTCTACAACTCCTCGTCGGAACAAATCAAGTTTCGCCTCATCCGTGAGGCCAAAATTCAGCCAGTTATGATCTCCAGTTTCTATATGAGCAACGACTTCGCGGTAATCTGGATTATCCATAATGAAATCGTTATCTGCCATTTGGCGAGCGGCATTAAAACAGGCACCAAGCAAGCCCATTACGGAATCAATCTCGTTTAAATTATCACGGTCAAGTCCTAACTTGACACCGAAGGTAGGACGGGATGGTTCACGATCTTTACGATGGAAAATATTAATGGGAAAATTCGACATGATCCCACCGTCTACAAAAGTGATCTCATCAGGATGTTTACCGGTGTAATTTACTTCATCAGTCCAAGCAAGAATCCTTTCCGGCGAATCCGGAATATCTCTTCTAACGAGGGGATGAAAAAAGAGTGGCACTGACATTGAGGCACGAACGTAGAATGCTGGATTTACAGACATTGGGTCTTCAAAGTATAATTCTCCCATTTCCGGAAAAACTACCTTTGTTTCTGTTGAAATATCCGCAGTTACCACTGCTAGAGGATACGTCTTCTTTTGTTTTACGGCTGGTTCTCCATAGCGTCTTGCCAACTCTTCGAGCTGAGCACTTACCTCAGTTGGTAAGTCATGGAGTTTATCCAATAGGTCCTGAGTAGTTCGTACATTGAATTTTTCCAGGACATCTGTGACCCACTTCACGAAGGCATCACCAGGGTTTAGTCCAATATCATTGGTCAAGTTATCCCATATCTGGATTCCTCTAAAGATCTGGGTAGCCCTTGATTTATCTTCGACGATTGCTTCGATAAATTTCTTAGCATCATGATCTCCATCAACGAATTCATAAAAGTCCTGATTGGCAAGTTGCTCAATAAGCTTTAGCGCTTTTGCTTCATTGGGCTTACCCGCTGCGGCAAGCAGAACGGTATTGATTGCCCCGGCAGAAGTTCCAGCAAGACTTAAGAAGCGCAAACCAGCGCATTCTAGCGCATACACATAACCGAGAAGCGCCACTCCTAATACGCCGCCGCCCTCCTGTACCAAATCAATGTATTGTAGGCCGTCGTTATCAATAATATCAGAGAAGCAAAAATCCTCTGGCCTTTCTTCTTTCCAGCGTTGAAGCTTGGCGATGGCCCGAAGCACATCTTTGTCGTGGGTGAAAAATTCGGTGTTTAGCATTTGAAATATGGGTTTGGTTTTAACTAGACTTTTGCAACATCTTCGTCCCAGTTGTCAAAACTGCGTTGACAGTACACAAGGTCCTGATCAGTAAATGCAAGGAAGTATATTTTTTGGACCTTACTCTCTGGGTTATTTTTCAGATAGCCAATGGCTGTACTAATTAGCTTCTCAATCACCTCAGCAGGTTCAGCTCTGCCCCTTCCCGTTCCCATAATCGGGAAGACAATAGAGTTCAGCTTATCTGAATCGGATTGTTCATCCATTCTGTTTAAAGCATTCGCCACGCAACTTTCAACTTGTTCAATTGCGCGATAACCAACACCTATCTGGCCGTTCGCCGAAGCACAGTGGTAGATCATTTTCACACCGTGCGTGTGTCTCAATTCACCGGAATCAGTTGTAAGTACAACTGCTGGTTTAACGTACCTGCGGCCCTTCATTTTAGCTGCCAATTCATCGGCAATTAGGTCCTCACTCACTTCATCAAACTCATCCTTCTTTGCGCCGTGATAGCGAATAAGGCCAGATATCGAACGCTCGTAAAATCGGGCCATTTGCATATTGGTGTTCTCGGAGTTTACCCAAATGTCAACCCCCTTCACATTGATCAGGTTGCCCGTAATAATGCCTACGATTTTCTCTTGTTGTTCTCTAAGTTGATATTCAAAATATGCAGTCTTATTGATGGGCTGCGGGGGCTTTTTCTTGCCTTCCTGATCAGCAAGTGTGTGAGCATCTTGGATTTGAGCGTTTAGCACTTCTACCTTATCATTCAGATCATCGATTTTTTGAGCATTTATTGCACCGGTAGTTCCAAAGTACCAGATAACAACAAATGCAGCAATTGCTCCGCCTAAGGTAAAACCAAAGTACTCTCCAGTTGCAGAGCTTTCCGGGTCGAAAGAAAAGAGTAGTATCACCGGAAATATTGCGATTAGCATCATACTGATGTACGCGGTAACCGCCGAAAATGACTCTCCCTTTTTTGCAGTTTTGAAATAGATCACCAAGCCGGAGATTAAGCACAGCACTGCGATACTTAAAAACATTACCGATCTCAATTCGATAGATCCCATATTATGTGGTTTTGGTGTGTAAGAAATACTGGACACCAATCATAGTTTTAGCATCCTGTATCTGGTTTGTTCTCATTAATTCTTGTAATTCATCTCTACTCCACTCTACAATCTGAATGTCCTCCCCTTCGCTAGCTACGCCTCCACCTGCTTCTATATTATGCTGATCCTCTACTTCGGCATAGAATAGAACAATCCGTTCAGACGATCCACCTGGGGAGAGATAAAAACTTGATATCATTTCAAGGTCATCACATTGATATCCGAGTTCTTCTAAGATTTCGCGCCGCATAGCCTCCTCGTAAGACTCGGATTTGTGCTGTATACCAGCTACTGCCTCTACGATCCAACCTGGCCCTTTAGCATACGTTGGAAATCGGAATTGTTTTGTCAAAATTACCTTCTGACGATCCCGATTGTAAACGATTGCAGCAACAGAGTCTCCTCTTTCAAAATTCAATCTTCTTATCTCAGGAGACATGACGCCATCGAATCGTTCATATTGCAATACAGCTTCTTCAATTTTAAAGAAGTCGTCGAAAATTAGCTTTTTTTCCGTAATCTTTACCTCTTTCACTTTACTAGGGATATATAGAATTGTTCTTTATTTCAGTCGGTTGAATTGATTCTGTTCTGGCGGCCCAGTTTTGCTGAACCGCAGTGAGCCAGTTATCAGCACATTTTTGCCACTGTGGATCATTTAAAAAAGCATCTGGCTCTTTCTCGACATCTACAGGCTCAAGTTGACACCAGGTATTACTTTTACTTTCTAACACTCCATTTACCATCACTCCTTGTTCACGCAACACCAGTATTGGTAAACCGACTTGAAAAGCCATCGCCGGTTCTATTTGGACATAAGGGCTTGTCAGCCATTGTTCCTCAAAGATATTCTCTTTCCTGTCATCAGCTAACGGGTATTTCAAAACACCAGATTTCACTTGTATTCTACGTAGTGCAATACCACAAAGACCATAGCAATTATGCATCAGTTCCTTGATCCCGAGCAGTGGGTCTTCGAAATCATAGTCCGTCACCCCCAATGTTCGTGGTTCTAGCCCATAACTGCGCAAGCGCCCTGCTAGGGAGAATATGAACTTTTCCTGCTTTTGATTGAAGGGCCGTGGATAGCTTAAGAAAATCGGGATACGATTATGCATACACGTTCTTTGAACTAGGGTTAAAGGTCATGAAGGGCCTCATCAGCCAAATCATGTCTGATAATAATACAGAAAAAATCTAGAAGGATATTCGAACACGAATCATTATTCAGCGCCGATTATCTCTTGGATCAGTTGCTGTGATTTAATCCTGCTAAAGATCTTCAAGCGTCTTTTTTAAGGAGAAAGCACTCAGTTGTTTATTGTTTGGATAAATGAAGTCCGGTGTCACATCATGATCCAATAATTTTAGCAATACGTAATCCCTTAAGTTTTTATGAATATTCAAACAAAGTGCAAACTTCTCATTATAACCATGCCTTTGAAATGCCGACTCTCCCATGGATTCCTTGATCAGGCCTAGCTCTTGTTTGTAGACCTCTTCAATAGGCATAACTGGGTTGTTATTGTAAAAGAAGACTCCCTCTTGATTAGAGATATTAATGTTGTTAATAATCTTGTAGGAGATATTCTCTGTCGTGACAAGAAGCACCGGAAAACTAGCCAAATGCTGGTCGTAGTCGATTTCATCAACATCCTGCTCACCAATATCCCGTTCAAATTGTTGTATAGTACTGTAAAAATACTGACTGGAAGTATCTACCACGTACAATGAACAATAGTTATCTATTTCCTTATCAGACGATGAAGAATACCCTTGTTCAAGTGCAAAGAACAGACCTATATAGGGGCTATCCGTGAAATCCAGAAGAGGAGTGGGCACACGATAGTGCTGCATATAACTAAGATAAGCAAGGGCATTGTTGGTGTCTATTCCGTTTCGATTAAAAAAGGTGAAGATGGTCTTGTTATTCCAGTCTTTACAGTTCTTAATCAGCTTCTTCACAAAGGCATGATAGTGCTTTCCCTGCTTGTCGAGCTGATGCTCAATCCAGTACCGCTGCGCAGAGGTGAACAATTTGTATCTGGCTTCGCCTGAGCCTCGAAAAATATAAGTGCCAACCCGATCATAGTTGACTAGTTTTTCAAAATACTTGTCAAAATCTTCCTTGGTGTCAATCTTTACCTCACCATTTTCAAAAACGGCCTCCTTTTCTGATAGCTCAGTGTATTCCGACAATCTACTCATAGCAAGTATTAGTTTTCTAATTCCTCAATCAAGGATAGAACAGAAGAGTTAATCCGGTTTCTTCGAATCACGGCATCTTGGTTAGAAATAATACCATCACGTTCATTACGCTCTAAACTATGAAGTCTACTGGATAGAAGGATTACAGAATTGTGAAGATCGCTATCGGTGCGTTCTGCTATTTCTAATAGCTTTCTGAGCGCATTGCGGGTTCTTCCCTGGATTAAGTCTTCTCGAACCTGAGCTACCCCTCTCTCCCGAATGCCTCTGACGGCTCCTCCTCCTGGCAGGTCTTCAGGAAGATCTCTGGGGTCAGGTTGCTTACTCCGGAGTTGAATGCCGCCTTCTTGAATGGCTCCGACTACTTTTCTTACCTGATCAATGACCTCGGCCCAAGCTTCATCTTGGTCTTCCCACCTTGAAATCGGTTTGGCATTACGCGGAAGCGCTTGGAACTTACTGATGGGAAGGGATTGGAAATCGCAAGGCCGGACAATAACAGGAATAATGATAATCTCCCCTTTCTTATGCTGTTCTATCGAATTGTGTACGATCACATCGTTAATGTAGTCGGAAGCAATAAAATCAGCGCTTACAAGTAGTACTACAATATCTGACTCTTGTAATTGCTGCTTGATCTCATCATCCCAGTTTGCTCCGGGCATAATGTGGTTATTAGTCCAGTTATCTAGCTGTCCTGCCCTTCTTAGCACGGCCAAATGTGTATTAAAATCCTCAGAAAACTGTCGGTCTTTTTCTGCGTAAGACACAAATAACTTCACGCTCATATCATCAATACTTGATAATTGGCACAATACCCGTACCAATCACTTTATACCATATATTCAAAACCATGCAACCATACATGCAGCATCAAAACTAAGTTAGCAATAATCTGAAGGTCCGCTTAGGGAATAGCGTATTTCTTCTACTTTCTGTACTGCATGTTTCTCGGTTGAAAGCCCTGCCGTTAAGGAGGCGACATACTAGTCGAAAAAAGAGAAGGAAGCCATATTTATTTTATCCCGCTCTAGGACGCCTTCCACTGGGTTGGGGCGCCATTCGATTTTATATTGATCTTCATCGACCTCTTTGATTTCTAGAATAATTTTTTGAATTGGTTTGTAATCACTCCCGCCTGCTAATTCTTTCTCTTTCGAATAAACCATAATATATAGCGTGTCTGCTGCCGGAATTGAAACATCTGGATAAGCGATATGCAGGCGTCTCAACTCTTCCTTCGCTTCAAAACGAGTGTAAGGTTTACCCGATTTTTCTTGCCTATTTTTGATATCTCTCAATATCGGGTGCCCCCAATTAGGATGTCTTTTCTTAACGACCCTGCGTTGCGGGTGTTTGTGAATAGGCCGGTCAATCTTCTCAACACAGAGCGTATAGCCTTTTTCAGCAAATAAGATACCGTCTGGATCATCTGCATCACCAGGGTCTACTTCCTTGATAAAAATACGTGCATAATTTCCTTTGTAGCCATTCTTTCGATCCTCCTGAGACACATCATAATTACGTATCCACAACATCAACTCATCTTTGCGCAATTCCGCATTTTTTCGGCTGGTAACGTACCTATCAGCAATCACATCCAGTTTTTTTCGCGCAAAAACTATCTTGCGGAAAAAGTAATTAAAGCTACCATCCCCCTCAACGATCGGGCGAATATCCAAATTGGTAGTCTTTGCGTATTTGAGTCTCCTACTGCTCATGTCTATCAGTTAATATTCGTTTTCTATTCTTCTTCGCCAATAAGCTGCTCCAGTTCCTCTGGAGTTTGTTCGACATTTACCCTACCGAGCTTAGCACTTCCGTAGGCATTTTTTATCTCTTTCTCTTCTAGCAGGCTTTTCATTTCCTCCTGGGTCTTATCATATTCTTCTTTTAGAGCTTCTTCTTGTCCCCAATCTTCCGTCAAAACTACCTCACGGAATAGCACTAAGATATCCGCAAGGCAATTAATTAGGTTATAATCAAGATCATGCTCTCGGCAAACAACAGCTGCTTGATTGTATGCGACCAATGCACTTACAGAAGCCTGCCTCCGAGTTGTTTGATCGCCCAGGACTGCTCGTTGAAAGTGCAAATCCCCTATGGCGCTGTAAACGTTAGCAACGCCCATTTCATCTCTACTAGCTTCATAAAGCTCAAGGCATTGATCTAAGTTTTCCCAGGCCGTGGCAAATTCATTATTTCTAACCTGAATATCAGCTAGATATTTCAAACAGTTTGCTTTCTCAGCGAGCTGACCGGCCGCTTCATATAAACTGAGCGCTGCCGAAAAATGCCATTTCGCCTTAGATATCCGTAAGGTGTAGTGGTAACTCTCAAGACCAACCAAGAAATTATAATGGGCAAATAATCGAGGGTGATCATTTTCCTCCAGCCCTTCCGTTTTTTTAACGAAGGCATCGAGATTTGGCTTCATTGCCCCGCCGTTGCCTTCGTACAAGGCTAATGCTGCAAAAAGAAGCGCAACTTGGCCGGCCTTGTCTGCCTCAGTTATGACTTCTTTATTTATCAGATGCTGAGCGCGGAATAAATGATCTTTGGCCTGATAATAATTTCCGGTCCGAAGTTTACATTCTGCCAACCCTAAACGAACGGTAAAAACATGCTGCTGCGCTTTCTCCCGCTCAGTGGCAATCGGGCTTTGCCATTCATCAAAAGCACGTAGTAAGTTTTCTTCTGCCAATTCGTAGTCTCTCCTCAGAAGGTCAAACAATCCAAGCTCTTGCCAAAGCTCTGCTTTCAATGGCCCTGGTAAGTCTTCTCGGATAAGTGACTTGGCCTTTTCCCTAGCAAGATCCGCATCAGTATGCTCACCATTTTTATGGTAGTCGCGGGCCTGATTGAGTAGTGACAAGCCTGTCTTAGGATCAAATTCAGGATAGTCATCTAATTGATTGAGAATGAAATCGTGTTTTCGCCGAGCTTGATTCAGAAACTCATTCCGATACGCTGCAATCCCTCCATCTAGAGGATTCAAATATTGACAAAGTGACATCACAAATGAATCAGCGTCCAGGGGAGTCTCCGAAGGTGGGTTCTCAACTACATACACTCTACCGGGGGGAAAGTCATTCAGGAACTGCTGAATCGGGGCTGGAATAGTTCCTTCATTTCGGTAAGGCACCCAAAAAATACTTCCCTCTGGTTCTGCCCGTGGATCTTGGAATTCTTTCATTGCGGCAAAGGCAATATCCTCCCAGCCAGAATACCCTAGAACTATCAGGTTAGACTCCTTCAAGCGTGCCGTCATATTCGCCCGCTTTTCCGCAGAATAAGAAGTCAATTCGTTGTTATCAATGAAGTAATTGGTGTGCACACCATGCAAGTAGACGATCTGAGGTAGACGTGGCTTAGCCTTCAAATTCTTTAGATCATCATACTTATCGAAGATTCTAGCATTATGGTTTACGCTGAGAAAGGCTTGTAAGAGAAGGTCATCAAAGTTCGTGGTGAATAAGGTATTCCCCCAACGAGGATGATCCCTAATAATTCCTGCAAGTCCTAAGGAAGCTAGATTTCCCCCTTGGGCAGAGCTAATGAGTGCAGACAGAAATACTGTTTGGTCCTTTCTGCTTAAGCTAAAAATCGGAAACAGCTTCTGATAAAATTCAGCAGAGTCTTTTTTGAGATCTGCTAATTCCTCATGAGTATTGCGCAAATACTGAAAGGCATCATCAATGCCTTCTTTTAATTCGCTTTCATCCTGTTCATCCCACCAGTTAAAAAACGCTCTGAAGTCATGCTGGGTCTTTTCAAGTGGCCCCGAATCTTCAGTATCCCATGGTTTCGTTTGGGTCTCATTTGCTAAATACTCGAATACCGCCATTCTCTCACACACACCCTGCGCTAATGGGATACCAGAAGACACACTCATGCCAGCACCAATCAACCACGCAGTTGGTATTGACTTCTTGGGCTTTGCTGGTCCACCTCTGCCATCTATCTCAATGATAAATTCTTTAAAAGAAATTTTCTTGTATCCCATGACAGTTTTTATAGTTAGAATTCACTTTTTTTCCTTAAACTAAAGGCAGGAAAGACAATTAGATAGAAAGCGCTGAACTCCTGCAGAACTCAATTTCATTGGAGGAGTGAATTTTCAAATAATATGAAAGCAGAAAAAACTCTTATTCAGCAATTATTAAATAGTCAAAATGCAATTAGTGACTCGGAACTTGCGCCCTCCAAGATAGAATATTTAACGTTTATCAAGCAGGAGTCTACCCGCTTAAATCCTACTTTTTTTTTCACGCCCAATGTGATCCAATCCAGACAACATGAGTACCCTTACTTTTTCAGAGAAAAACTAGACAAACCACTACGTGAAGCCCTCCATAATAGTGGCCACATTATTCTTAGTGGAAAACGAAATGCAGGGAAATCTAGAATGGTCTTTGAAGCGCTACAGCATCTAGAGACTCCAAGGACTGTATTCATATCAAACATTTCCGACTCCCAAATAAATGGCTCATTTTCAAACACTAACTTCTCTCTAGCAATTCTCAAAAAACATGTAAAGAAACACCCATCCGAGTTATTTTGTCTTTACTTACAGGGTGTTGATGCGTTAGGACAATTCGGTGAGCTCTACCATTTCATAGAAGATTTATCCGGACTAGACAATTTGTCTATTATAATCTGCAGAACCGACAGAGGACTACAGCGCCGTCCGCACCTTATAGAGGTATTGCCTAATGATCCGGCACTTAATTTCCTTCATATCCCCATTCCTAATCTTACAAAGGACCAACTAGACGCCGTAAAAGAAGCTCACCTTACTGCAACTGAGCAAAATTTAGAAACTAATCGAAATTTTGATCGAACCATTGGAACACTGATACAGCGTATTGATCAATCTAATGAAGAATATTTGAAATTTGAATTTAATTCTCTTGAACGAAAGTTACTCTGGAGTTTTAAATCGATTAACTTTTTAACTGGTGCCGATTATTGTTCTCGACAAAATCTAGTGGCGTTCACTGCTGCAAGCACAAAGCTACCAGTAGATGATACAAGCTCAAAACTGGAGAAGGCTCTTGATCATCTATTAGATAAAGGCCTTGTATTTCAGTCGAGAACTGGCCAAGATCTATATCTACCACCGGCCTACCTCCCCTTCATTGCGAAAGGTTACCTTTTCCACATATTTGGAAGCAACAACATTAGTCGCGCAACGAAGCGAAATGAAGAACAGCAATACCTCATTGAAGATATCCTTGAGCGATTTCATTCATCGCCCACGGCTGATAAATTGATCATTGGAAATCGTCTTTTGCAATGTATCGCTAGCAGTCCCTTTCCTGTGGTTAAACATCTATTCAATAGACTATCTAAGGAAATCGCTATCAGCCTAGATAGTTTTCATGCATTAATTGCAAACAGCAAAGACCTTAAGATCGCTGAGTATTGGGATAATTGCCGTACAGAAGCTGGCATTTCAGCAACTATAGACACTCTCCTATCCTTTGAATATGTCTTGCCCAATTTATCAGGCTTTTCCGAAAAAGCAACGGCATTGCAATTAGATCATGTAGATGACTCTCTAGTACTACTACATGCCTACTTAAGGAGAATACGAAGCCTACAAGAAGCAGAAGAAATACTATCGCGGTTTAAGCCTGGCACTATAGGGGCCTTACCTCCGTATTATTTCACAGAACTGATAAATCGTTTAAGTTCATTCCAACAGGGACACCAGGTTTACAAACTACTCCGCGATCTAAAGGTTGATGTGTCAGCTCATTTTTACTATTCCTTAATTCTACTTAATGGCGGTGCTTTCACTGATGCATTTACACTCTTCGAGGAGCTCCAGGATAAGGACATTGAGATGACGGATAGCACCGTTTTGAAAGCACTCGTCTTCAAGACCACACAATTGAGTGAGGTAGAGCAAATCATTACTGAACTCAACCGACTGCCACATGAGAAAAGAAGTGACTCAGTTTATGAGGCCATTGTAGCAAGCTACAAGGAGGTTTTGGGTGATCACGAAACATTGAGCAGGTTGGTGAAGAAAACAGATAATCTGCACTCTCAACATCAATTATTGTTATTGGGAGATTTAGACGAAAAAGAACGTGAGGTGATCATCCAGCAACTCATTAATGATAAGCTTGCTAAAGTCAAATCCTTTGAGTACTACCTGGACCATGATTCGATTTCGTTTTCGCAATCCATGACCTGGTATAACCGTATGATCGGTAAGGAGATCAATCTTGTTCCTAGTTTTGACCTGATCGAAATTTTGCTGGGTAAATACCTAAATGAACCTAAGGCTAAGCAAATGCATGCCGAAAGTCTGGCCTTACTCTATCGAGATATTGAAGAAATACTTAGTGTTAATGCGGGACCCGAATTTGCTCCGGTCTTCGTCCAACTGAAGGACATTATTACCGATCTCAACCAAAAGATTGAGCTCTTTGAATTCGCTATTGAGGCACAGATAGATGTAAGCCCGTTTGTTAGCGATTTATGCAAGGATGGCAAGACCTATTTAGATGCACTGAGCATACTAGATATCATATATGCTGCAGGAATCACGCCAGAAATAAACACTTGCCATCTATTACTCAATGTATTCTTGCCGAAAGCACTAAAAGAAGAAGATCGCCATAATGTAGTACTCTTCTTTAAGGACCTGAAAAACTGCCAGGTCAATGATGCGGTACTATCCAAATTGTACCTTTCAATTGTCAATTCGAAAAAATCAGGACTGAAACCTGCAGACTATCTAGAGGACCTGAAAGCGATTGGCATCAAGGATGTAACGGAAGTGCTCGTAGAGATTGTTTTTAGCATATTAGACCCCAAAAACATCTTTCAAGCGAGAACCACAGAGATAATCGATGAGATTTTCCCAAAGGAGGATATCGAGCTTTCAGCTGGAATTATTGAAGCGCTGGTTTTCCGCTCTTCTAATTTTCAGATCGCTAACGCATTGTATACCGCTACTAAAGAAAGAAGTAGCGAAATAACACAGGAGACCTACAAGAAATTGCTTGACTATGCGCTGCATAGTAGGGCCCCAGAACTAGTATTGGATGTACTTCAGGAAGTCCGAGAAGATAATGTGGATTACTTGGTTCCACTTCTTTCGAAACTGGAAAAACGACCGCAATATCAGTCAATGGTACATAGCTTTATAAGCAGTGCAGAAATAGAGACTAATGAGTTCCAGCGAGGCGAAAATCGCAGATATTGGACCAGTAAACTTAAAGCGGCAGAAGAGGAGCTTAAAGGAGCCAAGTTCTTGTCTGATGATCTATTGCAAAATCTAGACGAGGTACCTTTTCTTGAGGATGCTATTGAAGCTGCCTCTAATCTACTAGTTAAGAGTAAACTCGATGCAAATTTTCTGATCGAACTAATTGGTAAATTATTGGAGAAAGCTGCCCCACAGCAAGTGCCATTAATTATTGACTTTTATCGCCAACAAAAGCTAGAATACTTAAGTCTAGATCCGAATGTTATTAGTGAATTCATCCTCCATGCCGGCGACGAACAAATCAGTAGAGCGCTATTCGAAGAGTTTCAGCGAAAATACAAACGCTACCGAAAAAATGGTGATCTGTACTACCAGTCCTTAGTCCACCCTTTCTATTGTTTGCTTTCTGTAGCTACAAGTTTTGAATATCCATTTGCAATTTTCCAGGATTTGGCAAAAATCTATCCTAGTATAAACCCCATAGTTGTAGAGCGTCTGGCCCAGCTGATGAAAGGTCCAGAGGATGCCAAGCACTACCTTAAATTGATGGCGGAATACGATATTCAACTATCGGATGGACTACTAAATCTTCTCTTAAATGCTTACCCGCTTGATGAAGCTTGGGATTTACTGGACAAGTTTAAAGTAGATATCCGGAAGATTAACCACCCCATTTACAATGGTCTTCTTGACTTGAGAGAAAAAGAGTCAAAGGACTGGAACGACTTCCAGGGGTTGTTCGAAGTTGATAACAAACTAGATAAGCATTGGCTGCTGACACGTTTCGTCATCCAATCTTGTGACCCGATTGATAGCGAGCTCTTTGAGTTATTGCTTAAGCCACGCGTCAAGTTTCCATTATTTATGCAGCTTTGGGCTTTGTTCGAAAAGGAAAAAAAGGAATTCCCCTTTGAATATGTCGATAAGAAAGTTCATTCTTTCACCAATAAGCAAGGGAAGAAGATTTCCAAATCTGCTCGCATGAAAAAATACCGGGCTCTGCTAGCTGTGGCCGATAGTACTAAGTCAATGGAGAAGTTGATCTTTAAAATACTACAAGGCGATAAAGTGAAGATCGATTCGTTGCTTTCAGAGGTCGTAATAGAGGCTCCAACACTTGGACTGAAGATGAAGCTACTTAAAGCGTTTGGTCTATATCATCAATCTTCAAGTAAATCACCAATGCTCGGAAAGGATGCCTTAATCGGAATCTTCGATTGCATTCATACCAAACACGATTGGAAATGGATCAAATATGAATTTTCGCAACTGGAAGGCAAAATCAGATTCTCCGAGAATGTCAATATGTTACTGATCGATAAGAGGCATAATTTACAAGACGATTAATTCGGCATCGATCGGGATCCGATCTGCAGCATCAAAATAGGCATCATTTACCTTAGCATACTTGATCAATTTCTTGTAGAAAGGATCTTTTTTGAGCGTCTTTCCATCTCCAATGATGACCACCTTTCTCTTGGCTCTAGTAATGGCTACGTTCATCCTACGATACTCCTTCAAAAAGCCAATAACCCGCTTTGAGTTACTACGCACCAAAGAGATGTAGATCACATCTTGTTCTTGGCCCTGAAAACCATCGATAGTATTTGTGGTGACGGTGCCTGCAAAACGATCCTCAAATTGAGCTTCTTGTACCAATTCCTCCAAAAACAGTAGCTGTTGCCGATAGGGTGTAATGACTCCAATCGAGATACTAGTGACATCTATCCGCCTTCTTTTGCTATTTAAGTGTTCTATTAACTGCTCTAGATGTTGCAATAAGAACTTACCTTCCGCTGCATTCTGTATACTGCTATTACTTGCTGCTAATAATTGGTCTTCATTGAAACCACAATTAGCTGTGTCCACAAATTCAAAAGGCATATTCCACACCTCAGTAAATGCCGCCCCTCCTAGCGTTCGATCACGATTCTTGGAATGTGCTTCAAGTTGATTATCGTAAAAGAACCCGTTGGAAAAATTCATGATCCTTTCGTGCATCCGGTACTGAATAGAAAGTACATTATGCTTGATATTGCCATTTAACATGGCTTTTTCAAAAAGGCTCTTCTTCAGATCAAAATCATGAGTTGCTGCAGATTTCACAACTGGTGGTAACTGGTGGTGATCACCAGTGAGGATTACGCGTTGAGCTCTGCTGATTGGGAGCCAGGTCATGGGTTCAATAGCTTGTCCCGCTTCATCAATAAAAGCGTACTTGAATTTAGCCGAATAACGCCTTTTCAAATCTTCTGAAACCGAGCCTTCCAGCGTGCAAGCAATAACTTGGGCAGAATGGAAGAATTGCGCTTCCATCTGCTCCGTGATTCTATTGCTAATTTGTTCTTCTCCTCGGATTTGCGTGCGGATTGCCTTTCGTTCTTCCTTACTTAGACCTGCCGAGCGCATATACGCATAACGACGTTGAATGGTATTGCTAATTCCTTCCAGCAAACCAAAATCCGGATGATCCATAATCTTTCCATCTACCGTTAAAGCCATAGCAGTTGGATGAATTTTTTCGGCATTCCCCAAACGTAAAACATCCACTCCTCCAAGTTCCTCTAATCGAATCGCCAATACATCCACAGCCGTATTGCTTGGGGCTGTAACTAAGATCTTTTCATTCTCACCCAATTTTTCACTGACAATAAGCTTAATGGCATTAGCAATGGTTGTGGTTTTCCCTGTTCCGGGAGGCCCTAGGACCAGGGCAACATCTTCAGTGCAAAGAATATCTTCAATCGCTTTCCTTTGAGGAGTATTTATTTCGAGACTGTCGAGCATGTCGGTAGTATAGCCAGCTTCTTGCAACGTAGTCCGAGTTGGGCTCCCTATTCCAATCAACACAGCACTATTTTTTCGTACTACTGCATCAGGATTATTGCCCATAGTCTGCAAAATCTTTTGCATTTTTTTATACCGATGCTGGTTGTAAACCTGCTCAATCGCCAGATCATCTTTGTTCAACCAACTCTCCCGCTCTTGGAATTGAGCATATTCGTTCTTAGCAACAGTGATCCAAATGCTAGTCGCATCAACTTGGCTCACCTTACCCTCCATCTCATATTGGTGGTTTGGATAATGAATCTTGTTATTGAATATCCTTACGGTGTTCCCGATTCTGAAACTATACTTAGTCTCCTCAAGTTCCGTGCGACTAAATTTAAGGTCCACTGTAGTACTTTTCCAAGCCTTGATATGGCGCAAGGAGACCGGGTACCAGCATTTACCCTTAGCCACTTTTTCTCCCAAGGAAGCGACACCAGATGACGTCTTGTTTTCATTTTCGTCTTCTCGCTTCTCAAGTTGCGTACAGGCTAACAAGCCCTTGAAGTATTTTTTACGCTTGGGATGCCGCGGTTTCGTGTTTGAAGCAGAGGGTGCCGCATCACCATCTTCAGTAGAGGGTGGCTTTTGCCCCTTTACGGCCAAAAACGGATGGTCTATGATAACCGGTATTTGCTGTCCGATCAGTTCTTCAATCTTAGCGAGTCGTTTCTTCTCTTGTTCTTTACAAAAAGAAATAGCAATCCCGCTTGCGTCTGCCCTCCCTGTGCGGCCGATACGATGAACATAGTCCTCTGGATTATTCCCAAGGTCATAGTTGAGTACGTGGGAGAGTCCAGACACATCGATTCCTCGTGCTAATACATTGGTAGCAACCAATACGCTAGTAACTCCTTCCTTAAAGTTTCGAAGTACACGTTTACGTTCGTTTTGCGTTTTATGGCCATGGATACCCGCAGCCGCAACGCCAGCCCTAGTTAAGTCAAGAACCAGTTTGTCTACACCTTTCCTCTTTTCGCAAAAGACCAAGAGTGCCTCCGGGACTTCCAGCTCAAGCAAATGCAGCAGTAAGTCAATTTTCTTTTTCTGGTTAACAAAATAGAGTCGTTGCTCTACCCGCTCAGCTGTAGTTTGCGCGGGGGTAATTTCTATTTTCTTGGGATCAGTCAGTACCGCCCGAGCCAAGGTCTCTATAGCTCCGGACATTGTTGCAGAAAAGAAGAGCGATTGGCGCTTAAAGGGAAGCAGTTTGATCAAGTCTTTGATAGGCTTGGCAAAGCCTTGATCAAGCATGTGGTCCACCTCATCCAACACAAAAAACTTGACTCGCTTAAGTTGTACTTTTCCTTTGCCCAGTAAATCGATGAGTCGCCCTGGAGTAGCTACCAAAATATCAATGCCTTGCGCTATTTCTTGTACCTGGGCAGATTCACTCACCTTGCCAATGACAACCGCCGTACGAATACCGAGATGAGTTCCATAGTCCTTAAAACTCTGGTCAATCTGGATGGCCAATTCCCGAGTTGGCGCCACTACTAATGCACGAGGGTGAAGTCCTTTACTCTCCGGTTGTTTGGCTAAATGTTGTAGGATAGGAATAGCAAATGCAGCCGTTTTACCCGTACCTGTTTGAGCAATACCCAATAAATCGCGGCCACGTAATAAAACGGGAATTGCCTGTCGTTGGATTGGCGTTGGACGCTCATACCCTTTCATCTCCAATGCATCCAGGATAGGCTGGACAAGCCCCATCGTTTTAAAGGTCATAGGTTGTTTTTCAGATTTTTGCTACTCACTCAATTGCTAGTGCATAAGATAACATAAAACAGGATCCCCTTGAGCAGAAATTGAAACTAGGGATCACTTTTGTAGGCTTTTCTAAATCTCATAGTTTTCCGCTTTGATATTGCAGTACATGCTTGCTCCTTGTAAATCTGGAAATATTGTAGAGAACTTGATATTCATAAGTTCTAGATGTTTAAGCACTTCTTTCCTTAGCCCTCTATTGCCTTCAATGACGATTTTCGACAAGGCAGACTCATAGTCATTATATTGACTTGAAGCATAATCTTCAACCCAGCCATTCACACTGGACATAACCGGAACTTTCGTGAATAAGCCGGATTGACTAATGATTCGTTTATTATTCTCGGTTTCAGGAATTACAAACTTCAACTTATTCTCCTCGTTATTAATCCTACTGTTGATTTCCTTTATACCTCGCTTGTTAAGTGCCCAAACACAGCGGTATGACTCGGGCTCCTCTTCCAGACTTGCGAATGCGAAAAACAGTGCTATATACGGTGAATTGGTCCAATCCAGTAATGGAGTAGCCAGCCCGTAGTGCTGCCCTAAGGCCCAGTATTCGTCTTCGCTCATTTTAGGCGGATTTTCTCCGCGCCTGCCTTTGATCTCAGTCTTGAATCGGTCTAAATGTTTCTCTACGAAGGGCTCAATTGCGCTATGTTTTGCTCCTGTTCTTCTAGCATTTCGGATAAGCCTATTGAGGGTCGAAACAAGATCCCACTCTTTCCTAGCCTGGCCTCTAAAGACATAATCTTCATTTTGATGAGAGAATCGTTCATCGAAGTACTGCCGAACCGCCTCAAAGGCAGTGAAATTTAATTCTTCAAAATATTTCATAACCATTATAGGATTTAGGTTTTCTGTAAGACTTATATCGGCTGTCAGATGGCACTTAAAGAACGGTCTCATTTCACACCAAAAAGCTGGTATCAAGCTATACTTCTTCCTACTTCCCCTATCGAAACCTTCAGCACCTCTAAATAGTATTCCTGCCGCGTACAAATCAAAAATAACCCTTCAATTTCTATTTTTTTATTTTTCCCTTTTTAAACAAGGAATAGGAAAAATATATCAAATTCTCTTGTAGACGATGCTAGCTTATAAATCATCATTTTATCAACAGTGCCATTACAGACTAACTTTCAAATTAATTTCTTAAAATATTGCTCCCGTAGGAATATCTGATCATCTCTCTCTTTCGGATCCCCTGATATTAAATCTCCGCAAGGTCGTTACTAAATACTAGCCAGATTGTGTGAAGAAAAAAGAGAGGTGTTCTTGTTGAATAATAATCGACAAGAACACCCCTAATTTTCAGATAAAACTTAGTTATCTAAACATATTGTATTATTAAGCTACAAGTTGAAGACTCTCTTAATTTAGATCCTATTCTTCCTCATCCAACTTACTTGCGATTTCACCTACTGAAGATAGAGTAGAAGTCACAATTTGACTCCAATCCTCACGAGGATATTCAGCGCCAATTGTCTCGACTTGTTTCTTGAGTAATGGCGAAAGCTCTTTTAGAAAATCTTTGAAGGCCTCTTCAGAGCTTTCTACAAATTCTTTAAGCAACTTATCCCAAAACACAAAAAACTCCATTGTTTCTTCCTGAGCTTGACGTGTATTAATTACTACTCGCTCAAGCCGATTGCCTTTCTTCCTCTTTATGTCACTCTTTAGATCAGTTAGCTTTTCATTGAGGTTACTAATTGCAACGGTCAAACCAACTCCGCCTTCATCCCAAGAAATATTTGCTTTACCTGAAAACTTATCCATCTTTTCACTAACCTCCTTCACCAACTTAAGCAATGCATCAACATTCTTCTCTGTAACCGTAGTTTCCAGCGCTTTCTCCAGATCATTCTTCTCACAGAAGATCGCAAGAAACTCCCACCTCCGTAGAACGATATCCACCGCTTGAATTCGGGCCACAATTGGTTTATATGAGCTAATTAGAGTAAGATCTCTATTAATAGAAGAATACTGCTTCTCATAAAGACCTGCTACCGATTTGTAAACACTGTTTTGAACATCTTTCCGCTTTTGTTTCCCTTTAACTACCTTATTTACTCCCGAAAAGATTTCTTTTGCAATTGGTAAGAATTGCACAAGCCATGCCCAAGCCATAATTTCTATTTTTTACTTCAAAACGAAAAAAGACAAAAAACAGTTTTTATACATTCATTAAAATTTTGTTAAATTTAAATTTGAATCGATTCAAATTAAACCTGAAAGACTAGAGAATAACTACAGTGCACCTCTATTACAAAAACTAATATTTCATTTACGCAGCGTGATAGTCATCATCATTGACTAAGGATAATGACTAAATTAAAAAGGACCACTTAGGAACTAGAAAAAAGAAACTCTCGTTATACTCAATTTAGAGCGTGTTGGGAAATTTTATAATGCCGA
>CAJXOS010000114.1 GCA_913057725.1 uncultured Lewinella sp.
CGGCATTATAAAATTTCCCAACACGCTCTAAAAGACCATGCATCTGAATTAAGCTTAATCTCATATTCGAGTTCTATGTCGTCACGATCCACGAGGGCCTCTCTAAATATGTTTCCTAGCACAATAAGTTTACCATTCCTTATTTGAAAAAAATCACCTGGATAAAGATTCTGGTCGATCGGCTTGGAAGGAATAAAGCCGTTCGTTTTAAGGAACATCTCTCTATAAAAACGCTTATACAATAGATTCATACGCAAGTATTAATTATGGGCTTTTTTGATCTACACTAAAGTACACTGAATAAACTTATGACTGTAAACAGCAAAAATCTATGCTTAATGGATTGTACTTTGCCCTGAAGATAAGACCAAACAACGTCAATTCAGAAAACCACCGAAACCCGAAGATTTCACTTTCTCGATGGCTAGGGGTTGTTCGAAGAAAAGATGGATAAACTACTCCTCCAACAGGCTACTAATGGTACCAGAATACGTATTCAAAATGGCTATGAACATAGTTTTCCGAGCTCATATCGGCAAGGATCGCATCAAAGTGTTCTTCGAAGGGGAAGAGACAAGCATATTCAGTAGTAGGCCCCGCGGTGGTTTTGATTTCTTCCTGATTATCCCAGTCAACCCTATTGTTTTGGGTATTGATGTACTTTTCAAAAGGATGCCGTTCTCCTTTCTTTTTCGCCTCCACAACCTCCGCCAGTATTTCCGCTTCGAAGGCGTGGAGGTAGTCTAGTTCTTGCTTGATTTCCAGTAAAACACTTTGAAAGGCAGAGCTGGGAAGCGGAAAGGCCTCCATCCCGCTATATTCCGGTAGTAATGGGTAGTGGGTTCCTATTTCGTCGCTATCAATGCCTTTTTTTTTCAGGTGATCAAAAACGTGTGCCATTAAGCACGGATGGGTAGACTTCCTCATCTCGAAGAGCTCAATCTCTTTGGTAAACGCAACACTGAACTCACTTGAACCGGGTTGAAACAAACTACTTAAGTACTCAAATGGCCACTTGCTCTTATCAATTTTATACATCCAAATGTATCCGCCACGTTCACAGTAGACATACTCATACTGCTCTTGTTCCTCCTGGATATTCGCTATTGCTGAAAGGAAATAGTGCAACGTATCGCCTTCATTTTTATAGGCATGGATTCGATTGAAATAATACGCACTTACTCCTTCTATGGCAAAGAGCTTCTTGACACCTTCTGCTAAGGTCAATACTTCATCTCCTGTGAGAACCGTACAGTTTTCACCTACAAAGGGATAGTGTTTAAATGCCTTGCCAGCTAATGGTGGTTTGCTCAAAAGGGATACGACCATAATATCGTAGTCTGAATAGCTACTACCAAGTTCCTTACACAACCATAGTATGCCTGATTCAGCAACAAATCTATGATGCAACGCCTCGCATTCTGCAATCCATCTCAGCTTCTCCCGAGGCCACTTTCGCTTATCAACTTTGCATACACTTAATTCTACTCCCATTGTCTTGAGCGGTTATTATCAACTTCTTAAAGGTATTCGAAAAACGGAGTTTCCCAGTAAAAGACAAAACCAGTCGGCTATCGCCATTAGTTCGACTCGAAGCTCCAGTCCTTCAAAATTACTGCTGCATTCATTGGTGCCAGTGTGTGCCTAAGCCCACACGGAAGCATTTCCCACTCAATTTTCAATATAAACCTCATCCACCTTTACCGTCTCGTTTCCTTTCGAATCATGGGCAGTAACTTCGATTTGATATAGACCATTCGGATAAAGGGCTTGCCCGGTGGCATCCATTTCCAAAGTATTCCAAGAAAGTACTTCATCCTGAGGGTCGATCATTCCCTCCAAGTTTTCCTTAGCGTTGGTGAGAATATAGTGGGAATGGAACATGTTGAAGTCTCCCGCATCCTGATCCAGCACATTGCCGTGCTTAAAGACCGTCAAGGCCTCCTTCCACTTATCACGATGAAATCGAAATTCCAATTTGGCAAAATCAAACGATGGTCGACTGAGGATCTCCTCTCCGTCTTTTAAGATCCGATAAGAGACATCCCTGACGGCCAGGCGGTCGCCCCAATAACTCGTACCGATGAGGCCACCTGCATACAGTCCGCCATCCCGCATACTGACTACAATATCAACTTCACCGGAGATAGTATCAACCAGGCCTTCGCTGGTAAAAAGAGAATCGCTGGCATTGCGGAAATAATGGAAAGGCGTCTTGATAATGGGAGGTGTATCATCCAGGAACGTGAAATAATCATCAGGAAAGATATTGATCAGGTCCTCAAAATCCCTCCATGAACCACCTTCTGCGAGCTTGCATCGGCTCAGGTGAATATGGTCGAGCCCCTGGAAGTTCACTCGCCCTAGATATTGTCCTTTACTAACCGCTGTACCCGGGTCCACCACAATATGATAGATATGGGTATAGCTCCAGCCGAAACCGGGTTCATCCTCATCCTCGATCACCAAGGTGCGGTAATAGGGGCTGGTTCCCATATCAGCGCGAACGGTACCTGCTTCCAGTGCAAATATGGGCGTGCCATTGTCCAAGACAAAGTCCAAGCCATCATGGAAATAGCAACTGTTTTCCATATCCCCACACTGGTACAGACCGAAATTATTGATGATAAATAGATTCCGGATCAATGAATTGTACTCCTGCTGAGAGATCACCGGATCATGATGTGGGAAAGGCATCTTCCCCTCCGGCAATTCAGCCTGGTAAACAATAGGAAATTCCTGTTCGATCACCGGTGGCCCGGTTACGGTGGGTTCCTCTTTTTCGCAATGAAAAAGCGGGATTAAAAACAAGATCATTAAGAACCGCAGGAAATGACGGCCTTTCGTGTAAGCTACTATCGGGTGAATCATAATACACGGAAGATACTGCTAATTTGTTAAGCCATTGGCATTCTGCGCTTTACAAACACGCCGTTTATCACCACCATGATGTAGCTTGACCAGCCTACAAATTGCTCCATTGTGATAGCTCACCGACCTGGAGGAATAGGAAAGGATTTATAACCGTGTACTTTTTCGCTTTCACTTTGATTAAATCAATCCTTCTGGTGGATGATCTTCCTTATCTTATTTATCTCCTTTGGCTCCTCCAAACATGCTTGCACGAATAGGCTAATCTTCTTCTTCTGACCTTCTGTTAAATCTGCAGTAACCTTCTTCTCAAAATCTTTTAACTCTGCCTCAATCTTGGAAGGACGCTCTTCTTTATACCATTTGCTAAGAATATCATTTTTGCTAAGGGGCGAATAACCCAGCTCCCTTAACGCGGGCGTAATGTCTATACCTTTAAAATACTTTCGTCTGAGCCAGTATCCCATATACTTCAGCCAGTCAGGATGTTCCCGATCTCTTTCAGGCGACTGAACCGAAACATCTTCAAAATGGATGGGGCTAAAGCTCACGTCAGGAATTTCACTAAGTGTTAGATGACTCCATGAACTGCCCACCTGCATTCTCTCGACCGTGTATATTACGTCTGCTCGCAAGTGAGTTCTGGCCCTTAATTTATTTGATTCTGTCCCAAGTGAGAATCCATCTTTCTTGAGTCGGACCTTATGACCTTTGAGCGCAAAAGTGTTCATGATTCTATTCTTTTAGACGGTTTTATTTAGTCTCAACTCCAGGTTGAGAACAAGGATGGAGGCCCTGCAATTAATAATTGTAGAGCCCTACAGCTTAAGCTTAGCCTGACGAGGTAGCGATAATACCTACACCATATCCTTTTCTGACTCCTTCAACAGAAATGCATTAACCGCACTTACTATGGAGCTAATATCATGGTCGTAAAAGCCGGTACCATTAAAGCAGTTGCATTCAATGATTTTATACGTATTTTCAGCAAGGGCTACGTCTATTACGTAGATATCTTCTATCCTATACTCTCCTATTGTTTGCTGAAGGAAGTCAATCAGACCATTTGGGATATCAGCCCTACTTTCGGTCAGTTCACCATTCTCCAAATACTTTGAGATAGAGATGATTTTGTCATCAACGACGAATGCTCGCCACTCCTTACTTATTTGTTTCGGTGAAGCCAGCCAGATCTCCGTTCTTTCATTTATGTCTTCTAATTCTAGCGCGCATAGCTTTTCGCTCCATACTTTTAAGTCACCTAATGTACTCGTCTGCCCAGAAAAAGACTTTGTATCATGATTAGGCCGAACAAAGAACACTTCGTCTAGATCGCCTTCGATAGACCTAAGATCACCTAATGTCATTAACGCTCCATCAGCGTTCAAAACATGTTCCCCCCACTTTTTGACATAATGAGCCATATTAAACTGTTCCGGATCGAAAAACACACCATCTCTATATGCGGGGCTCTGATAGGAGTTAACCATAAACGTGGTCGACCCATAAATCACCTTTCTGGTATTGCCAAGATCAAGCGCAGGTAGCTCCTTCGAGAAGGGTACGATATTGATTTCGTGAAAGGCATGCCCTTCATTCAACACAGCATCTTTGATCTGTTTAATGATCGCTGGCTTGGTGAGGTTAGCTTGTACGATCCATGCAATACTCATCTCTGATTTCATCTTTATCTCTGATGGCACATTGGCGGTTAATCACTGTGAACATCTACGGCTCTGGACTTCGACAATAGCATCCATCCAATAATTACCACTACTACCTCCAGGACTAAATTAACGTACATCATTTCGTTGGGAGAACCGTCTTGCACCATTCCTATTATTCGCCCAAAGGCCATCCCACCAACAACCAAGAGGATAGCCTTTGTTCCCAGTACGTACAATTGACTGTCCCGACTGGTGATGCCCAAAAACAAGGCAAACCCAATGGAAATCCCGCCATAGGTAGCACGCATATCCGTCATACCAGAGGTAGTTGTTGGCACCGAATCGGTAATGAATTGGCTGAGTGTTTCAGGAATGAATACAAAACCCAATCCAAACAGCAGAAATATGACGGCATTTAGGATAATCAGTACTCTCATCTTAATCCGTTACGTAAACAAAGACCAAAATCGATTGTCGGAAGATACATCTTCTTCGTACAGTCATCAATTCTTAGAATAAGGTAATCCTTGTAGTTGGTTCGACTGCAAATAGACCTCCGAAGACGCTAGGTCAAAGATGATGTTGAACCGCTTTAATAGCTCACCTCCCAGCACGCTGATCTTTTGACGATTTATAGCACCTTCGAAAAAGCCAATCGGCACATCAGAGAATTCCACTCCACCAAGATGAAAAGCGGGAAGCAGGGCATTGATGGTCTTCAATTCATTGCCATAAGAGTCCTTCAATATACTCTCGCTAATGGTTTCTACTTTTTCTCCGATTTTATGCCGAGCAACAAACTCGTCATCAAACAATAGCGCCCCACTATACCCCGAATGAATGAGAAATTTATTGGGGTAACCTGTATCGTCGAAAAGACACTCCCCTTCTATAAACATTAATCCGTTTTCCTTGATAATCGGAACCTGCTGATAGTTATCAATCGTTTCTGGGAGCTCCGTATGGATGACGATGTACTTTTTCTCGAAGTTCAGTTCAACTACTTGATCTGCAAATAAATTCAGGCCGAATTTTCCATCCGTATGATGGCCGGAGTGTTCACTTTCCCAGATTCCGATATTATTCCAACTGAACTCCCCGAGCTCCAGATAATTGCTAGGACTGTACCTACTCTCACTCGTTCCGCCCCAACTCTGTACAGCATCAGCGGCGCTAAATTTCATGCTACTCATTTCAGTAGTAGCCGCTTTCGTCAAGGACACATCATTGACAGCGGTGTGTAGCATTAAGGTCAAGGTATCGACTTCATTTACGATCCCCTGGATGGCGATGTTATTATACTCCGTTAATGCAATAGGGATGGTATCTGGCTTGCTTTCTGAAGAAGTCAGCGTTCCTTGAGCAAGCGATAGTTGAAGCCCGATCAGAAGCGAGAATAGAGAGAGTGCAACTTTAATCATAATATCATCTTATTGAAAACAAGTTAATATCCTCCAGCAGATTTTGCAGCTAACAACTAGGCGTTAGGCCCGCCCACGACACCGTTGGCAGGCGGGACAATAATTCCGTCACCGTATTGTGCAGCATCAAAGATTCAGCCAATACGTCATCTTCAACACCAGAGCCCGGTTTTTACTTCCAAAGTCTTCCGGCAAGTAGTTTTCTGTATACACGATAAACAGATCCGAAGCCGGCTGATAGCGCCATTGCAAACGAGCATTCAAGTTGACATTATCCAAGACGTTATTGTACTGAACGTAGGTGGTCAGGAAGATCTCATCCGTAAACGTCAAGTCGATCCGGGGGCCAATGAGGAATAATTGCTCTTGGCCATAGTTTTCCGGCAGCCGCAAATCATTAAAATCAAAGCGCAAAGCGATATTGCCATACGGCTGATAACGATAGGCAATCTCTCCGCTCAGGTTAAAGTTCTCGCCGTTGTAGAACCCTCCGTAGCTGCTGTTCACCCGATAGAAAAACTTCTTTCGCGGATTACTGCGGTAGTTAATGGAGAAGGCATTCCAGTCGTATTCCTCGCCTTCTAGAAAACCGGTGAATTCATCCGGATCCAACAAGTTGAAACTGTTGGTGAGTCTTTGGTAAACGTGGTTGAAATTCAGCTGCAAGGAAGAGGCATTATTGAATTCAAAACGATAGCCAAGCGTATAGCTCCGGTCCGTATTGGTACCGCCTGGAATGTAGGTATGGTTAAAATCCAGGGATGGCCCCATGCGAATGATGGATTCATTCTCTGGGAAGATTTGATAGGCTAGATTGCCAAAGAAACCAAATTGACCAGGGTACACCCGAATACTCGGCACAAAACCAGCTTCGGCATTGAAGAACTCATTGATAAAAGAAAAGCCGGTAAACGCACTGAAGGTTCGAGTAGAATAACTCCCAAATGCCAGTCCAGAGAGGTTTTTTCGAGCATTAAAGTCATCAAAGGATTTGGCGATAAAAGAACTATGATACCACTTAGTATCCTTACTCGTCATTTCTAGATCAAGGCTGACGACTCGATTATAAGTATTGGGTCTTAGCTCGGTACGATTACCTACCTGTACCTCCCGAAAGACGTTATTGCTGAAGAACTTCGTTGAATCACCTGCTTCCACCCCAAAGCTTTGCTTGTTCACAAAACTGAGGGTTAGGTTCGATTGCGCCCAGAAGTTTCTCTGCAACGCAGCCACGGTATAGTTCTGAGCTGGCAATCCGATAGAGGTTTCCTCTTTCGTCTGCATATTCAAAACATTCACCCGCCACTTTTCATTCAACGAACCACTCAGTCGCGCACCATACGCAATGGGTACTTGTCGGAATAGACCAGAAGAATCAGCTGCCAAGCCCACGCGCCGTGAGAAAAAGGGGCGTGCCCTGGGGAAACCAGCCAGGTCAAAGAGATCACTGTTCTCCAAGAAAAACTGCCGTCGTTCCGGAAACTGAAATTCGAAACGGGTGAGGTTGATGATCTGATCATCGACTTCTACTTGTGAAAAGTCCGGGTTTACGGTAAGGTCCAGGTTTAAAGAGGGCGTGACCGCAATTTTAGCGTCGAAGCCGGTCTGGAAACCAGAGTTTCGGTCGACGGGATCCACTTCCTTGTCAGTAGAAGTATTAGCCGTGATGTAGGGAATAAAGGAAATATTGGTTTTTGATGGCGGTATCGGATCATCCCAAACCAGTTGCCCACCATAGGGGAAAGAGGCCGTAACAAATTGGATCGGGGTGCGAATCCAACTGGTCTTCCGATTTCGCTTTAGCTCCCAGCGATCCATAGAGATATTCCATTCGCTGACGTCACTTCTATATCGGAAACTCTTGAATGGAATGGCCATTTCGGCGATCCATTTATCCTCATAGCGCACTACTTCAGAATACCACTTATTATCCCAAAAAGTACTGAAGGAATCACCGCCCGTACCGCCTCCCGTAACCGTACCTTCCATCTGGACACCGGCCGGAGTAATGACAAAGAAAAAGCCATTCAGCTTATCGTTGTAAGGGCCAATTGCAAACCCCACATTATCATTTAGATCGTAGTTGAAATCACGTCGGAGTGAGTTAACGATATCTGGAGTGTCATCGTCATAGCATACGAAGGATGCATAGAAAAACTCATCATCAAAGGCAAAACGCGCCTCCGTTTGAAAGGGAGCCCGTAGTGTATCAACGGGATAGTTGGCGTACCAATCATCCGCGACATCGGCCTTCAGCCAGTCAGCTTCATCCAATACTCCGTCGAGGACTATGGCACCGGTGGCTTTTTTGATGTGTAATTCTGTACCAGGTTCGTTTTGACTGTATCCGTTAGAATACACGCCTAAAAGGGCAGCAAACAAGATTAGGATTGGTCGGGCATTCACCATCTTTGAATTTGGCTTCAGTTGATTAAAGTGGCTTGAGGAATGCTAAAATTAGACATTAATTGGATACTTGCTTTGTGTGTCGTGGGAGAAAGAAGTGAGCTGCGCTGCACGCTTGTTCTGCGCCTTTTACAGCAGCCCACCTCACTTCCTTGGCAAACCATTACTTATATCCTAAGAAAGCCTGTGATCGACCTTACTATCTACTGCCTACCAGGACAGCCTTAAGCCTCCTGTATCGGAAGCCTATACCAATAGACAGTTACAGAAAGTATATAGATCAGGGCGATGACCCAAAACCCTGGGTCGGTAAAAAAGCTGAGGTGGTCTCCTCCTACCGGAATGATGAAAAGTGGTACGGTTATTAAGGCATCAAGTACCATCGCTACCAGGAACATGCAGGTACCTAGCAGCAGGCCATTCGTCTGGTTTCCCTTCCGGTAGTAGTACCAGGCACCCAGCATTGCAGCTGGCACAACGGCGATAGACAACACTAAATTCGCTTGAAAATCTGGGTCCGACAGTATGGGTACATAGTACGAAGTCACAAAGGCAGTAACACCAATAATGTAGACGATAATACTGGCCAACAGCACGCTTTTTACTTGAAGATTCTTCATAATTAATTCCCTTCGTTTTTTGGTGGGTGATACATAGAACACAATTGCTCTAATTGAATGTCAAGACAAATTTGCCCCTGTATCACCTGCACTGCTTGACCCTTTGCGCCAATCATTAAACCCATTACGCCAAAAGCGGAAGAACTCAATTGTATCACCCTAAGAAGGTCATTTGCTTTAGGAAGTGCTACTCTTTATAAAAGAGGAGGAAGAGACAAGCGAAAAGTACACTAGGGCAAGCAGATGATTAGTCCATGAAGTAGAGTGAAGCTCAAGAGTAGTCGAATGTCCTCTCCCGTTCGTCTAGAGATTTGTCCTTGCGTCGATCACGGGAGTAACTTGTTTGTTAACAACTAGAATCAATCAAATGAAGCTTCTTATGCAAACTAATTTTAAGCTCCTCTTAGTAATGTTGGTTGCTTTGCCTCTGCTTAGCAGCACACTGCACGCTCAACTCCCTGATTTGATCGACCGCGAGGTTTTCTTCGGAGATCCCGAAGTGACCGGTGCACAGCTCTCTCCTGATGGTCGGTACATGTCTTTTATCAAACCACACTTGGACACTCGTAATGTGTGGGTTAAAGAGATTGCCGCCCCCTTCGAAGAAGCCCGCCCCTTAACCGATAATACCGACCGCCCAGTGGCCGGCTATTTCTGGTCGCGCGATGGTAAATACCTACTCTATGTAAAGGACCAGGGTGGAGATGAGAATTACAACATCTATGCACTCGATCCGCAGGCACCCAACGCCGAAGGCAGTACTGTCCCTGCGGCCCGAAAACTGACGGATCGTGAAGGTATCAGAGCCGCAATCTTTGCGGTACCAAAGAGTGATCCAGACTTGATGTACATCGGTATGAACGATCGCGATCCTGCCTGGCACGACCTTTACGCCCTGCGTATCTCCACTGGAGAACTCACGTTACTGCGCGAAAACACGGATCGGTTCACCGGTTGGATTTTCGACAACAATGACGAACTTCGTCTTGCTACACGTTCCGCCGACAATGGCGACACTGAAGTGCTTCGCGTAGACAAGGATGGGTTCACTCAAATCTACAGTTGCGACGTACTCGAAACTTGTGCTCCGGTTCGTTTCCATAAGGACAACGACCGCTTCTACATGCAGAGCAACAAGGGTGCTGGTCAAGACCTGACTGCCCTTTACTTGATGGATCCTAAGTCCGAAAAAATCGAAATGGTGGAACAAGATCCAGAAGGACGCGTTGACTTTGGCAGTGCCTTCTTCTCGGAAGTATCCCAAGAATTGATCGGTACCAGCTATACCGATGATCAGCGCCGTCGCTACTGGAAAGACAAAGAGATTGCCGAAGACTACGATTGGCTACAAAAACAGCTTCCTGGCAAAACCATCGGTTTCGGTTCTTCCACAACTGACGAAAACTTCTGGCTCATTTCTGCCTATGGCGATACCGACCCAGGAGCGACCTACTTATACGATCGTAAGGGCAACACCTTAGAATTCCAATACCGTGGTCGCCCGAATATGCCGATGGAAGATCTGGCTGAAATGAAAGCTGTCCGATACAAGTCTAGCGATGGTTTGGAAATTCCAGCTTACCTAACGCTACCTAAGGGTGTTGAGGCCAAGGACCTGCCTGTCATCATCATGCCGCACGGTGGTCCATGGGCACGCGACTACTGGGGTTACAACCCTTATCACCAGTTCCTCGCTAACCGTGGGTATGCCGTTCTGAGTCCGAACTTCCGTGGTTCTACAGGTTACGGCAAGGCATTCCTAGATGCTGGTAATGGCGAATGGGGAGAGCTCATGCAAGACGACCTAACCGCTGGTGCGGAATACCTCATCGAGCAAGGCATCGTTGACCCCGAACGCGTGGGCATCATGGGTGGATCTTATGGTGGCTATGCTACATTGGCCGGGCTTACATTCACCCCCGAAGTTTACGCAGCAGGCGTGTCTATTGTAGGACCATCTAACCTGGAGACGCTATTGAATAGTATTCCACCGTACTGGGCGTCCTTCCTGAAGGTCTTCCATGTTCGTATGGCTGACCCAAATACAGAGGAAGGTTTAGCGCAAATGAAAGCACAATCTCCACTCTACTCGGCCAATAAAATCCAGGCACCACTGATGGTAGTGCAGGGAGCAAACGACCCGCGAGTAAAGCAAGCGGAATCCGATCAGATTGTGGTCGCTATGCGCGAACTGGGTCTACCGGTGGAATACCTGGTAGCTGCCGATGAAGGGCACGGATTCGCAAAGCCAGTCAACAATATGGCCTTCTTGGCCGCTGCTGAAAAGTTCTTAGCCAAGCACTTGGGTGGCCGCTATCAGGAAGACATGCCAGAGGATGTAGCCAAGAAGTTGGATGAGCTCATTGTAGACATCAATACCGTCAAGCTTCCAGAAAGTCTAGGTGACATCAGCACGGACTTGCCAAAAGTTGCGGCCGATCTAAAAGCAGTTGAGTACAGCTACGCTGGCTCGATCGCTATTGGAGATCAAAACATTCCACTCAACACCACGCTTACCGTAACCGAGGAGGGTGACAATTGGGTAGTGAACGAAGTAGCGCAGACGCCAATGGGCCCCGTGAGCGATATGGTAAAGCTCAAAAAAGGAAGCCTCGAGATGGTAAGCCGTGAGGTGAAACAAGGGCCTGCAACCATTAACATGGAGATCAGCGCAGACATGATCACTGGTAGCATGGAGATGGGTGGAAACAATACGCCGATCGAGCAAAAACTGGATTCGCCGCTCTTTGCCGACGGTGGTGGCGCAAGCCAGGTGATGGCTCAACTCCCGCTAGAGGAAGGATACATGACCTACCTCCGCAACTTTGATATGCAAACGCAGCAGATCAAGACCTACAAATTAGCGGTAGTAGGTACGGAAGAGGTAACTGTACCAGCGGGTACCTTCACGGCCTACAAAGTAGAAGTTGTCTCTGCCGAAGGTGACCCTGGTAGCCGGACCCTTTGGGTAGCTACCGATGGTAGTCATCGTATGGTAAAAATGGAAGCCGTCATCCCTCAGATGAATGGCGCTGTACTTACCTCCGAACTGCAGTAAGGCAGCAACCTTAGATAACTGAAGGTAAAAGCAAAGAGCTTGCTGGGACTCGATCGTCTCAGCAAGCTCTCTTGCTTTGGGTATGGCTTAGGCGATGCTAAAGCTATAATTCCATTAGCTTTCACCCTCTTCTTCAGTAGGTAGGTAGAGGAAATTTAAGTAGGCAATTTTCCATTCTCCATCTACCTTCTCAAGAATCTTGGTTTCCAGTGCCTCTCCGAGAAACTCCCCAGTCTTCTGGTCTCTGGAAATTTGCTTGAAAGTAACCCAGGCTACCTCTCCTCTAATTTGCACATTCAAATCCCTGATTTCCATTCCTGCATTCTCATCCCAATAGGCAGTTATTTCACCGGCCATCCGCTTCCGCTTATCCACATCCAACTCTTCCCAGTTATTGTATTGGCGGACCTTTTCTGGATAACCCTCCCAATACCCCCAGAACTTCAGGTAATCTTCATGGACGAATTTGCTTTGCCAGGCTTCATAATCTTTAATGAAGTAGGCTTTGTATTCGGCGTGGATAGTGCCCATTATTTTCTCACTCTCCGCTTCGTACTCTGGCGTACCCGGAACAAGCTTTGATGGTGCTTCCGTATTCGGGCTAGGCGGATTACAGCCGAATATCCCAAATAAACTTACCCACAGCATAATCTTGATGACTTTCATTGTAATAGGTTTTAAGTAAGTGACATGTTGCTCCCTTTCGAAAAGAGAAGCAGATTTTAACAAGGCATGACAGTAATCAATGTGTCCGGTCGATTAATCATTTAGCATCGGATCATTCCTAATGATCAAGCTCTTGCTTTGAACAGCGTTTCCGATGCCCAGTGTAACTTGGTACTCGCCCGCGGCAGCATGCACGACGCCTAGTCTTGCGTCTAGCCCTAATTGGCGAGCCACCCGCGACACAACCTTTCTTTTCTCCTGAATAGAATCTCCCGCATCCTTGTAATCCTGATACCTGCGCCGCACGAAACTATCCAAGGTCTCTTGAGATTCGAAGGCTTCTCGGATCGCTTGCTCTTGTTCCGGGCTGTAATTCACTGGGTCAAACTGTCTGTTCCAAAGGAATTTGTTTATTCCTGGTGAGGCCTTCAGCTTCGTAGTGAAGCGATCCTCTCCTTGCCCGACAGTCAATGACACGGTAGTGGAATCCTTGCCACCGACCCAGAAATAGATTGGCACGTCCACCTCGAATTCTGCTCTTGGAAGTGTTGAGGTTGGTCGTATCGCATCGGGGTTCTCACCGGCATACCAGAAGTGTCCGCGCTGACCTCCACGACTTACGTTTTCCCAGATGGTAGCCTGCGGTTGATCAAACAAGTGAACATCCGAGGCCATGACCGCTTTGTTGAGTTGCTGTAGCGAATGCGTATGGTCCAAAACAAATAGGCTTCTTCCATGACTGCCTGCTACCAAGGATTGGTCTCTTGGATGAATGGCCAAGTCATACACAGAAACCGTAGGCATACCATTCATCAATCTACTCCAGTTTTCACCGCGATCTAAGGAATACCAGACACCCGTTTCTGTTCCGATGTACAACAGATCAGGATTCACATAATCCTCTCGAATTACCCGCACCACTTCTGATTGCGGCAAGTTGGAAGCAATTGATTTCCACGTTTGACCGAAGTCATCCGTAACAAAAACGAAGGGAGCATTATGATCACTTCTATGCCCATCTTTAGTCAGGTAAGCTCTTCCCTTCTCATGAGTGGAAGCTTCAATTCTACTAATCCACATGCCTTCCCCTGCCGCTGCTACATTAGCACTTACATTTTCCCAGCTTTTGCCACCATTGGTCGTCACATGCACAAGGCCATCATCGGTCCCCACCCACATCGTGTTCTCATCATTTGGCGAAATGGATAAAGTGGTGATGGTGCAGTGTCCTTCAGCACCCGAGTTATCTGGCGTAATCCCGCCGGACGCTCTGTACAGCGTTTTTTGCGGATCATTTGTCGTTAGATCTGGGCTGATCATTGTCCATGATTTCCCCTGATCAGTGGATTTGAAAACATGATTTCCAGCGTAGTAAATGTTCTTGCTTTCGACCAACTTGAATGGTGCAGACCAGTTGAACCGTAGGTACCCACCGGGCTTAGTTTCCGATTGATCGTAATGGTCACTGTAGTTGGAAATATTGAGGATACTCGGGCTAATGCCTTGGATGCGATGAGTAAGGGGGTCGTACAGATTCAAACGCCCGTTCTCCGAAGAGGTATAAACCGTTCTCGGATCATCCGGATCCGTTGCGGTGTATTGGCCATCACCCCAGTGCACTTTCCAATTGGAGTCATTGAGCACTCCACGGATATCTCTTGTAAAGCTTTCAGTAGCGTAAAAGCCGTTATCCTGCAAACCTCCGTAGATGGTGAAGGGATCCTCATGGTCTAAACCAATACGATAAAACTGAGCAATAGGCAGATTATCGAACAACTGGAATTTGTTGCCATGATCATGCGTGAGGGAAATGCCCTTATCTGCCCCCAGGTAGTACCGATCAGCATCCGTTGGATCCAGCCACATGGCGTGGAAATCACCGTGCACCTCCTGATCTCGGCTCCCGTTGTGAAGGGTTTTACCACCGTCTTCAGAAACCATAAAACGAGTAGTGAGAAGGTATACCCTATTATCATCATGAGGATTGATACGCACTTGACTATAGTAGAAAGGTCGGTTGTTGTAGGTGTTGACGTAGGTCCAGCTTTCTCCTCCATTTTCAGATCGATACAAGCCCGTACCTGGTTTCCCAAGGGTATCGGTCTTTTCTGCCTCTACCAGCGCCATCAAGATATTAGGGTTCTTACGGTAAATAGCAAGCCCTATTCTTCCGGTTGGTCCTTGAGGTAGGCCGTCCGTTAGTTTCGTCCAGGTTTTACCGCCATCTATGGTCTTGAAAATCCCTCCGTTGGGTCCACCACTTTCAAAATGCCAAGGTTTACGAAGTCTCTCATAAAACGCGGCATACATGACCTCCGGGTTATTGGGATCCATCACTAGATCAGTACACCCTGTCTTGCCATCATCAGGAAGACCGTTGGTCAGCTTTTCCCAATTATTGCCACCATCATCTGTCTTAAAGAGGCCTCTGTCGCCACTTGTTCCCCACAGGTGCCCAATGGCACAAACACAAGCACTTTCAGGCTTATCTGGAATGGTTATTACTCGAGCAATCTGGTGGGTGCTCCTCAGCCCGACGTTCTTAAAGGTTTTCCCGCCATCGGTAGACCGGAATACGCCATCTCCCCAGGAAACACTATTCCGATTATTTGCCTCACCCGTGCCTACCCAGATGACAGACGGGTCTTGCTGGTACACAGCAATATCTCCAATAGAGGCTGTGGAGTAATCGTCGAATATGGGCGCCCAGGTCGTTCCTGCATTCTCCGAGTACCATACTCCTCCTGATCCAGTAGCCATCCATACTTTCCTGAATTGTCCATCTAGTGCCTCAATATCTACAATGCGGCCACCTTGGTTAGCGGGTCCCACATTGCGCCATTTCAGTCCTGGAAGGTCTACGTCAGCTTGTCCAAAAATCAGTGTTGGTAGAATCAAAAGAAGGAATACGAGTCTCATAGCTAGGAAATTAGATCTAAACAATGATACTCAGAAATAATTTCTTAGGGGTATGCGATGGGCCATAATTGATGAGATCAGATGTAAATGATGTCAGCGATATTAGTAGGTCAGATTCTTGTTGAGGGCAGCCTGTCAGATGTAGTAGTCCAATCTATTAGAAAAAGGGAATACTCCTACGCTAGCCTCATCGTCTTTCCAATTCCGCTTCTATCCATCCTACCACATCCTTAATCGTCGCCTTGACCGCCGCATAATGTCGACGCTTGGTATTGCGGTAGCGCTGTGTCTGTTCTAGCAGCATCAAAAATTGAGGATCCTTTTTCAGGTGTTCAAAATCTAAGGGCGCATAACCTACCGTAAATCGCTCACCCTGTTGATTCATGCGCGGAAATTCATAGGACACATCCGTGTAAATTCTAGTGCCAACTGTATCATCCGCCAATGGATAGGAGAAGCGCAACTCCATATCGGTATTGGGACGAAAAGCAGTTAGGTAGTAGTCATTGAAAGCGGCGGATATATCTGGGGTAAAGGAGTTGTTCTTATCCAAACGGGGAAAATACCCCTCGAATAAGGACTGCAGGTAGATACGGATACTGTCATTTTTGATGATATCCAAGCCTACTTCCTTAATACGAGCATAGGATGCCGAGGTGGGGTAAACGTATTCATCTTGCATGAGCCAGTAGAAGTCGAAACACAAGCTTTCGGCGTAGGCCTTATCCTCGGTGATGAATGAGCTAATGGTACGGTGAGCATTATTCCCCATGGTCAACACACCGGCATCCCGCCAAATATCAGCGTAGGCCTCCTGCAACTCGAATTTGATTTGCCCTAGTAGTACAGTCTCCATTTTAGCCCGCTCCCGATCCTGATTGATGGCATTGATTTGCAACGCAATCAAGATACCCACCACTACAAGAATGATCTCTCCAACAGCGTACAAGAGGTACTTCCGCAGGCGATTTTCCGCCAATAGTTTTTCCCGTATTCTTCTGAAGATTTTTGCCATTGGATTTAGGTTTTATTTCACGCCCCACTTCATCAATGCCGGCAACACGATCACATCTGCCAGCAGCGCCGTAAGGACTGTAAAGGCGCAAAGCAGACCGAAAGTACTCACCGAAACCACGCCGCTAAAGCCAACAACAAGGAAGCCACATACCAACGCAATTGTAGTTGATAGCAACGCACCGCCTGTGTAGGACAGCGCCTCGTCCATTGCCGAAGTCGTATCTGCTCCAGCGGCCCGATAGAATTGAAACTTATTCATGAGGTGGATGGTGTCGTCCATGGCTACGCCCAGCATGATCGGTGCCAACATAGCGTTAGCAGCCTCCAAATCTATGCCCAACAACGCCATAATTAATATGGTGAGGCTCAATGGAAGCAGGTTCGGCAACAAAGCCAATAGGCTAATTTTCCAATTACCAATAAAGTAGACCAGGATACCAAAGGCCACCAGAAAGGCTAGGCCGAAGGACCGAAATTGCGTCTGCAGGATAAACTGATTCAATTGGGCAAACAAAGCCAAAAAGCCATGCACTTTCAGTTCGTAGTGATCCTCCGGAAAAGTAGATCGAAAAGCGCTTTCAATATCTCCTAGCAGTAGCTCTAGCTGTTTAGTTTCCAGCTCTTTTACGTTCACAGCCACGCTCACTTCCGAGAAGTCATCCGCAAAGAGGGAGAAAAAGGCATTCGCATCCTCTTTCTGGTTTTCGATCACCTCTGGTAGGCGCACCTGACTGAATACGGATAGTTGCGTCGTTCTTTTCTTCAAAAACTCCCGGAAGTTGATAATTGAAACTGGAGTCGAAAGCTGCTCCAAGGAGTCTAGACGTGCCTGTAAAGTGGCGAGCTTATCTAACTCTGATTCTTCCAGAAAGGTCCCTCCATCGGTCCGGCTGATGCTAATTTGGAAACGGGCATTACCACCCAGCACTTCTTCAATGGCAAATAGTTCTTGCTTAGCGCTACCTTCCCCCAGCAGGTGCAAGGAGTCGGTATTGACTTCCAGGCGAGTCAAGCTCAGCAAACCTACTACGAACAAGGTAGCAGCTGCTACAAGGATGGTACCAGCTCGATGGCTTGTCCAATAATTGATACGCTGAGCAATGCGGTCGACCTTGATCTTGGGTAAGCGTAAGCCTTGCCCCTCCGGGCGAATGAGACTGAAGCCAATCGTGCAGATGACGTATACCAAAAAGAAAGCCAGCAGCATTCCCGCAAAGGTAAAGATGCCCATCACCTTAAAGGCGGGAAGCGGGGACAAGTACAGCGCTAAATAACCTACAATAGTCGTCAGCGTCGTATACCAACAAGGTTTCCAACTTTTTTGCAGCGCCAAGGCAATTTGCTCCCGACGAGTCAGTGTGGGATGCAGCCCAGATTCTTTGTGGAAGATATTAATCACGTGCACCGCATCGCTCACACTGTACACCATCAAGATGGTGGGTATCAGCATCGAGATCAGGTTCAGCGAATAACCGAGTCCTGTCATTGTACCAACAAGTATGCTCACCGGCACAGCAATAGCAATCAACGCGATGGGAACATAATGCCAGTGCGGCAACAAGAATAACAACAACAGTAAAATGACGATGATCGTAGCTACCGCAAAGAAGTTACTCTCCTCGTAAATAGACGCGTTGAAAGCTTCATTGAGAATGGGTTGACCGGAGACCACGGCGTCCGGAATAACTTCCGTGAAAACGCTCCTCACCGCAGCAACAATCTCATTACGGCGGTCTTCAATCTGATCGGTTGGGTTTAGCTGTACGTAGAAGAATACCTGACCAGCATCCACATCCACCAGCTGCTTTTTCATATTCGGCAACTCCTCCAGCAGACGGTCCAGCTGCTCAGGGGTACGCCCATTCTGGTATACCGGACGGTAATACAACTTGCGATTGGAATAAACCGGATAACGCGCATTGGCCAGACTGAAGGTAGCCGTCACATCTGGCAGGGTATCCGTGCGTTCGTGTAGCTTTTGTAGGAGCGTAACCGTCTCAGTGCCATACACCTCCTCCCTGGCAATCATGGCAATGATAACCTCATCACTACCCCGCTCTTGCTGAAAACTCAGGTAGGATTGGTAGTCGGCATTATCCTCCAAAAACCAGATCGACACTGAATTATTGATCCGCAGATTTAGCGCAGTAGAGGCCGCACCAGCAAGCGTCAGCCCGCCGAGCAGTATGGCGATAGCCCAGCGAAACCGCAGGACAAAATCGACAAAAGATTGAAATCGGTTAGTCGTCACGTCACTTGCTCAACGATGTGGGGCATGTATTGTTCTGCCCGCGGGTTATTCCCTGGCCTTCAATGTCGCAATGCCATCAAAAGCATCAGTGTCTTCTATCGAACCATTATACATTACATAGTGGCTATCACTATCAACCACCAGTGTGGTGAAGCAATCAAAGCGATACTCAAAGAAGAGGTTCTTCAGCGTACCCTCCTGATCCGAACGCCAGCGCCGGCCCAGATCCCATCGCTCCAGGCCTGCATCCATTTCTTGCTCGAAAATATGAAGCAGGTATACCCCCTCCTTCTTGCGAACCTTATTCCGGTATGGGATATATTCATTGCCAATGCTCCGGCGGGTAGCCAAACCGGTAGAATTGCACTCATCTGGTCCCGGGTAATAGTGGATGATCACCATTTCACCATCGGCTAAGCCTTCCAGAATATATCCATGCAGATAGCGCTGCATACGGGTATTGTCATCACCTGTCAGTTGCCCGATAATCTTGCGCGGAAACAGGCGTTTTTCTATAGTCCTCTCAGTCTCCTTTACACCAGCCATACTCTCTGTCGTTAGCTCCATATCCCGGAGCGATTCTTCTGGAAATTCCTTTCCTTCCAAATCATAACAAATCGTCGATTTCTGAGCAAAACTAGCCGATAGAAAAAGCGAAAAACATAAAGCGAGAAAAATGGAATTGCGCGTTTGTACTAACATTTTCAATAGCGTTTTACAGTTTAAGAGCGCCCCCAGCAGTAGGCTCCATACCTACCATGGTGCGATAGCGAAAGTACGATGTCGAGCTGGGTCTCACCTAACCACAGCTGTGGAATTTCGGATTCATTCTTCACTATTCGATAAGTCTCTCCTCCTACCCTACTATCAGCCTCCGCTACGCGTTGGCAGACCTGCTCTCGCAATTGCTTTCGCTTCTCCTCATGCGTTCCACTAAGGTTTAGAATTTCCGCCTGCCAGTTAGGGTTCTCGTCTAGCAGGGCTACACTATGCACAAAGGTATGGCCAAGGGTAGTATGTACGGTCAACTCCGCCTGTTCGGTAAGCAACTGCAGTCGATAATTGGTGGCACTCTCCTGCGTCCAATCCCTGATTCTTAGGCTTTTGGGCGCATAGGCCCGCTCAGCGCCTAGTTGTCGGCTCAACTTATAGGCACTCTCCTTAGCACTCCACAACATCCACACCCGCATATCAGGTTGGTTGGCCTGCTGTATCCACGCTCGTTCTTGTGGCGTAAAGATTTTCTCCAGATAACGCGGCCTTTGCCAGTTACTGGCGATCCGTGCGTCCTGTAAATCTACTATGTCATTTCCCAACAGCACTTAATCCACCTTGGCACTAATCACGTCCAAGGCTGCTTTCACCGTCATCATCTGCTCCATGGCCTCGTCCTCAATTTCAATATCAAACTCATCCTCTACATCCAGGATAATATCCACAAGATGTGCCGAGTTGATCTTAAGGTCTTTGATGAAGTCCGTGTCTTCATTCAAAGCAGCAAAAGCCTCCTGATCCTGCACATAGGGTGTGATCAATCGCTTCAGTGTTTTAATTCTCTCTTCTTTGTTCATATGTTTAAATTTTTTCTGCGACTACTAACACTACGGTCAGCACAGGTGCATCAGAATACAGAATCCCGATAGCTATCGAGACTGCATATCTGGAACTGCTGCGCTCTCAGCAGTCGTTTCAATTGTTTCGTCCAGTTGATGCCAGAAAACACAAGTTTCCCTACACCTTCTACCTTCTACCTTCTACCAAAGTTACTCCCCCGTCCAGCGTTTCAGCACCAGGCACCCATTCACATCTCCAAAACCGAAGCCAGCCTTGGCTATGATGTTCACCTCTGCATCCTCGCGCAAGGTTCGTACAATTCGCTCTGGGTCAATGATAGCACTGACTTCTGGGTGTATATCGTCACAATTGATAGATGGAAACACAAACCCCCTTTCCAAGCCCAACACCGCTGCCACTGTCTCTATCGCTCCTGCCGCACTGATGCAGTGTCCCACCATCGCCTTGAGCGAATGAATCAGCGGAAAATCCTGGCCACGCCGTCTCAAGGCAGTCGCCCAATTTTCTATTTCCGTCGGGTCCTTTACGGTAGCAGTCAAGTGGCCATTTATCAGGTCCACTTCGCTCGCTTGTACTCCTGCATTACGCAGGGCATCGCCTATACAGCGCTGCACCGCCTCACTATTCGGAGCAGTCATTGTACCGCCCAGGCGGTGCCCACCAGAGTTCACTGCGCCCCCCAGTATCTCGCCATAGATCTTGGCACCGCGCTCCAGTGCACTCTCCAGGGTCTCCAGCATGAGGGCTCCAGCGCCGCTCCCCGGCACAAACCCACTTGCTGTTGCACTTAGTGGTCTAGATGCAGCTTCCGGCTTATCATTCGACTTGTAGTTCAGCACTTTCATGGCGTCAAAACCTCCCCATATGTAGGGCCCACTATCGCTGCTGGCTCCCACTAGCATTCGCTTGGCATGGCCCAGTACGAGGCGTTCATAGCCCAGTAGTATCGCTTCCGTTCCGGTAGTACAGGCAGAAGAATTCGTCGTCACTTGGTTACCGGCTCCTAATATTCCTCCCAAATAAGCACTCACGCCGCTGGCCATAATCTGTGGCACAGTAGTACTTCCCAAGCGCTTCACCTTACCTCCATCTAGTTTGTAGGCCGAATCTCGCATTTTCTCCACGCCTGAGTTACCCGCGCCGAATACGATCCCTGTGTCCCAGTCTGGTGCATCGTCGGCATCAACCACCGACAGACCAGCATCTTTCCAGGCATCTGTACCCGCCATTACACCGTACAGAATGCCCGAACTATTGAAGTTGCGCAGCTGCAGAGCGGTCATGTATTGTAGCTTCAGCTCCTCACTCACCTCTGGTTCCCCTCCAATGCAGCAGGAGAAATTCATCTCCGCCAACTGCTCGTAGTAGCGAATACCCGATCGGCCTGCTCGAAGTGCCTCTTCAAAGGCCTGTAGTCCTACACCATTCGGTGCGGCCACGCCCATTCCTGTTATCACTACCCGCTGCTTCATCTTAAATTCTTTTAGTCATTCCTGCCAATACGCCCTTGCACACCAGGGCATCTTCCTCATTGCGCATCTCCACCCGGCACTTCAATTTCCCAAACCGAAAATACTCCCGTTCC
>CAJXOS010000115.1 GCA_913057725.1 uncultured Lewinella sp.
TAGTATCAGAGACTTATGAACCTGACCACTAGTTCAAATCAAAGCGATCAGCGTTCATCACTTTCACCCAAGCTTTCACGAAGTCATTCACAAACTTCTGCTGGTTGTCGTCCTGCGCATATACTTCTGCATAAGAACGTAGGATAGAGTTAGAACCGAATACTAGATCTACTCGACTAGCCGTCCACATGAACTCACCAGTAGCGCGGTCGCGAATTTCGTACACATTGTTACCCGCAGGCTTCCACTCGTAACCCATATCGGTCAAGTTAACGAAGAAGTCGTTGGTCAATGCACCTTCGCGATCGGTGAATACACCGTGCTTAGTATCACCAAAGTTGGTACCCATTACGCGCATACCACCTACAAGAACCGTCATTTCTGGCGCAGTTAGTCCCATTAGTTGGGTGCGGTCCAGCATAAGTTCTTCGGCACTTACTACGTAGTCTTGCTTCAACCAGTTGCGGTAGCCGTCAGCTACAGGCTCTAGTGGTGCGAAAGAATCCGCATCAGTCATGTCGTCAGTAGCGTCACCACGACCAGCAGCAAATGGTACTTCTACCTCATGGCCAGCAGCTTTAGCAGCTTGCTCAACACCAAGGTTACCAGCTAGTACAATAACGTCAGCAACACTGATGCCAAATTCTGCAGCGATAGGCTCTAGTACTCCTAGTACACGGGCCAAGCGGCTAGGCTCATTGCCTTTCCAGTCTTTTTGTGGAGCCAAGCGGATGCGTGCACCATTAGCACCACCACGGCGATCAGAACCACGGTAAGTACGAGCACTATCCCATGCTGTAGATACCATATCAGCGATAGATAAACCAGCAGCAGCGATTTTCGCTTTCACTGCAGCTACATCATAATCTGCCTTACCTGCTGGTACAGGGTCTTGCCAGATTAGATCTTCCGCTGGTACGTCTGGGCCAAGGTAACGAGACTTTGGTCCCATATCGCGGTGTGTCAACTTGAACCACGCACGAGCAAAGGTATCATCGAAGTACGCCTGGTCTTCGCGGAATCGCTCGATAATCTTGCGGTAGCTTGGATCTAGCTTCATAGCCATATCGGCATCCGTCATGATTGGCATAGTACGCGTAGTACCTGCAGCTACATCAACTGGCATATCCGCTTCGGCAATATCTTTTGGTGTCCACTGCCAAGCACCAGCTGGGCTCTTTGTCAGCTCCCACTCGTGGTCAAGTAGCATGGTCATATAACCGCCATCCCACTGAGTAGGGTGTGTAGTCCAAGCTCCTTCGATACCACTGGTAACAGCGTCGATACCTTTACCTGTTCTGGTTGGGTTCAGCCAACCAAAGCCTTGTGCCTCGATAGCAGCACCTTCTGGCTCTGGTCCAAGAATGCTAGCATCACCATTACCGTGTGCCTTACCTACGGTGTGTCCCCCAGCAGCCAAAGCAGCAGTTTCTTCGTCATTCATAGCCATACGAGCAAAAGTCTCACGCACTTGCTCAGCAGTCTTTAGCGGATCAGGCTTACCGTTTACACCCTCAGGGTTTACGTAGATCAATCCCATCTGCACAGCTGCCAATGGATTCTCCATGGTGTTTGGCTTCTCTACGTCCTCATAACGCTCATCACTAGGAGCCAACCACTCCTTCTCCGCACCCCAGTAAATATCATTCTCTGGGTGCCAGATATCTTCACGGCCAAAGCTGAAGCCGAAAGTCTTCAGTCCCATGCTTTCGTAGGCCATATTACCAGCCAGGATCATCAAATCTGCCCAGCTTACCTTGTTGCCATACTTCTTCTTGATGGGCCAAAGCAAGCGACGTGCCTTGTCCAGGTTACCATTGTCTGGCCAAGAGTTTAGCGGAGCAAAACGCAAGTTACCTGTACCAGCACCACCACGACCATCAGATACGCGATAGGTACCCGCAGCGTGCCAAGCCATACGGATCATTAGACCACCATAATGGCCCCAGTCCGCTGGCCACCAATCCTGGCTGTCCGTCATGAGGTCTTTCAAATCTTGCTTTAGTGCTTCCACGTCTAGTTTCTGCACTTCCTCCCGGTAGTCAAAATCTTCATCCAGTGGATTCGTCTTAGAATCGTGCTGATGAAGAATATCGAGATTCAAATTTTTAGGCCACCAGCTGGTAACAGTAGCCTTTGTCATGGTGTTGCCCCCATGCATGAAGGGACACTTACCTTGACCATTGTTTGATGAGCTCATAAAGCTATGGTTTTATTTATTGTTTAAATTTTCCGGTTATATGGAGTTGGATATTGTCAATTGAGAAGTTGTCAATCCCTTTCTTGGAGAAGTAGTTTGTGATAAGCTGATCTAACTCCTTGTCCTTATAATCCTCAATGCGATCAGACTCTGCGCAGTAGAGGTGGTGATGATTATCAAGCAAGGGATCGTAGCGCATCACGCCACTTTCGGTCTTGACTTTTTTCAAGAGATCTTTCTCAACAAAAGATTCCAGGACTTTGTAGACTGTCCCGACAGCAATGTTTGGATGCTTCTCTTTGATGTATTCGATCACATTTTCGGCAGTAGGATGGTTCTCCATTCCTACGATAGCCTCAAGGATCGCCATTCTTTGAGGTGTTACCCGTAAACCCTTCTCTGAGAGTTTGTTCGCTATTTCCGTTCTCTTCATAATTTCCTAAATAAGAATGATTATCATCTAGGATTCGTGCAAAAGTAAGAATTATTCTCAAATGAGCAAACGGAAGAAAGAGAAAATTAGTTGAAATTCTATACTGGCTGGATATCGATTCCCTTTTCGTTAGAATTCCAAAACATTGGCTGTTGAGCGGGGCGATAAGGAGTGGTTTTATCGCGGGTATAAGCCGTCTCCTAACTATGGGAAGATAGTATGCAAGTGTAACAATGCTGTAGATAAAAGGTTCTGGAATTTATCGGTGAATTAAATCACCAAAAAGCCCCCCTTCAGACTCCAATGGGACCTACAGATATCTGTAGAAGTGCTATGTCCATACCAGCGTGTGTAGGAGGTCACCACTTTCTGCATCGATGACTGCGACCAGCATTCCCCCCGTAAATCCGGGAGGTAATATGCCCCGAACAATCCAATATCCATGAATCAGGTGAACATCATAGTTTCTGCCTTCCGCGTCTTCCTTACCATACTCTTTTATCAGGGCTGGCATGCCTAGTTGGAGTGCGTCCTTCTTCGTCCGAACTCGTCGATCCCTTCGCTTAACTTGTCTGCCATCGATAGTCTGGTATAGCGAATCGCCTAATTGATACTGTAGTAATGCCCGGCTGTCGTCCTTGCTAGTATCCCAACCTGTTGTGATCGGTTTAGGTGAACAGGCCATCATAAAAAAGAAGAGTAACGTTATGAAGCTATAGCCTTTCATTTCTTCGTTATTGACTTAAATGTGTTACTACATCCTCCCCTCTCGCTTCAAGCTCGTAGTCTTGGTCAAAGTTATTCATTGAGCAAGCAGTAGGCCTAATGGCCCGTTCTTTTCACCAGAGATAACATTACTCCACTTAGAATAAGCAAACCACCGACAATCCTATTTTGCAGGTGAACTTTCTCTTGGTTCTCCAAATACGATTTCAGCTTTTCAGCGAAGGTGGCATAAGTGAATAAGGTAAGTCCATCGATGGTCAAGAAGGTTACCGCGAGAATAGCTATTTGTGGAATGATAGCATGCGCCTGGTTCAGAAACAAAGGAAAGAGGGCCGCAAAAAACACAATCGCTTTGGGATTTGATGCTGACATGAGGAAGCCTTCCAGGAATAGCTTCGAAAAGTCTCGATCTTCCTTTACTTCTGTGGATAATGCTATTTCTGGCTTAGTGATGATTTTCGTAATTCCCATGTACACCAGATAGGCCACTCCGCACCATTTAATGACCTGAAATAGCTCTCCGGAGTGAACGACGATCGTCGCTAGCCCGATCGTCGCAAGAATGATCTGACAGAGATTGGCGGTTAGATCCCCAGCTATCGTTCCGATGGTTTTCCCTCTGCCGTATTTCATGCTATTGGCGGAAGCCAGTAAAACGCTTGGCCCGGGGGTTATTGCCAAGATTATGACGGTTCCTACAAAGGATAGCCAGATAGTTAGTTCCATGAGTTCTTGTCTTTTCAATTAAGTTCTAGTCACTTATTTCCTTTTCAAAATTAGCTACATCAACTTCAGCATTGCAACACTTTGGAGTCAGGGTCTTCTACATTCCAAAAACATACTTCCTTAAAAAGTCTATTCTAAGCAGATACCGATAGACGATAATGAATACTAGCTCGAGAAGGATCGTTGCAGCGTAGAAAAGTGCTAGGTCATCTGTACCAATTACGGACTTGCAAATAAGAATCGGGATGAGGTGCCATAAATAGATACCTAAAGAGTTTAGTCCAATCCATTCGATACTTCGCCATTCTAGTATGAGATGGTGAGCAGAAGCTTTAAGACAAACCGATATTAGAGATGCATTAAGCACAAAGAAAATGCTAGCCGACAACAGCTCATTTGGGTTGTAGAATAAATAGATAACGCCCCCAAAACCAACCACAGGAATAATGTACTCCCAGAACTGAGGTCTTTTTAAGTCTAGACTCCGATAAACAAGGCCCAGAACAAAAAAGAAGTAATAGCTTGGTCTAAACGTATGAAGTATCAAGTCCGTGATCGGATTTTGATTATCCATTGGGTTTGCACTCAAAAGCAATGTCCCTACTGATATCAGTAACGCAACAAATAACAAGTGCTTACCACTAACATTGATCTTCTTAAATAACCAGGTTAATACAACCCAACTCAGAAACCCCGGAATAAACCAAAGGTGGTAAAATGGATATGCAAAAGCCTTGACCAGTCCAATTATGATATTCGAATCATCACCTTGGGGGCCAGTTATGAGGTAGTAGCCGACAACAGCTATAGTCCACGGCAGGATTATTCGAAGTGCATATTTCTTTATCAGTCCAATCAAACTGACATTAGCAACACTATCTACGTTAAACAGGAACCCACTTATTCCAATGAATAGCGGCATGTGAAAACTGTAGATAATAGTTCTCCAGATAGACTCATCCACACTTCCCTGAAGGACATGCCCGAGAATTACGGAAATAATCAGCCCCCCCTTTAAAAGATCTATATTTCTTAACCTCATCTTTGATTTGGCCAATTGACTCATACTAAACCATGGCTTATTAAGCCCTCCGTCTAAAGAACAGAAACGAAGACATAAACAGCACTAATATTTTGGCTTTAGGTTTTCTCATCAACTCGAGTCAGCGCAGCTTTAGCTATCAACTATTTCCCACTCAGCAACAATTCCATTAACTCCATCGCTGATACTTCGCCTTTACGCTTCAGAAGGTCACGAGGTGTGTTATCACCAACTTCATAGGTGAGCGATTCTGCCCCAAATTCACTGAAGAAATATCGAGAAGAGTTGATGGTAATGCTATCTACGTCGTTGGGGCGAATGTTAGGCTCCAACCCCAATTCAGTGGCCATATTGGTAATCATCTGGGGTACCAGGCCAGGCCAGTTCCCTTCCAATTCGGGATTGATGGTATAATAGATATCTTCCCAGGTTGAGTGGAAGTCGACGCCGAAATAAAGCGTGCCACCAGAAGTCGTTACTTTCTCTGTCAGGAAGGCCTGAACAACCTGTACTTCCGGCTGATTAACGCGCTCCCAGTCACGGTTCAGATCAATCCCTCCAGCATTGTGACGCCAATGGCCGTTGTCTACCCCATCCGGATTGGCCATAGGCACAACGTAGGTATTGAACGACTGCCGGAAGCGCTCCGCCAATGGATCATCAGAAGCAATGGCTTCAACAAATGCTTGCATAGCCAAGTAGCCGGTTACTTCAGGTGGGTGTTGGCGCGATAGCACAAAGATCATCTGTTGATCATCGCTCTCGCCTATTTTCATGAGGCGGATAGGGCGGCCTTCGCGGCTTTCCCCAATGACGCTTTGCGTGATGTATGGTTGTTCAGTCAGCCCTGCGATCCAGTTTGCCGCATCCAGGGAAGTATTCAATTCCTGCGCTGATACCCAGAGTGTATCCGGACCAATGGTAAGCTGCAGGGTAGCATCTTTCGGAAGCTCCCTCGGACTCTCATTATCAATCAATGCCCCACGTTGGTACTTATCTTCCGGTAAGCGCTGCCAAGATTTGCCGTCGCGACTCAACAGTGGGTGATAACGATGAAAAGAACCATTCAGGTAACTCAGCTTTAGACTCACCTCTTGTTCCTCCTCGGCCCAAAGCTTGAAGGAATACCAGGGGCTGGGATTGATAGGAGTATTCTCTGGAGTAATCAAAGCCAGAAGCTTACCATCATCGCCACGGGTGATACCATTCAAACGGGCGCCCACAAAATCGTTGCTCGCGTATACACCTTGGCCCAAGTCAAAGGTCCCAAGTTGCTGCTTTTGGATCGGCAACGTGTTGGTGGGTACAATTCGGATAGGCGCTTGCCCGGCCCATTGCTCGGAGGTTTTGCAGGACCATAGCCCCACGATTAGCATTAGAAAGAATAGTGTTGCGTAGGCCTGTTTCTGGCGCATCGTTTATCGCTTTATTTCAAAATATTGAGAAAGCTCACCTTAGAACGGTAAGCCATTGTCAGGGCCTAATTGCTTTGGCGCCTGCTTAGTCTTGAGCTTGGCAAGCTCATCATCAAATCTAATCAATCTTCTGCGGCTCTTCCGCTCCCCAGTACGATTAGGTAATTGTTCAAAGCTTCGAGTTGGGAAAAGTGAGCGGAACTCACCCAATGCTTCCAGCCGGTGAGAAAAAATAGAGAGGCGATAGAAACTGCGGAAGATGCTTGCTAAAACCAGGGTCGTAGGTTCCCGCCAGAAATACCAGCACTTGGAAGAACCTGGGTATTCTGTTGCTGATTTTTCCTTTCCAAAAGCCTGACGCAGAATAGTCAGATCCTCCACTTCAAAAGTAGTCTGTAGGCGGTGGGCAAAGATCATCTCATGGTAGGTAAAAGCCCACTTCACGAGAAAGTTCTCCAGACTATCATCCTCTAAGAACTGGTGATCATCCAGAAAACAATATACTGGGCACTGTTTCGCCACAAAATCTTCACGCCTGATCGCCCAACTGCTGACAGCCTGATTAGAAATGGCCAGACACAACCATTCACTACCGAAGAAGTCTAAATTAGGTGGTGTGACGAAGTAGTTGTAGCTATTGAGAAGGTTGTCCCTACCATGACGAAGCAACAACGTACGCCATGTAAGCGGAAGTGATGTGCCTAATCGTTGCTCACATGCCTGTAGCTCGGCCTCACTGTAGCCGTTGTCTTCTTCAAATTGGTAAAGGTCCTGAAGCCAGTCAAGCATTTGCCAAAGATAGTGGAGTCAATACTATTTTTCTCTTGCAGGTATTATCCAGCTATCGGTTGCTACGTCAACTCGCCCTCCCATTTCTTTTTCCACTACCCTATCCACAATCGCAATACCTCGAGCAGCCATTTCCTCAAAAGTATCAAGGCCATCATTCGGAAAGCCCTGGCGGGTGCGGTGAATATTGAAGCGATTAGAAAAGGTACGGCCGAAGGCATCCTCTACCCCTTTCTTGCCCAGCATAAACCCTAGCATTCCGCCCCAAGTAGCAGTAGGGTTGTCAGAATCCCAACCTGCCAACGTACCAATCTTGAGTGTCTCTACCAGATCTCCCTCACCGTAAAAGAGACTCACAAGACTGGCCGCAAAATTGATCCCGGCAGCAAAACAGCCATTGCAGTACAAATTCTGGGCAGTAATATCGTAACCATCTTGCTGTTCGACTTGATAACGAACGTAGAGTGAATCACGTGCCTCTTCCCATCGCATGCCACCATCGTACAGGCGTTTCGTCAGATCAAACATCAGTGCTGGATAAGCTGAATCAGGGAGAATGCTTCGTGCTTCCATGGCCATTCCGTGCACCTGTTGTTTCCTATTCAAACTGCTATCCACCTTTGCGGCTAGGCTGTACATCATGACGTAGAAGCGAGCGATATCCTCTGCCTCCTGACGGGCAGTGGTCTGTATGGGTAATTGGGCAATCTCCAAGGCAATGTCAGGGCGAGCCGGTGCAAAGAGCCCAAAGATTTCAGTGGTCAGCTGCGCATCGATCATCTCAAAGTGCTCATTATGATGAGGGTCACCGGTGGCGGGTGGTAACATACCTGCTTGCATCAGGTCGAAAGCACGCTGGTTGGATACCCAAAGGAAGTTTTCCTCCTCTGCCTTGATATGCTTAAGCCAGCCCGCATGAATCTGCTCTGGGCTCAGCCTACTGGTTTGGTGGGTATAGAGCAAGTGCTGGTACATGTACTCAATATCCGTATCGTCATCGGCACCCCATACTTCCTCTGGCCCGCGAAAAACGAAATTGATTGTCGGTGATAGATCGCTAGGCACACCTTCCGCCCAAATACTGGGCTGATCAGGTTGGCCCCAATCCTCTCGAGTATAGAAGTCGCCCGTCTTAATCTCACCAATGTTACCAATCTTGTCCATTTCGGTGACTAGGCCGGTCCAATTGGCAATGCATTGGCCAAGCCAGAAGCCGTAGAGTTGATCTTGGTAATGAGTACGGGATAAGACAATTGTGTCTGTATCGACCGGAGCTTTTTCCGAAATACTAATTTTCCCACAAGAGAAAGAGGCTAGACCCAGAATCAACAAGATCGAGACGTACTTCATTATCACGCGTTTTGACGTTATCTCTATTAATCCGAAACAGCACCTGCCAAAGCACAAGCCCCTGCTCCAACTTCGCAGACTAAATCCGTAGTTGCCATGATAACTACAGTAACGGGGCTTGGCATCAACTTCATAATTCCGACTACCGAAGGTATCGGAGCAATCAGCCCATTGGCCGAATCAGCCGCGCCTACCTTTTCATAGTTATCTTCCGCATAGGCTATTGCAGCAAATACGCCCATTACCAAGCGTGCTACTCCGCCGACACAGGGTACAATAGCCTCCGCGAACTCACGGATATTGCTACCCTTCTCTTCCTCATCATCCTTATTAGATATGGATGTAAAAATAATGTCCACAATAGGTCCAACGGCACCGGCAGCCCAGGTAGCGATTAGCCAATTGTCCGCAGCATTTCGGTTCTCATCCCCCATAGCTTCATAGGGCACAGTCAATCCCAAATCAATAAACTGGCACACTATACTACCCACATCAAAAAAGAGATCAGGTAGGTCTTCGAACGGCATTTCATCATCGGGAACATCAATATCATTCATAACCTCAAAGGAAGCGGAGACAAAAGAATTGAGCAGCGTGAAGATTCCCAAGATCATTTTAAGACCACTATCTGCATCCTCAGTGGTTTCCGTTTTTGCCGAAACTGTAGTTGCCGCCGCCTTAATGATCGGTTGAAAGGAGAGTGTTCCTTCCTGTACTTGTATCTGAGGGAAACGACTAATAATGTCCTCCACTGTCGGCACGCCATTGTATTCGGCCTCCTTGGTAACAGGAGGCAGTACTTGCGCACCTCCCCAAATAAGCTTATAAATAACGGTGAGCGGTGCACTTACCACCAGAGCAATAAGATCCATCACGCTCAAATCCTGGTCAGAAATTTGCCGGTATATCCAGGAAATGACGGGGATATTCAAAGTAGTATTCATGGCATTCTTCAGCGCGTCCAGACCATGATAAGCCAGGTTCATGACATCTACGAGCAGGTTCTTGATAGCTTCGAGAAATGCCAAAACCAGGTCTTTGATAATATCAATGACGGCTGTCATTGCCAGATCTAAAAAGGACTCATCGTGCGTGAAGTACTTTCCAAGTTTAGTATTAAGTTCCTTTACCTGATGAGCAAAGGGACTATTGGCTTTCATACTGAAGTTGTCGTCAAACGCGGAGATAAAAGCCTGTAAGAGCTCAGGAGCTCCGCTATTCGATTGCTGGGTCGCAAACTGCATTTTTGGAAGTTTTCCGCCTTTATTACAGTAGTCACTCAGCTTGTTTCGTACGTAGTTAGACTTGACCTGATTAGCACCAGATTGAGTATGTACCTTATCCGGCTCCAGCACACTACTACTCGACGAAATCGTACTGTTGGCCGCATAATGCTTTGACATGAACTCATTGTAGGAAACCGTACCCATCTGGGTCTGAGCTTGCGTGAATATCCCGGTTTCACTGGTATCTAGAATTAAGGCCTTCAGCTTTTCGTATTCCGCATCAATAATATTTTGCAAACTATTATCTGCTTTCGGGTCAATTCCTTCTGTGATAAAGTCAAAGGCATAATTGATAAAGAACTTAACAACATCCTTTGTAGCGAGAATGTCTTGCCAGTCGAATACAGATTTTAGCCAGTTGATGGCGTCTTCCACCTCTACTTCAATCCACTTAAAGGCCGTTTGTACAGCGTGGGCAACATCATCAATAGTCTTGACTATGAATTTCATAACAGCCTGCCCAACGCCCTCTAATTCTACTGCAAGTTGGATAACCTGTTTAGCTGCATCAACTACTGCATGCGTAAGTTGGAGTATTCCTTTTTTAACGGCGTGCCAAACATCTTGCGCGAAGTGTGCCACACTGTTCCAAAATTTATCCCAACCAGAAACGGCTGCCGCGGATAAACTAGGATGCGGTTTCACCTGTACGTCTACCAGCTTGGAGGCCCACATCGCTTGCATAGCTTTAGGTGAGACAACTTCTCCGCTGGTAGTCGCAGAAGAAACTTGATTGTATCCAATGTTATGTTGTTGCTTTAGGGAATAGGTACCCTGAATAAGTTGCGTTGCTGAATTCAAGTTAGAAGCTTGCGGAGGTACCAAAGATTCTGGTGGGGCTTGAAAGCCCTTGGTGTATTTTTTTGCGTTTTGCAAGCTGGCCTTATCCACTTTTGCCAGACGCTCGTGGAGATGCTCGGAGGGATAAATACTGACCTCATCGAATACATTAGCCGCACTAAAAGTTAAGCCAGGGCTATGCAATCCAAAGGCCAGGGTATTTACTGATATTTTCCCGTGCCGATCGGTCATTAAGGTTACATCATCACCTGGCCCAATATGGTGTTGCTGCCCTTTATGCCAAAAACTAAAGGACTCCATAGCACCAACCGTCACTGCTTGTCCGGGCATCGGTACAGAAGTTCCTTTTTGCGTAAGAGTCAACTCACTCACATACTGCGACACATACTTAGGGTCCGCTGCTGCAGTTGAAGGCTTATGAATGGGTACGGACTCCCAAACTCCGCTGGTGGCGTTCTGCCGAACGCTTTGTAAGAAGCGGTCTTCGTCTAACGTAAATACTTCGGTCGTTGCGTTCAAACCAGGTCCGTTGGCAAGGTACAAACACGAGTCACCGAGTGGATGCCAGTGTGTGAGTGTAAATGGCAGACCATCACTAGGTGTTTCATTAAGTTGTCGAAGCACCCAAAGCCGATCGTTTTGGTCGGTGGCATAGAGCCGAAATAGATTATCGCCATCTAGTACTCCGCAGCAGTAATTCACCCGATTAAGCGCAATAGTATCACCAGAAAGGGGCGTAAAATTCGCGGTAACCTTAACGTTATTGATATTCTGTAAGTCCCAGACGAGCTGGACATTTTGGGTCTCATCAACCGCCACCACAAAATGGTCCGTCTCAGCATGCCCTACCGGAATCTGTACAATCTCGGTAGCCTTTAAGTGGGAGGGGCCGTTATTACCCATTGCTAACGACATAGTATCGGGCGGAGCAGCAGCTGTTCCAAATCCGATATACAAAACGGATTGATAATTGGCGTACAAGCACCAATCTGTAGCATTCTTGGCCGTCAACGCAATAGATAAAGGCGCATCATTATCAGAGGCTTGTATTAATATGCGGCTCGCTTCTCCGTGGTTGACTGTCCACGCTGTAGAAAGTGCTGGGCTCTTTTGAACTGCTGTAAATAGTTTGCCCTCTTTCACACCTGGCTGTGCTCCCTCTGACTCCGAAGCGGCGTAAAGGATGAGCGATCCATCATCCATTTGATTGGTGAGGCTCAGGTTTGTCAAATTATCAGCAGAAATAATCGTTGGGTAAGACCAGGCCTGGCCCTCGAGATAAGTCGAATAATACAGTTGCTCTCCGGCCGTGAAGAAACAACGTGACACACCCGGCACTCGTTTATCCACGCCAACAGCAATCTCCTTGACGTTCCCAGTGAAATTATCTGGATTATTGACCAGCACGGGCCCTTGCATCCCCGTGGGCATGACTACGGCTCCCCATTTGCCTCCAGCGGTGGCGGTACTTTTCCAAGTCTTGATCAAGGTGTCAAAATACCAAAATGAGCTAGTGCCCGGAACAGCTACTAAACCAAAGCTGTTTTCTAAAATCATCTTACCATCAAAGTAGATTCCTACTTTAGCCTCGGATGAAATCGTAGTCCAAGCCTGGGTACTCAGGTTAAATTGACAAAGCTCAAGCTGGTATCCTTTTCCACTGTTGTCCGTCACACGTGTGGTGCCGGTAATCCCAAAAATAGTGTTGCTATCAGCGACGCTAATTAAATCCAGTGGGGTATCCCCTTGTCCAAGCCACGTAGCGTTCTCCGCATCGTATTGGTAAAGCGTAGCAGTATCTTGAAGCTCATCAGGAGCGTACAGCAAAGCCCACAACACGCCATCGCTGCCCATGGCAATCATACTGGCCAGCTTTCCCGCTAGGTTGAGCTCGGTACCCCCAAAGGGATCATCGGGCGTACAAACATGGATTTTATTACTCGTAACCAGGGCGTAGCAATGATCAGACGTACCAACTGGCGCTTGAAGATGGTCAAGATTAGATCCAATCTTGGGTCTTCCCCATGAACCATCTTCTGCATTTGGGTCACATGACCACAACTGATGATCCTTATCGATACACCAAACATGTCCATCCAAACTAGCTCCCATCTTTGGGCTGAAGGCATTTGGTCTGGTTGGTTCGAGTGCGCGTGTAGCATAGACTTCAAAGCTATGCCCATAAATATTCTTATCCCACTTTCCATTTTTGTAAATCCAGAAGTTGTTATCTGTTCCGTATATCCAGACGTGAGACGCATCGATCACAGCCATCTGGTTGGCTTGGGCACCGAGGCCATAATAGTTCCACCCGGAGTCACTCTTGGGCTCACGAACCACCTGATAAATGGAAGTTCCACCGGTTTCATCCTCTGTAATGACTAGGGTTTCGCTTTGTCCGCCGTGGTTAACATATGGTGCTAGACTAGAGCGTATACCCTTTTCAGGCAGCGATACTTGGATTTCGGTGGTGTGGAGATAATCTTCAATTAGTTGGGTATCGAACTGGGTGTCAGCAGTGTTCATAGACTGGTGCTTTACTAGGGTCAGACGCCAGCATAATAGGGGCTCGACCAAGAAAATATGGGTTATCAACTACAGAGATGAACTGCACCGACTGATCAAAATAAGTGGATACCACTTACTTGCAGGATGTTAGTTTCTCATTGCCTGAAACTAACCAATTTTGGTGACTCTAATAAATTGCTTGACAGGGGCTTAGTATCGACTACTTCGATTTTCGGCATCCAACTCCTCACTAATGAGCCGAATCTTATGCAGTGCTCGTTCATGATCAGGATCAAAATCAATTACAACATTGAAGTCCTGTAGCGCTTCCAGCAGTTGCCCTTGATTGTACCGGAGCTCCCCTCTGGAATAGTAAGATTCTGGGTGCTGTGGATTTAACGAAATAGCTTTTTCAAAGAGAAAAGCTGCTGCTTCGAAACGCTCCAACCGCACATTCAGTCGTCCTTTATGAAGATGACCGAGCTCATTTTCTGGATTAATACTGATCGCACGATCGAAGGTTAATAGGGCTTCGTCCATCCGGCCTAAATCTTCCAGTACACAAGCTCTGAAGTAGTGCCCCGAATATCCATCATGTTGCAATTGGATGGCTTGGTCGAAATCAGCTAGTCCTTCTGCAAAGCGGTCTAGCTGACAAAAGACTTCGCCGCGCTCCACCATACATTGGTAATGGGTAGCATTGAGCGAGAGGCATTCCGTGAAAGCTTTTAGAGCAGCATGATAGTCTGCCTGTTGGCGAAGCGTTCGCCCCTTGAAGAACCAAAACTTAGGTTGTGAAGCATCCAAGTCGATAGCTTGTTCGATTGATACCAAGGCCGCGGCATATTGCTTTTCTGCGAATAGTCGCCAGGCTTCCTCATAGTATGCTGCGCTAGTCATGGATTACTTCAATGTGTTTAATTGATTCGAAGCTGCACAATCCCCAGGTCGTCCGTATGGACAAGCCCCCAGTCTTGTTGAATACGTCGTAAGCGTTTTTGGAAGTAACGTTCGTTGCCCAAATCGGAATCGTCCTCCAAAAGACAGGCAATTACTTCCTCTATCTCGCCTATGATTGTGCGCGTATCTTCGGCAGAAGCGAAGGTGAGCAGACCATCCGTACATAGCGCAAGGTTTGAAAAAGCGCTAAGGCTCAGGCGCTGCTCTGCATTGGCGTACCAAGTCTCGAAGTCTGTTCCAAGATGGTAGGTCAGATAATCCGGCTGGTTCTCCTGATCAAATTCTGTCAGCACACCGTCGCAGTACACAACCCCATCACCGATGCAGATGACTTCGGCTTTTGCCTCAACATTATCTACGATAGCTAGCAGTACGGTGGTGAGTAGTTCGTTGCGCTCCAACTGTAGGAGGTTCTTTGCGATGGCCAACTCGGCGAAGAGCTGTTGTAATACCGTCTTCAGCTGAGTAGCAAGTGATTTCTGCTGGTCGAGCACATATTCCTGGTAGTAGCACTCCTTAGCGATTTTTCGGAGTAAACGCCCGAAGAGTGTAGAGGCGAAGTAGCTCTCATCGCCCATGGTACAGCCGTCTAAAGCGGCCATCAGTAATCGATCTTGACCAATTGGTTCGCAGATCACGTAGTCTTCACAATGGTTGGAATGAAAGGTGCCGATTTGGCAAATAGTATGTTGGTGGATCATCTGTCCACACAACCAGCTGTGCCAATCATTAGTTCCAGCCTAGTTGCTGGCGCTCGGCCCAATAGGCCTCTCGACTGACCGCCAGCTCACTTAGTATCTCAATTTCTTGCTCCGTCAAGCTAAAGGTATTCGCCTGCAGATGACTTTCTAAGCCCGCTCCGCTTAGCACCTTGTACACCGGTACACTATCCAGGCAGAAGCGCAAAGCAATGGCGTCTGTACCCACTTGATACTTTTCAGCCAAGCTGGCTAGAAGTTGATAGGCAGATTGATAGTGAACATAACTTTCATTGGAGAAAACACGTCCATTAGCCAGCGCTTCTTTGATCGCCACGCGCTTGCCGGCGGCACTCACTTGTTGAATGATTTCCCTCAGGCTTTGATCGAAGATGTTGTAGGTCACCTGAAACAGGTCAAAGAGTGGCTCACCGGCTACTTCTACCGTCAAGCTTTTTTCCAGTACTTCGCGTTGGTTGTTGCCCGTTGTAGAAAGTCCAATATGCAAGCCATGGGTTGCTTTCAATTCTGCTAAGCGCTCCAATACTGCTTGACTATCCAACACGCCTGTTTCAAAGGTGGCAGAGTGAATTTGGTAGCTTGTCAGCGCGGGAAGCAAAGCCTGCGATTGTTGCCACTGCTCATTGAGCTTAGCCAGCGAATGCTCCTTCACCTCATGCTGCGTTGCGTTAGGATCGAAATTCGCTACGTAGGTATAACCCCATTTGGTAGCCAGCTCGATAGTGGGATCATTCTTTGTAGCTAGCCAATCGATCAGCATTTGTTCGGCCATTCCGTAGCCGGGTGCTGTATCAAAGTAGCGTACACCCTGGGCATAGGCTTCGTCTAGAATAGCCATTCCTTTTCGCCGAAAGGCATCCAAAGAAAAGTCAGCCGTCTCTTCCTGACGAATATTGATGTATTGCGGGCGGCCGATAGCGGCGGTTCCTAGACCAATGGGATTATGAGTCACAGTAACTATGCTTTAGAACTTCGATTGGCAAAATAAAGAAAAGAGATTGCTACCTGATAGTAACAACCTCTCTTGTAGACCCAAAGAAAAGTAACTAGTTTCTACCGGCCATAACACCACCATCTACATCGATGATCGTTCCAGTGATCCAACCGGAAGCGTCAGAAAGTAAAAACAGGATAGATTCGGCAATATCTTGTGCGGTGCCATTGCGGCCAATGGGGTGGAAATTGTGGAATCCAACAAGGGCTTCTTTCGCTGCAGCCTCCGTTCCAAATACGCTATGATAAACGGGGGTATCTACCACTGCTGGCGATACGGCATTCACTCGGATTTCGTATTCTGCCAATTCCATAGCCATATGCTGCGTCAATGAATGTAAGCCTGCTTTTTGCATGGAATAGGCAGACGAAGGCGTGGCCTTTACGGCTTGCTTGGCCCACATGGACCCCACGTTCACAATAGAGCCACCACCATTATTCTTCATGGCCTTAGCGGCAGCCTGACTGATAAAGAAAAACCCGCGATTTAGATCCAAGTAAGCATCATAATCCTCCACCGTATGATCCAGGAAAGGTTTGGGGCCAAAAATACCTGAGGCATTTACCAGATAGTCTAGTGCTGGTAGTTCAGCGATGGTATTCGCCAGTTCGGTCACCTGTTCACGGTTGGTGATGTCTACCTGATGTTTGATGAGGTTAGGGGCATCCGCTATTTTCTGCGGATTTCGACCGACAATATGTACGGTTGCTCCTTGCGCTAGAAGTGTTTCTGCTGTGGCTTTACCAATACCGCTGGTGCCGCCAATTACAATGGCTGTTTTGGAATCAAAAGTGGACATATGATTGTTTTTGGACAGACAGGTCTGTCTTATTGTAAATAAATTTTTTATCGACAGTTTTCCAGAAAAAAGGTACTAATGAAGGGCAATTGGGCCCACTCATATTGCTGTACAGAATTAGCAGACGCTGAAGACCGATTTGGTATACTCCGATCCGAGCGTAGGTTGTGAAGGAAGTTTCTGAAGTATTTCATTGGTCAAAATCGAACAGACAAGTCTGTCTGTTTATTGATAAATTTTTTAAGCAAAGGCCGCGAACCGATCCTGCATAAGTCCAATGGCACTGGTAATTGGCCAATCAGAATTATGGATATGGCTTTCGGTGAGTGCACCCTCATAGCTAAGGTATAACTCATTGGTAAGCCGCTCTTGATCGGCAGCTTCCAGGATTGGTTTATTCTCCTTTACCAAAGCATGTAGAAAAGCCCAAAACTCGCGCTTATTTCCACTGATCTTATTACGGACGCGTTCATTATCCCTTGGGACTTCGGCGACTGAGCGGATACACCAACAACCATTGAAACCCTCTTGATTGAAAAACAGCATTAGAAATTCCAATACCGCCAGCAAACGGTCATTCCCGATTGGCTTACTGTCGGTAAACTCCTTTAGATTTTCTAAGAGCTCCTCATCCTTAGCATCCAGGTAAGCAACGAGCAAATCCTCCTTTGATTTGAAGTGACTGTACAGTGTGGCCTTCGCAATACCAGACTCCGCGATGATCTCATTGATCCCCACCAGATTATAGCCCCGACTGTAAAAAAGATCGGAGGCTGTTCGAATAATGGTATTTCGTGTATCACTTTTCACACTAACAAAACAGACAAGTCTGTCTATAGTTTAAACCTTGTACTATATTTGTGAAAATTGGCATTTATGGCTACTACCTATCCCCTAGTCATCAGACGGTTTGGGAACCAACTGATACCCTTTGGCTGCAGCCGCCTGTTTCAGTTTTTTCAACGCCTTTTCTTCCGGTTCTTGGTTTAGTCTGGCTTCTCTCTCCTTATACGTTTGGCGTTCCACAGCCTTATCTATTTCATTAGGCTCATCATAGAAACCATTCTCAGTGATGAGTCTATAGACAGCCTTATTACGTTTAGCTTCAGCAGTTCTCTTTACTCTCGACAGGTACCAGGTTAGGACTGAGATGAAGGTTGCCAGCACAATATTGGTAGGCTTTACGGGTATGCTTGACACAAAGACACCTGTAAATGCAACGAGGCCGGTAGTTAAGGCGAGAAACTGAGTCGCACGTTCCGACCATAGATTGTAGTAGCTATAGTCTTGTTTAGACTTATTGTAAGCACTCAACATTCGCTTCCTATCGGCTTTTCTTTGTTCTTGTTGCTTCCGGGTCCACTTCAGATCACCAGCAAGATAATCCAGGCCTTTTTCATCTGCTTCAGCCTTACGGATGTCTTCGTCAGAGATATCAATATTGTCCGGATCAACAGCCAATATCAAGCGAGCAATACTTGGCTGTCGGCGATTAATAGCCCAGCTCAAGGCGGTTCCTCCTCCTACCTGCCAATTCGCAATTTTATGATTTACTTCCTCGAGAAATGCTCCACGGTCGCCCTTAAACTCTACGTAACGAAGATGAGTCAACAGCTTACTGATTACGGCCACCTTATTCTGATAAACGGCCGCCCCCAAACAAGGAAAACTATCTTCTTTTCGGTGAACAGCCACTTTTACCCCAGGAATACCCAGCAGGTAGCTAACAATAGCAAAATTCTGTTCTCGTTCTTCAGCAGTGTCACATTCTTGATCCACTGCCAGGAAAAGGGGAGTGACGGTCCATGTCCCCCTGTCTCTCAGCATCATATTGGGGTCTTGTCGAATGGCTGCGGTTGCACGTTGTACCTCTTCCAATCGATTAGACTCTATAGCAGCTACAATTTCATCTCTTGTCATGATAGGTATGGGTTTCAGTAGTTTTAGGTTATCACTTGAGAATATGGCTTACGCCATGAATTTAGTGAAATTTTAACAAGACCGATCCGTGAGTTTATCGAGACTCGTCTTTACCCCCAAACCGCTCACGTGCCCAATGGACAATCAGACTCCCCCCAATGGCCATTGTCGCAGCAATGCCGTTAAAGACGATATCCTCGGTATCAAAAACACGCTCTGGGAGCCAATACTGAATACTCTCATCCACTACACCAATTAGAAATGTGAATAGCCAAGCCATCAGCGCGGGTCGCCAAATAGAAGAGCTCTCCCGCCAGCGTTCACTGAGGGCTTTGTGAATGAATATTGCCAGCACACTGTACTCGATCAGATGGCTGCGCTCCGGAGCTCCCAGACGAAAAACAAACATGACGAACACTGCCGCAAGGCCGATCCAAATCGCCAGCTCGCGTTTGCTCGGGCGTAGGCGTAAGCCATGTACCAAAATCGCTCCCCCTACCAGCAGCATACCGGAAAGGAAGAACACGGCCTGCACATTCTGGTCGCGAAGCATGTGCTGCAGCGGCCGCCCCATGAGTAGGGTAGCAAAAATGGCCGAGGCTACTACGGCAGCGTAGGTCCAAAAACGTTGTTCCTTGCTATTCATTATTACAGCAGATGCTGCAGACTGGCCTTAAAATATTCAGCACTGGCCTCCGCACTTTTGATGGCACTGTGCGTGAAATTACCACCCTGCTCAATGTAGAAATACTCCAATCCAGACTCCACCGGATCAGGCAATACGTTCAGGTAATTGATCGAGCCATTGCCCAGCTCCGTATAGTCACGGGTAACGGCATCCATGTCTTTGATGTGCCACATCACAAAACGGCCAGGCTGACGAGCCACCAAGGATTTGGGCGTACTTGCCGGGCCATGCATTACCCAGTACATATCCATCTGTAACTTGACCAGTTCTGGATCGGTTTGAGTAAGAATAAGCTCATAGCCGTTCTCGCCGTCATAGTCATCGAACTCATAGCCATGGTTATGATAGGCAAAGCCCAAGCCCGCAGCATTCACGCGCTCACTGATAAAGTTGAGCTTCTCCACCAGCTTGCGATAGCCTTCCATATTCCGATACTTAGGTGCTAGCCATGGCCAGGTAATGTAGGGTGTACCAATAGCCTTAGCTCCTTTGATACACTGATCCACGTAGCGCCCCAACTCGGAGTCTGACTTTTCAAAGAAGTCCGAAAAGCCATAGTGCCCACTCGTAGCCGTGAGGCCCATATCATCTAAGAGTTGCTTGAAGGTAGCAGCCGGAATACCGTAGTAGGTTACCTGGTCGGGGCCAAAGCCATAGACTTCGAAATCTTCATACCCCATCCCCTTTAATGCTTGCAGGGTGCCCTCGGTATCCTTGTTCATGTCTTCGTTCACACTGTACAGCTGGTAGCCCAACTTGTACCGAGCTTCTTGCTTTTGCTGCGACATACCCAATGGCAACATCGCAGCTGATCCTAAAACGGCAGTGCGATTGATGAAATCTCTCCTTTTCATAGGCGGTTGAAATACTGTTTGATGATTTTCCGATTGCCTAAGATAAGGGGTTTGATGGTTGGAAGGTTAGATGGTTGGGAGGTTAGGTGGTTGGATTAGTTGAGTTAGTTGAATTAGTTGGGTTAGTTGGGTTAATTGAGTTAGTCTACCTGGGTTTGGGTCTTTGGGGGTGTAGGTAGACTAACTCAATGGGGGAATCCGCTAAGCGCTAGTATTTCAAGACCTTTTCGACAATGTCGGTATCTCCGTTCTTGATTATCAGGTAGTAGACACCTGCTTCAATCCCTTCTACGGAAATGGGATTACCGCTAACGACGCCTTGATCAATCACTTGGCCTAATGCGTTTACGAGGCGATAATCTTGCTGGTCGAGATCGAGGCCGTTTAGGAAAAGTTGGTTTTGGACAGGGTTAGGAAATACTTCCAAACCATTTTCCTGCGGGCTTGAAACACTGGTCGACTCGTCACGAAGTTCGAAGGTATGGGTGTAGACTACGTCGCGATAAGTGCACTCTACTGTCCAGGTGCCGAGCGGTTGGTTGCTATTCATGAAATAGGCACGAGAGTTCCAGAACCACTGATAACTGTTACTATTGCTAAAGGTGTTGAACACATCAAACTCTGCACCATCCGGCCGATAAACGCGAGTTGTGGCAATATGACCGGCCTGGTAATCTGTCATGTATAATCCCAGGTATACGGTCTGGTTGGGGGAGAATACATTCTCAAACTCAGACACCTCATCATTCGCTCCGCATTCCACGCTGGGTTGCTGGCTATGGGTAAGTATTGCATTTACCTTAGGGAAGATGTATTCAGGTTGTTCCGCCCAAAGTGAACTGCTGTTAAGGTCGTTACAGAATCCGTCGTAAGGATCAAGCAGGTTGTCATTAGAATCATAGTATTCCATGTGCAAGTGTGGGCCGGTACTATTCCCTGAACTAGCCACTACCCCGAGGTACTCCCCTGCCTCAACAGCTTCACCGACGGACTTACTGGTCAGGCTTCCATTTTTCAAGTGCCCGTACCACATCACGGAGCCATCTGAATGCTGTACATATACTGCATTCCAACCACCGGAGGGGCTACAGTTGAGGTCAAAATTACCGTCTCGTTTTTCGATAATGGTACCGGGTGCAGCAGCCACAACCTCTACCATATCATTCTCGATAAGGTAAAAGGGGAAAGGCCAGGTGAAGTTATCTGTGCCTTTATGGCCATTGTAGGTATTTTCATTACAGAAGTAATCTTCAATACCCGAGGTAGGATCTTGATCTACATAACCGGAAACCGCTTGAAAGTGGAAGTAACCTGGAATTTCGCCAGCCATTTGGAGCGGAAAAATCAGGTCATCTATGGCACTACTACGGCTAGCGTCACCTCGATCGAGGCCTAGCATTCTCCGGTTCTCTTCTAATTGTTCGAAGATGGCTGCTCGCTCCTCCGGTAACAAGCAAGGTGCATGTTGGTGAGCATTACCGCCAACGCCATTCCCGGACATTTGGGCGTTGGACAAACTTGGAAGACATAGCATAGCCAGGAGGCTAAAGAGGTAGCCAATGCGATTCATCATTTTTGATGGATTTGATGCTGTTAAAAAAGACATGAGCGCGTTACTGCCATCGGCCGTGTTAGGGCCAAGTGTGCAGTATGTTAGTCATTAATGAAATCTATGCCGAAGATAAGGACTAGATTAGAAAACTAGATAACCCGACTAGGCCAGCGGGCAGTAAAGTGCGGAATGAGATCAACAAATCATAAGTACACCATCCTACTAGTACTGTCCAAAAATTAAAATCAACATCTAAG
>CAJXOS010000116.1 GCA_913057725.1 uncultured Lewinella sp.
ACAGTACAACCACAGCTACCCTTAGCATTAGTGATTACTAGAGGAGCAGTACCAGTGTTGGTGAAATTGAAGAAACGGTAAGGATCAGAACCTTGCTCGATCGTACCATAATCAACGGTAGTTTCTGCAAATTCCATTTGAGCGCCTTCAGTTGCAGGTGCTTCTTCTACTGCGTTTTCTACTGGAGCAGGTGCTTCTACTGCCTGAGCTGCCAAAGTAACACTCAGACCTAGAGCTAGAAAAAAGAAAATGGATATACGCTTCATGAGCTAAAATTTAGTTGATTGCAATGTTATGTAAACAAAAGTAAGTCAATTCAATCCATAATAAAAGCCAAGTCTACAGAATAGCGGTTAATGATTAGTTAATGACTATTTGCATTCTCTAGACGCACACCTACTTAAGGAGTCACGGCTTTTGTAAGTACACCGTAAAAAACGTTCCTACCCGGACGGAATTGCCTTAAAAACTGGCATCTTAACAAAATTTTAAGTATATTTACAATAGTGCAAAACCGTGATTTAAAATTAAATATTGATCTACGCAAAATATTAGATTAATATTCTGCATTTGCGCCATTACGCCAAAGCCATTCTCCACCTCATCAAGTAAGCGGCCTAACCAACCGCGGGAATTGCTTTCATTCAGCTCCTATTAACGAACCACCTTTTACACTGGCGTGTTTTTATTGCGCCGACCAAATAAGATCGTACCATGCTTGAGCCCAACCTAGGCATACTTCCGCAAAACGGAGCACAAGATCAACCCTCCCTCCAGCGGGAAGATATTTTACACGATTTTAGAATTGCCTGCATCAGCCGCGAGGTGAGCCTATTGGCACGCCGTGAAGTTCTGACGGGCAAAGCCAAATTTGGTATTAGCGGTGATGGTAAAGAAGTGCCTCAAATTGCGATGGCACGCGCTTTTCGTCAAGGTGATTTCCGTTCTGGCTACTATCGAGACCAAACCTTCATGTTGGCGCTCGACTTAATGACCATCGAAGACTTCTTTGCTCAGCTTTATGCAGATACAGCAAACGATCCTTTCTCTGGCGGTCGACAGATGAACGCTCACTTTGCCACTCGGCTCATTGATGAAAGCGGTACATGGCTTGATACCCGCGACAAATACAATGTGAGTTCAGACATTGCCCCAACTGCCGGGCAAATGGCACGTGCCTTGGGCTTAGCACTAGCCTCTAAGAAGTATCGCGAAAACCAAAGCTTAAACGAACGCCCCTTCTCTCAAAAAGGACAGGAGGTAAGCTTCTGTACCATTGGTGATGCCAGTACTTCTGAAGGCGTCTTTTGGGAAACACTCAACGCTGCTGCTGTCCAACAAGTACCACTAGCGGTATTCGTATGGGATGATGGTTACGGCATTAGCGTCCCTAAAAAATACCAGACAACCAAAGCGAGCATTTCTGAAGCAATTGCCGGCTTTGAAGCAGATGACGAACACAATGGCTTTGCGATCTATCGCTCTAAGGGGTGGGATTATCCTGGGCTTGTAGAACAATTCCGAGCTGGAATCGCAAAAGTTCGCGAATTGCATCAACCTGCCTTATTCCACGTAGAAGAAGTCACTCAACCACAAGGACACTCCACCTCCGGTTCGCATGAGCGTTACAAGTCAAAAGAACGCCTCCAGTGGGAGAAAGATCAAGATTGCATCCTGAAAATGGAGCAATGGATGATTGGCGAAGGTCTGGCGACACCAGAAGAATTGCAGGAGATTCGAAAGGCTGCTAAAGTAGAAGCTAAAGCGGGGAGAGATGCGGCCTGGAAGGCCTTCAATGTTCCTGCCAAGGAGCAACTTGCTATTATCAATAGCATCTACGAATCGCTACCGCAGAATGCTGAAGTACTAGCCTTACGTGAAGTACTTCAGCGCCACACCCATCCACAAATTCACGAGATCTACGCTAATGCACGTCGTTTACAGCATCTACTTCGCAGGACAGGCAATGAATCTCCTGTTCAACTAAAGGATATGCTGCGTGAGGTAGGTACTACTCAAAAAGCCACCTACGAACGCCATCTGTATAGTGAAAGTGATGATTCGGTACTGCGCGTCCCTACAATACCTGCTACTTATAATGAGGATAGCCCCATGAAAAACGGCTATCAGATATTAAATGCCTTCTTCGACTATGCCTTAGAACAGTACCCTGAGCTGTACGCATTCGGAGAAGATGTTGGTCAGATTGGTGGCGTCAATCAGAGTTTTTCCAAACTCCAAGAGAAACATGGCACAGATCGTGTATTTGATACCGGAATACGCGAATGGACTATCATGGGACAAGCTATCGGCATGGCCATGCGTGGTCTACGTCCAATTGGCGAAATCCAATACCTAGATTACCTTTTGTACGGCCTCGAGCCACTCTCAGACGATTTGGCTACCCTACGCTGGCGTAGCAATGGTATGCAAAAGGCACCAGCAATTATCCGTACTCGTGGCCACCGCCTCGAAGGAATATGGCACTCCGGCTCCCCAATGGGTATGATCACCCATGCGTTGCGCGGCATGTATGTATGTACACCTCGTGACATGACGCAAGCAGCAGGGATGTACAACACCCTTTTGCAAAGTGGAGAACCAGGTTTAGTAATCGAGTGCTTGAATGGCTACCGCCGCAAAGAGCGGATGCCAGCCAATGTCGGCACCTATACCGTACCATTTGGTGTACCTGAAACACTACATGAAGGTCAAGATATCACCCTGGTCACCTACGGTAGCTGCGTCCGCCTAGCACAAGAGGCTTGTGATTTATTGGCCCAAGATGGTATTTCTGTGGAGCTGGTAGACGTTCAGACCTTATTGCCATTTGATCTTGAACATAGGATTACTGCAAGCCTCCAGAAAACAAACCGACTACTGATAGTAGATGAGGATGTACCTGGTGGTGCTACGGCCTACATCATGCAAAAACTAGTGGAAGAGCAGAATGCCTACCGCTATCTCGATGCTGCTCCTCAAACATTGAGTGCTAAGGCACACCGCCCAGCCTACGGTTCGGATGGAGACTACTTCAGCAAGCCTAATGTAGAGGACATCTACGAAAAGGTGTACAGCATCATGCACGAAGCCGACCCTGCTCGCTGGAGCTAATCGAAGCTGGTTTATTCTTAACTATTAAAATGGGATTGAAGTCTAGAGCTTTGGTCGCATGAGTCCTTCTTGGGCTACACTGGCAACCAGCTCACCGTCGGTAGTAAAGACTTTACCTCGGGTAAATCCTCTTGCCCCAGAAGCAGATGGACTATCTAGAGCATAAAGTAACCATTCGTCCATACGAAACGGCCGGTGGAACCACATGGCATGATCAAGGCTGGCCAAGGTAAGACTACTAAAATCGGCTGCTAAGCCATGCGGCAAAAGGGCCGTAGTGAGCAAGTTATAGTCGGTAGCGTATGCCAATACTAGGTCATGAAGCCGTCGATCTTCCGGAATTTCACCTTTCGCCTTCATCCATACGTGACGGATAGGATCATACTTCTCCTTTGCCAGAGGGTTGATAAACTCTACTGGTCGAAACTCGATCGGGCGCTCCACATCAAGCATTCGCTTTAAGTTAGGAGGCAAAATTCCACCGAACTGCTTAGCAATCCCCTCCCAACTAGGCAGATCATCTGGTTTAGAGACCCGTGGCATATTCATTTGATGCTCGTACCCTTCCTGCTCCAGCTGAAAAGAAGCCGACAAGTGGAAGATGGCCTGACCATGTTGAACGGCCTTCACGCGGCGAGTAGTGAAGCTACCACCATCGCGGATACGCTCTACTTCAAACACGATAGGAATATCTAGATCACCAGCCAACAGAAAGTAACTATGTAGCGAATGAACAAAGCGATCATCTGGAACAGTTTGCATGGCAGCACTAAGTGCCTGAGCCATTACCTGACCACCAAAAACACGGCCACTACCAACACTATGGCTTTGACCGCGAAAGAGATTGACTTCCAATTGCTCTAGCTTGAGCAGATCGATCAGTTCGGTTACTTGCTTCATGTCGCGAAGGTAAAACTAAATCAGTCATTTCTCTTCACCACTACGCATTATCGAACTACTTCTGCAATGGTGAACCCAACCACAAATAAAGATCAGGATTCATCGGCTTTTGCTATCTTTTCCTAGAACCATGGGCCATGGTTACTATTCACTTCTAGAAAATCGCTTTTCTAATCCATCAAATACAATTAACCTATCACCAACCTTAAGGGCGGGGTCTTCTATTTGTTGAAATCCGTTTAACCATTTCAGTTGATCAATCCATATGCGATAGGTTCGGGCAATGGAATAGAGTGTTTCTCCAGCTTCTACTTTATGGTTTTTAAGCCTAGCCTGATACGGTACATATATTTTTTCTTCGGCTCGCAGATGACCATCTGGAATATGCAGATCCTGCTGCTCCAGCCCAAAGCGTCTGGCTATTGCCCACTCGGTTTCCCCGGCTTTAACTACGTAGGGAAAAAGGAAAAATACTACACCGCTACCTGCTCTTCGGCTCCGAAGCGTACGCTCATTTTGGTCGCGTTCTTGTGCAAGTATTCTTTGTCCCGCCTCATCAAAATAAGCATCCTCAATGGACACCAAAACCCGCTGAAGTTCTGTGAGTTCAAGCGCTATTTTTAGTTTGGCAATCCTGGACGATACTTCTTCAATTGACCTCCATTCCGCAGAAACTTGCCCTCTCGCATCAGGTTCCTTATCGGCAGGAAGCGGGACTACAGTCCCAATAGAGGATTCAGGAGCCTCTATGGATTGTCGGATACTAGGTTGAGATGAAGCTTCTGGCATCACTGGACTAAAAGCTTTGGGCGCTAAGTATAGAACGATTAGGAGGCCAAAGAAGATGGCAATTGTTGTCAGTGCCACACGAATTGTTCTCTTCTGTTGCAGGTAGTCAAAAAAGCTGAAGTCTAGGTCATTTAGCAAAATCAACTTCTCATAAAGTGGTTTATCATAAGAATCTTCTAAGATGAACCAAACAGCCCCTCTTCCTAAGGTAAACCACAAGAATAACAGGCACGAAAAAATAGTAGTGAAGAAAAAATAGATTCTACCTGCATCGGTCGGAATAGATAGTACCAAGCCGATTAGTGCATTGCCAGCACCTAGCACTAATAAGATGATACAAGCCTTAAGAAAGTCCTGTAAAGCTTTCATACCGGAGCCTGCCCCTTTAACCAGTAAGCGTATCGGGATTACGAAAAGCGCTAGAACCAGCACCAGCTGAAGAAACATCATGGGAAGTAGGAGAGTCGGCATTAGTGCAACTGATTTGTGGGAATATCTTCCTCAGAAAGGGCTTCTTTAATTTTGTTTGCCAGCTCAATGCGTGTCCACAAGTACAAGAGGCCGGTAAGCAATAACTCAATCGCTAATAGTAGATACGCAAATTGCTGCACGACGCCCTCGAAAACATCTAGTGGAAATATTAATTGTACAAAAGCTACCGGCAAAATGATCATGTTTGCCTTTAGTAGTAAGACAGACCACTGCGTTGGGTCGAAATCATTTAGCATAGCTAGATCATAATTTAAATGAGAAATTATATTGAGTCGTCGCTCAATGGATAGCACAAGCACTGTAAAGAACGTTTGGTTAGCCAATATCAGCGCGATGGTAAACAGCGTTTGGATCACAAACAGAAAGGATCGCTCTACATCCTGAAGCTGGATGATTATAGCAGTTGCTGCCAGCAAGGCCCACCAAATACAAGTGATCCAAAGTAATTCCTTAACGTGTAGAAAATTACGGGTCTTCATAATTTATTCATACGGTGGTACCAAAAGTTTGTTCCAAGGTGAATGATAGCAAGAATAATCACTAAGGAATCTGTACCAATGCCTAGCTTTATTTTATCCTGAGAATCGTTAATGGCAATATCGAAGGCACTTTCAGACGCATTGGCTGGCGCAGCGTAACCCGCCCAAACCAGGCCTACAATGATCAACATCAAAGCTAAAGATGTCCACAAGTCGGATTTCTCCTGGTAAAAAAGCCCAGCAAAAAGTAACACACTGAGGGCAGCAACAATCGATAGCACACCGCCTTGCAAGGCAACACTTAACAATAATAGTACCAATGAGCCCCACTTGAGCACTGCCGGCAACTGACTGGGCACCGCCTGCCTTGGGTTAGGGTTCCTAGCCGTAGTGGTTCTTCGGCGATAGACTCGCAGAAGTTGCAGTAGGGAGTAAGTGAGATCAGTTTCCTCAGTATCAGAAGTACTGAGCCCCATTTTTACGCGATAGCTATGGCGATTATAACGCGCTTCTATTATTATCAACTGATCTAAAAGGGCGGTCTCGTTTTCACGTTCTGCCAGAACTTTGAACAGGCCGATTGCCTTTTGAAGCTTTCCCTGCGTGAGTGCTTCTTTTACTCCCTCAGTTGTAGCTATAGGTGCTTGCATGAGAATAATAATGAAAATCCAATATAAAATAAATTCCAGCAATATATTGGCAAAATCATCATCCATACTCCTGTCCAACTAAAAACAGCACCCAGAGTATTTAGCGGCTCCGTACACCAGTTCCTACCAGTTATGCTTTATCGAATTCATTCTCCAGCCGCTGAGGATTTAATCGGCAGACTAATGCGAATAAGTGGTATCAGTAGCAACAATTTCACTAAAGCATATACGATGGGAGCCCCCAGGATAATAATATCCAACATCACTCCCTTTCTGACCGATACTGGAGCGTCCATGCCCATACTCGGCAAACCAGTGGTGAGTAGTTCCGCTAGTAGCAGAGCAACATAAGCAAGGAGGATCACCAGATTATTCCTCCGGTTTTGCCAATCATAACGGGTATATATCCCCAGAAAGATGACTGCGGTAAAGAGCGACCACTGAAACTGTGGATGCTGAAAAATGGATGGCAGGTTATTAAACAGGCAAAGGCCTGCCAAGAAAAAATTGGCCCAGTGGATGGTAGCAAGTGCATTTACTCGATCCTCAAAGGCATAACGATCTAGCGCGTTCATCGGTACTAAATTTAGGTTTGTAAATACCGACAGTGTAGCGAGTAGCTAGAATCAAAGAGTATATGATAGGAAAATGGGGGTGAATCACCCCACATTATTTTCTTACGGTAACTGGGCAAGGTGAACCAAACGGCCATCCTCACGTAGTCCAGAGCTAGGCTTGTTTAGCTCTTGAAGCAAGTGATTCTTGAATGCCTCCAACTTACGGTCACTTAACGCCATATCGTTACCTTCCGTCAGAGCATCAGTAGCATAGCTGGAAAGCAACGCATCAAATTGACGATTTAATAACTCAGGATGACCAAACACATCAGCTCCGAGGATTTGGTTACCACTAATCGCAATGAATCCAACAATCTCATCATTGCCTGCTAGCTTGTCACCAAAGTAACGCTCATAAGTTGCACGGGCATTGACAAACTCATCGTTCGTCTCCAGGTCGGCATAGGCTTGGGTACTTCCTTCAATGCTATATTGCGTACGAATGTCTGCTACCTGATCCCAAACGGCTTGCTGATTACCACTAGCAACAGAACGACGCACCTTGCCAGAGGCTACATTGTAGTAGCCACGGAAGGCAAAAATCTTCTTATCACCTTCGTTTAAAGCCTTATCGCCTTCGTAAGTCCAGCGACCATGCTCTACGCAGAAAACAGGAATATCCTCAATGCTGCGCGCAGCAATAACGCGATCTTCGGCAATGACACGGTCTTGGTTACCCCCTTGGACAACTTCGCCCTCCATCAAGAAAACCGTTTCGTCTGTTTTATTCTGTACCGTGAGGGCGTTTACTGCTTCTGCATCACCGAACCGTCCATAGGGCTTCTTTTCCGAAACCCGAAAACGCTCATTTTCGATGGCTTCGCTTAAAACCTTATATTGCGCCACTGCTTGCTGATCGGCCAAAAAGGCTTCTGATGCAGTGATAGGAATCAGACGCAATTCATCTTTTTCCCATTGAGGAACATTAGAATCATCAATGGCAAAGGTAGCTTCTGGAGAACTAGTCAACTCCTCCGAGTTTTCGCTGTTGTTTACACATGCTGTCAATAACACGAGAAGCGATAATAAGGTAAGGAAGCGCATAAAGCCAGTTTTTAAGTGAGACTGCTTTTTCAATTGTCAGCAGCTTAATGTACAACGCAGAATGGCCCGTTTTCGTTTCCTGGGGCCCGTTCTAGACGGCTTGAAATGTAGAAAGCGACTTTAACAAGTTAACGCAACTACCATATTCAAGCCTATAAATATCGACGAAAAGTACTTGAAAAGTGCTAAAAGTCGGTTATTAAAGATACTAATTTGCATGGGTAAAGCCAAGAAAGCCACTCCTCCTGCCGGACCATCACCACGTTACCGATTCTTCTGTTGGGCGGTAGCTTTTCTCGCCTTAGCACAATTGGTGGTAGGCTTGGATTACGTTACTATTTGGCCAGGGGCCGAGGCTCAATTCATCTGGGACAGCCAAACAAAAACGAGCGGCTTCTCTCCTTTGCTCGACATTATGGGGAGTATTCCAATCGACTCTGAGTATTGGTTGCTGGCGTATCGTCTGCCAGGGCTCCTTTTCTACTTACTGGGGCTATGGTTGTTCTACCGTTGGGGTCAAGCTCTATTTGGACAGCGCGCAGTAGAAGTAAGTCTACTAGTAGCTGCTGCCACCCTACTGCTGCCTGTACTCGCCAAGAATGGTGCCCTGGACAGCTGGCGCTTTGGTTGGGAGATCGCCTGCTGGACAGCCCTGCTTCGTTTCATTAAAACACCAGAACGAAAGTGGTTGATTGCGGTAGCCGTTACTGGCAGCATAGCAGCTCTTCTGGGGCAATGGGCTACGGTGGTGATGCTACTCATTTGGCAAGTGAGCTACTACAGAATTCTCACACCTAATAACGAACCGCTAAAACGACAGTTAGCTAAGCCTTTTGTGCTAATCCTGGTAGTCTTCGCCCTGTCATTGGTGCTAGGCCTAGTGTTCGGCGGTGGCATTAGCCATCGCGACTTCATGACATTCGACTTCGTACAGCTGGGGCAATGGAAGTTCTTCTTCTACAGCTTGTTAGGATTGGCTCCGTTTATTGGATTCACCTTAGCTGCCCTTAGAGACCTCATCTATAAGTTGCGTCGTGGTGAAGAACTGGCTGTTTTGATTGGCATAGGATTAGTTGGAAGTCTTTTAACCCTTTCGCTCGTCTTTCCATTCTTGCTCATATTCCTGACGGCAAAACAACTAGAGCTGTATTTCAAGGCCAAGAATTACCCTTGGGAGAACTGGGTAAAAACAGCTCAGGTATTACACCTAATCTTGGTCTTTCTTGGCGTAGTCCTCTCCTTGCTAGGCGGCTTCATCCAGTTTCAGGCAGATGGTTTCCGTGCTGTTCTGGGTTGCAGTGCAGCTTACTGGATGTTTAGCCTGGTGGGAGTAATTGGCCTTTACGGCGTTCGCCGCGACTATGTACTCGGAGGCATGACATTGGCCGGATTGCTGGCCCTTCTGTTTTTTTGGATTCAAGTCTACCCTTTTGCGCATTTGCAACGCAACTGGCCAGAGCGCATGGCTCTGGAGATTCAAAAACAAGAGCCTGCCCCTGACGCCATATTTATCCCCGAAGAAGAGGTGGAAAGCTTGCCCCTAGCTCCTTACCTGATGCGTAAAGAGTTACCCGTCCAAGTGACAGATTCCATTCCAGATAATGCCTTCGAAGTGCGAATGGCACAGCCTGCTGACACGCTACTGCAGCCTCAGATTGTGATTAAAGGTTGGCCCGGCATGGGAGGATGGACCGAGTGGATTGTGGAGTAGATAGGTTCAAGAAGAGTAGTTTAACCTTGTTCCTTCTTGCGATAATACTGTTCTACACTCCTCCCTGTTCCAACCGCTTGCATAGCATTCTTTTCGAGCACTCGAATGGAACCCAGATTATCTCGTTTGCATTCGGCAAAAACGAGTTCGAGCGATAGCGTGGATAGCCCAAAATCTAGGACTGCCGCCACAGCTTCAGTTGCCAGTCCCTTTCCCCAACACGGCTCTGCTACCCAATAAGCCAACTGACCTTGCTTACCTCCTGGCAATGGGTGAAGCCCTATCTCGCCGATCAACTCTTGCGTATCTTCCAAGATCATCGCAAAAGAGAAGTGGGTTTTTCGATTAAAACCCTGCAACACTTTACTCATTCGAAAGATGGCGTCGTACTCCCTGTATGGATAAGGTATATTGAGTACACGCTCCGCTATTTTCGGGTTATTAGCATACTTGACCAGGGCAGGAATATCAGCATCCGTCATTGCACGTAGCAATAGCCGAGCTGTAGCTAGTTCAGGAAAATCTGCCATACTCTAACATTCTATTAATTCAGGCATCGATACTTATCGCCCCCCGGTGAGCAGAACATCGCCCTGCACTTTTACGACCTCTCCACTACTAAGCTCTACGCTGGCGATCCAGACGTAAACGCCGGAACGAACCACCTGTCCGTCCTGACGACCATCCCATCCTTCTTGAGGCATATCTGGTGGAAAGTCGGCATTCTCAAAAATCAATCCTCCCCAACGATCAAAGACTCTCATGTTCACGACAGATCGAACGCTGCGTCCATCCGACTGGAAGAAGAAGTCGTCATTGATACCATCCAGGTTAGGGGAAAAGGCATTAGGAATATAGAGGTTGTAGCCAAACTCTTCGCCAATATTGATTTCAGCTATACCTTCGCAGCCATTATCATCCGTCACCGTCACATTGTAAACACCTGGTGTGTCAATCATAATTAAATTTCCGGTGTCGCCATTAGACCAATTGTACTCCGAAAAGCTGGATAGTACACGGAGGGGTACTTCCTCGCCCAGAAAGATCGATTCAGGTCCTACAATCCTGGGCAATGGCAATGGCACCTCCTGAAGCGAAATTGCATCTTCACCTACGCAGCCGTTTACATCAGTGACCGTTAGAGCGTAGGTGCCGCTGCTGTTAACAGCGATACTCATCGTAGAATCTCCTGTATTCCAATCATAAACGGCATAACCTGAAGGGGCCGTTAAAACAATGGTTTCTCCAGCACAAATGGCAGGCGGGCTTTCAAGATTGAGATTAGGTAAAGGGTACACGACTACATCACTAATAGCGACGTCTTCACAACCTTCGTCATCGGTCACAATAACTTGATACCGAATCGCGCCCGTAAAGCCGGCAGGCATAGTTGCAATTGTAGCATTGCTAGTGGTACTGCTGAGATAGACCGTTCCACCATTTGACCCCGTCCATTGATAGGTGGCTCCTGATGCTTCTGGTGCACTGACCACTAAACTTATTACCTGTTCTCCCCCTGCACAGAATTCCGACAAGGTAGTATTAATCGTTGTGCCGAAAGGAGGACAAACATAGGTACAGCTACCATCATCCACATTGGCGTCCGGGTTATAATTATCAGCTATAGGGTCTGTACATCCACAGATTACTGGATTAGGAAAAATAAATGAGACATCGGAGGCAATGCCTGAATCAATTCCGGCATGATCAGAGATGCACAATTCGGCAGATATTTCCTCACCTGGAGCGAATGTGGCCCACAGGTCAGCAAAGCTGTTAATGCCGGGAGTGCCCAAACCACATTCATCATCCTGGGTTATGCCATAGTCACCTCCTAAAGGCGACAAGCCATTCTCTGGGTCATCGGTACCGGAATCCGTAAAAGTATAAGTAGATGGGCTCCCCAAAGCCCCTAGACCATCACTAGAGCCGCAGGGGCAATCTCCTTCACAACTCCCAAGAACACCTGGGCGTTGAACGATATTCAAATAACTGCCATTAGCAAAAATCCAGATCCCTAAATCACCCTGCCAGGTGTGAAAGAGGTTCATAGATATCCCCAGCGGTAAGCCTGTCTCATCAGGATCAAAGGTCAGGGTTACGCAATAGGCATTTTCAATATTCCCATCAACAGGAATACTCACGTCAGGTAATGCGATCGTTGGGTTTGTACATTGAGCAGATAAATCAGAGAGCGAAAGATAAAGTCCGACACATAGAAAGAGAGTAAGGTGAGTAAGGATACGGACTTTCGTAAGTACAGCGCGATTCATAATTACGGGGATTTAGTTTCACATATAGAAATCGTTTAGAGTAGATAGTGACAAGTACAAGAGAAGAAAAGCAGTGGAGGAGAAGATACATGCTCCTCCACTACCCTGCTGGCTGCTAGTAAGTGAGTTCAGCCAGATTTACGACAAAACCGCTGATCTGATAGCGGTTCTTAAGATCTTGCTGGTAGCGTTGAGCTGACCGGCTATCTTCAAATGGCCCCAGGATTACCTTGTAGCCATTCTTTCCTCCTTCACCCGGCTCAATGCTGACCATTACGTTATCAAACCACTTGGCTTGCAATTCAGCCACTTTTTTGAGCACATTCTCGTAGTTACTCAACGAAGCTACTTGTACTCCATACCCCACTTGCTCGTCAGGCTTTTCCAAGGTAATGCGATACAAACCAAAGGGTGAAAAGTCATCTCCCACGGGCGAGAAACGGGTCTTCGCTGGTTCTACAGTTGTTGTAGTCGTTCGAGGTGCAGGTTCACGCTCTTCGCGGGTAGTGGTAGTAGCAGCGGCCGGGCTCCGTTCAGCTACTTCAACAGCAGGTTGAGTTGGAGTAGGCGTTTCTTCTTCTCTTGCCGGAGCGGTAATACGAGCTGGTTCGGTCTCATCCATGGCCTCCGGAACAGGTTCTGGCTCTGGTGGTGTACTTACTCTGGCCGTCTCTGGCCGACTGCTAGAAGAGCCGCCACTAAGTCGTTCTACCTTTACCTCTACTGGTCCCATGTCAATAATTCCCAATACTTCTGCCGCACGGCGAGAAAGATCTACTACACGGCCTTTAATAAATGGGCCTTTATCAATCACTTTTACGTTCACTGAGCGCTTGTTGTCCAAGCGTGTTACTCGTAACATCGTACCGTATGGGAAACGCTTGTGAGCACAGGTCAATTCATCTTTGTCATAGGTGTCACCATAGGCAGTTGAACGCCCCTGGAAACCATCAGAGTAATAGGAAGCTAAACCGTACTCTTCGTCTTGGGCCGATAGCGATAAACTCAAGAGGCTAAAACAAAAGATAAGGCTTAAGGAAAGGTATTTCATTTGTTTAGAAGTTTTCTGCGACTGCGTCAGTTTGCAGAAAACATTCTGCACATCTGTAAACGCTACGCTTTCACATGAATTTCTTTAATTAATTCCCAAGTGAGAATTTGTAATCAAAGAAAATCATGCTCATTTCATTTGTTTAATTTTTTTCGGCGGTTTGGCGTTTAGCGGGTACCACTCCGCAACAATGCAATCAAAGCTCTCAATCATCATCAAGGCTTACACGACCCTCGTAAGTCGGTTCTTTGCATGGTTGTGGACGACGCAAAATCCTGCTTGATTCTATTGGATTGGAATAATTCGTTAATCGGTAATATCGGTGTTTTTTCTTTATCGCGACATCCTCCTTGTTCTAACGTCCTAGTTCTGCGAACTATTTCGGGGGGTAATTTGTATTTTTGTGGTTGGAAAAATTTGAAGTGAAGTAATAGCATGAGTAAACACGGTAAAGTGCTGGTAGCCATGAGTGGCGGAATTGATTCGACGGTGACGGCGATGCTCCTGCACGAAGAAGGTTATGAGGTGGTAGGTATCACCATGAAAACCTGGGACTACGCCAACAGCGGGGGATCCAAAAAGGAGACTGGCTGCTGTAGCCTAGACAGCATTAATGATGCCCGCGAAGTAGCCGTAATGATGGGTTTTCACCATTTCATTGTGGACATCCGCGAGGAATTTGGTGATTACGTCATTGACAATTTCGTTGATGAGTACCTGGCTGGGCGTACGCCTAACCCCTGTGTACTTTGCAATACGCACATCAAATGGAACTCCCTCCTCAAACGTGCGGATGCGCTGGATTGTGAATTCATCGCTACGGGGCACTACGCCAAGATCATGCACGAAAATGATCGCTACTTCATCCGCAAGAGCGTCGACCTGAAGAAGGATCAATCATATGTGCTTTGGGGTTTGAGTCAGGAATGTATGGCTAGAAGCCAATTCCCACTTGGGGGCATGACCAAACCAGAGGTGCGCCAATTAGCGGCTGACTTTGGCTATGAAGAACTCAGCAAGAAAGCTGAAAGCTTTGAAATCTGTTTTGTACCAGATAACGACTATCGGGGCTTCCTAAAGCGCCGAGTGCCTGAACTAGAAGAGCAGGTAGCTGGCGGCGACTTTGTTAATACTTCCGGAGAAATCATTGGCAAGCACCAGGGCTATCCATTCTATACCATTGGTCAGCGTAAAGGATTAGGCATGGCTTTCGGCCAGCCGATGTTTGTAACAGAAATTCGCCCAGATACCAATACCGTTGTCCTGGGTACGAAGGACGAGCTGATCCGTAATGGCATGGCTGTGGGCCAGCTCAACAATCAGAAATACGCTACTATTCCTGAGGGCTTAGAGCTAGTTACCAAGATTCGCTACAAAGACCCAGGGGCAATGAGCACCATCATCCAGAATGGTGACAAGGCTGAGGTAAGCTTCTTGGCAAACGTCAAAGGTGTGGCACCAGGTCAGTCAGCTGTATTTTATGAAGGCGAGGACGTGGTAGGTGGTGGCATCATCTACGGTGGTCATCTATTTGGCTCGAACTAACAGCTTCTTATGAAAAGCAGGTACGCGCAATACATCTTGGTGGTCTTAGCACTTTTGAGCGCAAGCCTTTTTTTCGGGGCCTGTGAAGAAGAAACAGCCGAACCCAATACCGATAAAGGATTTGAGTACTTTCCTTTAGCCGTAGGGCAGGAAACACTGTACCGAATGGACAGCATAGTCCTGCGCCCACAGGTAGGTGGTATTCTCTATGATTCTGTGCAATTGGAAGTACGCGAAACACTGGTAGACACAATTCGCGACTTAGAAGATCAACTGTGGTATCGCGGCGAACGCTACGATCGCCGTCTCGACAGCACAGAATGGCGTTTCTCACAGTCCTTTCTTATGCGACGTGAAGAAGGCCGGGCCTTGCGTCAAGAAGACAATCTGGAATTCGTAAAAATGACCTTTCCATTCCGTGGAGGGAATTGGGATGGTCATGCTGCATTCGATCAATACCGAGAGATTGAGGTAGGTGGACAACCGATCCAAATATTCGCTGATTGGAGCTACCGCTACCTTCAGATCGAAGGCCCGGCTGTACTAGGGGGGATGGATGGTGTTGGCGGAGAATTCTATGATGACGTAGTTATTATTGAAGGTGCCGATTATGAAAACCTTCTGAATCGTCGCTTTTCCTTGGAAGCCTACAATGCCAATATCGGCCTGGTCTATCGCCAAATGGAGGTTTTCGAGACCCAATGCCAAATTTGCTGTTCTGGAGACACCGGTACCTGCCTGGACCTCCCCTGGAACGACAAAGCAGAAGGTGGATTCATCATTCGACAGTGGCTCGTACAATGAAAAAAGCTCTGGTAAAAGTAGGCCGACTTGGCCGCGCACATGGCCTAAAAGGCGAAATCAAGATTAAGATTGAGGACGCATACTTTGATGACCTAGTCTCATCAGAGAGTCTCCTAGTAGAAATCAGTGGGCAGCATATCCCGTATTTCGTAGAAGCCTGGCGGAGTGATGGAGCCCTGGTTAAACTAGAAGAAGTAGACGAAAAGGAAGCCGCAGCGCTGCTGCAGCAGAAAGATGTCTACCTACCGGAAAGCCAGTTATCTGAAGTCGAGGCTACAAGTACAGAAGGTACTCCTTACGATCACTGGGAGGGTTGGACTATTGAAGACGAGGAAGCAGGCTTGATTGGCACCATTGCTGGTATTGTTGATCTTCCTCAGCACTATTTAGCAGAAGTAGACTACCAGGGAAAAATGGTAATGATCCCTTTACATGATGACTTGATTAAGGTAGCAGACTCGCAATCAAAGCGCGTCACCATGAACTTACCAGAAGGACTATTGGACTTGTAACTAGACGCCGGTGCGGCCGAGCTTCATCATGAAGTACGTCTCAAAGGCCGTGAAGATAAAGTACACTGCAAAGAATGGAATGATGAAAAGCTTATCAGCAGGTTCTGCCAATTTGAGATAAGCGAATATGATCATGATGGCCAGCATCATTTTGCCTACAGTAAAACCAAGAACAGTACTGGTAAAGGTATTCTTGTTGTTGCTTTCGGCTGAGGTGCGACCAATAAAGAACATAATCACAGACAGGAATACAAAGCCTCCTAAGCTTACCCATCCCAAGATTTGATAAGGCATTAAGGTAGGCACCTGAAAAAGGCCCCACAATGACAGGGCCGTTATAAGAATTACCGCTCCTAATTGTAGGAAGAAGGCTTGGTTGGTCATAACTGGGCTGCTACTACAGCAGGTCTTTGAGTGTTGAATACAAAGCAGCGAAGATGGAAAAAAGTGCCATCGCTACTAGGAGGTAAGGGGCTGTCTGAAAATATTCATCCAGCCACTTACCGGCATAGACTCCAACTAGGATAATAACGCCCATTTGGATGGCCATGCCCGAGTACTTCATATAGTTCTGTACCCGTTGACGATTTTCTTGGTGCGGATCACTTGGCTTGCTCACCCACACTTTCAGTTTTCGCATTGGCTGGTGCACCTTTCTTGGCGCTACCCGCTATACTGGTCTTGCGTCCGCCCATAGCAACAGTACCATCGATGGTACCACCTGGCTGAACGATCAATTTACCGGCAGAAATATCTCCTTGTAGTTTCGCTGTTTCACGAACGTTAAGTAACTCTTTTACGCTGATGGTTCCTTCGAAGTGGCCTTCCACAACTGCATTTACACAGCGGATTTCGCCCTCTACTTTACCACTTGGGCCAATAATAACTTTAGCATCGCAAAAAAGCTTGCCCTTAATGGCGCCGTCAACACGGATGTCGCTATTCGCATTGATTGTACCTTCAATTCTAGTACCCTGAACAATGCTATTTAGAGAATGGCCACCGCCACTTGATGGAGAAGGAGATGATTTGGTGCCAGGTTCTTTCTTTCCGTTACTGTTGAACATTTACTTTAGTTTTTGAGTCGACTACCTTTTGAAGTAATCTAGGTAATACACGGTTTTGAATAAATACGGGGTAAGTCCTCAATTGGGCACTAAGGTAGTACCTCTTTTGCAAAACGCCCCCATGCAGGCGCTAAGTATTGGATGTATAGAATATCTAAGGTACGGATTAAGCAGGACAATTGATATTATGATCAAAAAAATATGTAGTAGCAGAATTAGGAGTGAAATTGGTGTAATTGCCTTGTTGCATTTACATCGCGAGTCTCATTTTTTGACACCCACTCCCACAAACGAAAAATCCCGAATTCTCCATGATGGAAAAATCGGGATTCCTGCTTCTCCTTTATTAACAGGAGCTAAGCAACAAACTCTTCCTTAGAAGCTCGGGCAGTAAACACCACGGCGAGCAGGACCACAGATCTTGTACTGTAGCGCCAATTCGAAACTACCGTTGTAGTTACTAGCAGCCTTCAATGGAGAGATATTGATATCGTAGCTGAAGCCTAGTGTAAAGGCATCGAAGTCAAAACGGGTAGAAGCGATGATCGCATCGTTCAATACACCAGAGTTGATCTTGTTGGAAACGCGCGTCCAAAGACCAAACTGCCATGACTGCGTACCAGCTTGACGGCCTGTACCTAGCAAGAACTTGAAGCTAGTACCAGCATTCACCTGGAAAGAAGGACCTTGGCTCATCACAATTACACCAGGAAGAATACCGAAGCGATTGCTCACTAGGAATTCACCACCAGCGTGTGCTGTGAAGCGGCTGTAAAGTAGATCCTGATCTTCGCTACTGAAAGACTGATCAGCTCGGTTCAAGTGATGGAAAGCACCACCTAGGTATAGGTTATTGTTCTTGTCGAAAGTCATGAACCACAACAAACCAGCGGCCAAATCACCGAATAGGAATTCGTCGCGGTCAAAGCGTGTCTCACCTGGATCCAGGTTAGGATCGAAACCACCTTCACCATCGTGCTGAAGACCCCAGCGCAGGTTCAGGAAGTCAAGGCTTCGTTGAGCGACACCGGCTTCGGCTCCAACTACCAGGTAGTGACCATAGTTGCGGCTACCTCCCATTTTCTTGGAGTAAGATCCAGAGAGTTTACCCGTGAGTGTAGCAAAATCTGCTTCACCTGCGCGGTCACCCCAGAATGTACCACCGATACCAAAGTAATCGTTGCGGCCCACAGGTATACGCTGGTCATAAGAGACAGAATAGGTACGGAAAGCGTTCGAACGCAGTACGCTTGCCCATTGGTTCCGGTAGTTAGCTACCAGACGGATGTTACAGTTCATAACACCAGTCATCGCCGGGTTAAGATTCAGCGGTGACAGATAGAACTGCGAAAAGTGAATGTCCTGTGCCTTAGCGGAAAACATGAAGGTCATCAGGAGCGTAAAAAATGCTAATTGTTTAAGTCTTTTCATAGAACCGAAAGTTTGTTCCGCAACAGATTTTCCAAAGAGTTACAATGATACATAAAAGCGGCAATACTGCCGCGTTACAGCTTGTTAAAAATCTTTTTTAATCCACGGCCGACAATTCGGCGACGGATTAATATGCAGTGTCTTATAGTAGCGTGAATCCTGAATCTTAGAAGGGCCGCTCACATCTACCGTTGCAATATAGATGCGAACAAAGGCTTAAACGCTGCTTTCACCTCATTATTATGTAAAGGATCAATTAGCGTTCAGTTTTAGTTGCTTTCACAAAGGTAAAGAATTAATCAAAGGGAACGAAACATCTCGTACTGTTCAATGATGGGTTCCCAGCCGCGTTGTTGCACTGCCTCCAATAAGGCCTCAGCCTTGACATCAATATTTACCCACGTTAAAGAATTATGCTGCTTCTCCAAATTGCTCAACAACCTATCCCAGTCTTCAACCGTACCGCTTGAGCAGCCCGCTTGAGCAATCCGTCCATTCTTATGCACGATGGCAAAAGCATCTCCGGTGGCACTACTCCCTTCAAAGAATTCGTAGTCCTGCTTCACCGCCTCTACTCCAGCCTGATTGAAATCCCAGCTGGGGGCAAATGCTCGTAATTGCGCGTAGGATGGCCAATTGGGTTTCTCTACCTGCTCAAGTTCGGACGAACTAGAGGCGGCATCATCACGCTGATACTTAAAAGAAGCTAATCGGCGCTCAATTCGAAAGCCAACGCCTTCGTATGCCTTGATCGCGTATTTGTTTTCGACAATTACTTCCAATGTCAGATCAGTAAACCCTGCTGCTCGCCAAAAGTCTTCTGCCCAGGCGTACATCTGCTTCACCAAGCGCTGGCGGCGGTAATCCGGAATTACACCAGTGCCTGCATTGTAGGCAACTTTTCTATCCCCTCGCTGCTCAATTCCGGTCAGCATAAAGGCGACCAAACCGTCTTTCGTGAAAGTGCCTATGGATTGGCTTAAATCAATACGAGCACGTGCTAGCCGGTCAGCCATGCCTTCCTCCGACATATTGATGGGTACAAAATAGCCGGTAAAAGCCTGATTAAAGACAGCTGTCAAGGTAGATAGCGATACTCCGGCCAAGGTTTTTATTTCCATAATCTGCTGCAAATGTTAAAGCTTATAATATAGCTGTGTTGAAGGTCCCGGGAACATAATAAAGGATTTTCTTGTTCCGTTTAATAGACTCAATATAAGAACGAACAAACACTCATCCCTACCCTAATCTCAGTAGACGACAGCTTTCTCAGACTACTCACACATTTTTTGTTATCGCATTCCGGCTTAGATCGGTTCGTGCCACAGTCAAGTACGACTGGAGGTGTGGCTCACCATCTTTGGTCGACAAATAAGGGGACAGATGCAGTATTTCAAAACAGTAGTGCTTAGTCTGGGTATTTTGTGTGTAGCGCTAAGTACTAGCAAGGCGGAAACCCGCCACATTCACCTCATCAAGGTTTTCGACAACGAAAATCACGACTACGTCATTCGTGAAGGCTGCCGGAGCATTGGTTTTGGCATCGATCAGGAGGTCAATCTCCTGGCTGCTAACTTGGGCATCCTCAGTGTGATCGAGTACGACCTTACTGGTCCTAACTTCTCCCTCAGGCGCTTGGATGAAGTGCTGAACTACGAGATGTCTTACCAGGAACGTGACATCGTCATATTTGCCTACGTGGGGCATGGTTTCCGCGACCCTGGCTCGGCGAGCCCCTACCCTAATCTGTATTTCCGCACCTATGATCAGTCGGTCAACTTTGCTGAGATTCAAGAGCGGATCCAGGAAAAGAGCCCGAGCTTGCTCATCAACATCGTTGTTGCTTGCAACGTGACCATCACGGACTATAATACGCCACCACCTTATCAATCGGTAAATGCTAACCCCGAAGTTGTGACCCTCCCCAAATCTGGCCGGTCAGGACGCATCTATCAGGGTCTATTTGCCGACGAGCCCGGAGTAACGAAAGTGGTCAATTTATTCAGTGCTGAAAAGGAATATTACACCTTCATCTCAAATGATGGTGGCATCTTCTTTAACGAAATTTTGTATACCTTTCAGGAGGTCTTGGGTGGGCAGCCGTTCAATAACTGGAGCGACATTTGCGCCACGATTGCTCGGCGAACAATAGCCCGCTCAGAGCGAAAAGGCATGGCTCAGCGCCCCCTTTGTGAGTACGCAATTCGTCTTAGTCCGGTTACGGTTGCCAGTGGGCCTTCTCGATCATTATTCGTGCCTACGGCCTGCGAAACAGCAGCGAGAGACCTACGTCGAAAACAACGTGACCAGTTGCGCCAACTCCGAAGATTTCATCGGGATAATATGCGCCAGGCTCGCCAGAACAATGACGACCGAAACACCAGAAGACTACTTGCTCAGGAGCAACGCGTAGAATACGAGAATCGCAAACTACGCCACGAGAAAGAATATCAACGGCATCTGCAATTATGCCGCTAATTATATAGACCACCAGTTGGATTCGCAATAAACACAACCTTTGTACATGAAAACCAACATCATCATTCTGCTCAGTTTTATGTTCATGGCTAGTACGCTACTGGCTCAACCTGAGGCATTAGAAACAGCTAACACACCACCTGTAGCAGAAACGACGGAAGGTGTTAATCTTCCACCTGTTAACACAGAATTGGTACCTACCAAGTCTTCTCAAGAAGTATGGCTATCCCTTGGGGTACTATTCTTTGGTATGGTTGTGGTGCTCGCCCAGGCCTTTATTATTAATCGCCGGCAGGAACCACTTAGTCAATCCCTTAAATACCTGAGTGTATCACTGATTATCGTTGGTGCTCTATTCCTCGTAACGGCGGGTTATGGCAACAGCCAAATAGCACCTATCATAGGTCTGCTTGGTACCGTAGCCGGTTATTTATTGGGTAGAACGCAATCGGGCCCCGTAGCCCCACCACCAAAGTAAGATGTGAGGTCGGCTATTGTGGCCGGCTGGTATCCATTCAACTTTTAACCAAGACTACTCAAAGCGCCGCACACTAGCAGAAATCAGCCAAAAACGAAGAAACTAGGCACAGCAGATGAAAAGGAGGTTCGCGCTTATTCTAGGAGCACTGGCTTTTTGGGTCATTGGTTTCGGGCAATCCGCCAACCAACCCCAACGACTATTGTATTTCCCCGATTCCGGTCGTTCATTCTCGGCCTTGGATCCTGGACAGGAATTGCTGCAACGCAACCTCCTGATCAGCAACCAAGCATCTCGCTATGGCGTTTCTTTCGCCCTTAGCTATGATAAAGATTCGTGGAACGGGTTTGCCCTAGGCCCACGATACTCGTCGATATTTAGCCTTAATGGTAAAGAAGGGTGCTTCATCAGAATTCGCACCCAAAACACGTCTGATGCTAACGACATGACGGAGGTAGTCTACTTCCTCATCAGAGGCAAATGCTACAGCGTTTACTGGAATACCGAATTCAAGCGGTGGGACCTGGTGGAGAATGCTTGTAGGGCGTATTAAGTGTGTTTATCCTCGCGTCGGGGGGGGGGG
>CAJXOS010000117.1 GCA_913057725.1 uncultured Lewinella sp.
GAAGCCCATATCGGCAAAGTAGCCCTGCTGTGCCATTTCACATAAGTCGACAATCTGATCGCCGATAGCGATGCCCGCACGTGGGTTCAAGTCTGCCGTTGAAAAGATACCGAATGGTAGGTTATGGATAGAAAAGTCGCTATTCGCTGCTGATTTGAGCCAGGATTGCATAGTAATGGTTGAATTAGTTGAGTTGGTTGGGTTAGTTGGGTTAAGTTCTGGATTTCAAATATTTGATGAAGCCCCAGCACTGTTTATGGCAATCCTCCAATAGTGTTCGGAGGTGGGCTACTTCTTTTTCTTCCAGATAGTTCAAGTCTTCTAAGAGATAGAACATGCTTCGTACCTCATTCGCTGAGCTTTGAGCGATTTCCAGGTAACGGATTTTCTCCCGATCTGAAAATCGGCCAAAGCCTTCAGCAATATTATTCATTATCGACACGGATGCTCGTCGTAATTGATCTTTTAATCCGTAGTCCTTTTCCATTTTTCCTGGTATGCGGTAAACGGCAACGGTAAGTTTCCGTGCAGCTTTCCAACATCCTAGTTCTTCGAATTGAGTCAACTTCGGCATTTTCTGAGAGTTAGCGTTATCACCCCAATATCGTCTTAATAGCACTTCAATGCACCTAAGTCTCAAAAATTGACACTCAAGCACTAGGCATACACGACACTAACTCAACTAAATTCACTAACCCAACTCATACAATCACTAGTGTTCCAACCAGGACCGATAATACTTCTGATCATCCAACTTCAACGCATTCTCCGTTACCTGAAGTGGCTTGAAAGTATCGATCATCACGGCTAGTTCGGCAGTTTCGGTTTGGCCGATACTCCGCTCGTAGGCGCCAGGGTGTGGGCCGTGCGGGATACCGCCAGGGTGTAAGGTGATATAGCCCGGGCCAATATTGTTGCGACTCATGAAATCTCCATCTACGTAGTAGAGCATCTCGTCGGAGTCAATATTGGAGTGATTGTAGGGAGCTGGAATCGCCTTTGGGTGATAGTCGTACAAACGTGGACAGAACGAACAGACCACGTAAGCCTTGGTCTCAAAAGTCTGATGCACTGGAGGTGGTTGGTGAACTCGTCCGGTAATCGGCTCGAAGTTGTGGATGGAGAACCCGTAAGGGAAGTTATAACCATCCCAACCCACGACATCGAATGGGTGCGCTTCGTACACATAGTCGGTAATGGTCTGCTGCTTTTTAATCTTTAGCAAGTATTCACCGAGTTCGGTATGGGTTTCTAGTTGTTCTGGCAGTTTATAGTCTCGCTCACAAAATGGTGAGTGCTCTAACAGTTGGCCAAACCAGTTGCGGTAGCGCTTTGGCGTATAGATCGGATGGAAAGACTCTGTATACAACAAGCGGTTATCTTCTGTATCAAACTCGATCTGGTAGATCATACCACGAGGAATGATCAGGTAGTCGCCGTACTCAAAACGAATGTTGCCCATCAATGTACGCAGGGTACCGGTGCCCTTGTGAATGAATAGCATCTCATCAGCATCCGCATTCTTGTAGAAGTAATCCGTCATGGATTTTCGAGGGGCGGCAAGACCAATGTGAATATCACTATTCACCAACATCGGTTCACGACTCTCCAGGTAGTCATCCTTCGGCGCTACATCATAACCAATGAATTTGCGGGAGAGCATATTCTTGGCTACCGCAATCTTCGGAGCCACGTCAACAGGCTCACTTACAGTCTTCACCATAGTAGGGCGATGGTGGTGATAGAGCAGGGATGACATCCCGTCAAAACCTATGGTTCCAAACAACTGCTCGTAGTATAAACCGCCATCAGGCTTCTCGAAAATAGTGTGACGCTTCTGCGGTATCTGTCCTAAACGATGGTAAATGGGCATAAGCACTCAGTTTTATTCGGCGGGCTAAAGATACATCAATTTAGTTGCTATGACAAGTATTTTTCAGCCGCTCTATTGTCAAAATTAGGCCAGAAAAGTGTAAAAAAGTGAGCTAGAAATGGAGAACAGACCGCCATAGCTTTGAAGTATTGAAACCAATAAATACAAAATCATGAAACGAATTCTACTACAAGTACTCTCATTCGCGCTCTTTCTGTTTTCTTTTATTTCGCTCTCTGCCCAAAACAATTGCCTCAATTTCGATGGCAAGGATGACTATGTCCAGTTTCCAGATTTTGACTTGTATGACGTTTTCACCATCGAATATCGTTTCCTAGCAGGATATGCGTCTCGCGTTCCTTTTGAAGAAAGAATTTTCAGCCTTGGACCGACCATGCGATTAGAAATAGGTTTGGTTGAAGTGGATGATCGGACCGTAGTTTGGTTCTACGATCAGGTCAATGGTCTGTACAACGTTGATTATGGCACCGATATTCGAGACGGTCAATGGCACCACTGTGCCTTGGTCTATGACGGTGAGGTGCTGCAATTCTTCTTAGATGGGGCCCCTACCAATACCGTCCCTTATTCTCCACCAATTACACCTTATGGACCCTTTATGCGGTTTGGCGCCTGGACGGGTGCACTGAGTACCAGGACGTTCTTTAACGGCTCTGTGGATGAGATCCGAATTTGGGACTATGCGCGTACTGCCGAGCAAATCGTTGCGGGAAGCTCTTGCCAGATCTCTGGTGATGAAGACGGCATCTTAGCCTACTGGGACTTCAATCAAGGCACTCCTGCTGGTAACAATGCCGATATTTCTATTCTGCGAGAAATGAGCGGTGCAAATATGGATGGAGAACTTCGGGATTTTACCCTTAGTGGCTTTGACTCCAACTGGCTCTCTTCCCCCTATGCTGATGTAAGCTGTGATTTTGTAAGTACTGGTGAGGTAGTTCAACCTGACACCAAACTAGTAGCAACACCAAACCCTAGCGCTGGACTATTCCAACTCACAGGTCTGGAGGATGGCGAACATCAAGCACAAGTATATAGTGCAACCGGTGCGCTGGTTCGATCTGAATGGGTGAGTAATGGCCAAATGCTCAATCTCAGTAACCTACCCAGTGGTCTATACCTTATTAGAGTACGTGGCAAACAGGTACTACGCGTAGTAAAACAGTAATAGCTGCTTGGCGAGCTGACAATTCCGTCAGTCTGGTTTTCTGATCGCTTCGTCGAATCAGCAAGTAAATTACGGTAGGCTGGAGGTATTTTCTGTAAGGTTATGCGGCCCTAGGTTACTAATTGCAGTAAACTAGGGCCACAAAATAGCCCGTAGATATCATCAACGAAAATCCACAGTCATCATGAGCAATGCCGTTAAAGTAGTTTTCTTGTCGACCATCGAAGATCAGGAAGAAACCAAGTGGAGTAGCCCGAAGCGGCGTCCCCTAATGGGTGACGAAATCGCTCGGCGCCTAGAAGAACTCATCGCTGACCAGATGCACCGCGGTTATCGCTATGTGCAAATGAATGAAATCCACAGCCGCACTACTGACAACAAACATGATATGAGTCATCATCATCCTAAACCGGATGGCTTATTGGTAGTCTTTGAGCGGGTGTAGTGTCAAAATAAAAAGGGTCCGACTCACCCCGAGTCGGACCCTTAACTAAGTAATCCCTTATTGATAAAAACGAATCTGAATGTTGTCTCTTTAGAATCCTGGTCGAGCAGGTGTTGTGCGTCCACTCACGGTCTCGACACCGCCAAAGTAAAACTGCACACCAATCGACAGGTCAAATTGATTGCTCGTTGTAGTGGTGGTCGTTTTCACACCACTGATCTCTGTATCAAAGGAGGAACGAGCAAAATTGTACTTAAACAAGGCTTCAATACCAATAGCCGAGTTAGAAAAGATCGTAAAGCCCGGCCCTACGCCTAAAGCGAAGATATTAGAGCTAATGCGTTGTCGTTCACCAGAGATCATCTGGTCATCAGTGGCATTACCGAAGCCAAAGTCCGTCTGTAGGAAAACAGCCATGTCCTCACCCACTGGAACATAATATCTCAAGAATGGCCCAAAGAGTAAATTACTGTCTTCATTGCGGTCTTCACTCGGTTCCTTGATAGCGCTAAAAGTATAGTCCATACCGATACCCAGCGCAAACTGGTCGACAACAAAGTAACCCACATTAGGTGCCAGGTTGAACTGACTGGACGATGGACCATCTCCCTCCTCATTCTGACTTGAAGCTTGCAGTTTGACGTTCGATTCTGCCACCGATAAACCGATGGTTGAACCAATCAGGAAGTTACCTTGGTCCAGTACCTGGGCGCTAAGCAAAGCGCTACTCAACAGTACACCAAATAGAAAAGCAAAACGTACTTGTCTCATCGTAGATGTCTTCTGGTGTAGAGAATGGGACGATGTTCCTTATCCATCAATTGAAGCTGTCCGTACTAGCCGGACTCACTTCAACTGATAGCCCTCCGAGCCGCGTAAATAAATCACCCATTACGACACGGAACAAAGGGGTTTCGTCCTACCTTTTTAATCTTCGATGAAGTTACTCCATCCACCGATCGAGCAGGATGAAAATTATCACCCAAACCGCATGAGTTTCCTTACTCAAGTCCGGTGACACGAGCCATCTTTAGCTGCTAAAAGCTACTCCTTGTACACACGCATTTATACTCCTGTCGTTATAGCCTAAAGAATAGTCGTTTTATGGCCTCAAAACGCGACCCCAGACTCCTGCTGAACGTGTATTTCATAGCAGCACTGATCGTATTGATATGCAATGATCAGATCTGGAAATACACCTTTGCTAATAGCTTAACTGGCAAGTTATCCGATGTGGCAGGTTTGGTACTGCTGCCGCTAGTAGTAAGTTTTGTTTTTCCGCCTTCGCGGGAACGTTCCATCTGGTGGTGTGCACTGTTTTTTCTCATCTGGAAGACACCACTTACTACACCTCTTATTGAGTGGTACAATTACTTTGCTCCTATCCCGATTAGCCGAGTGGTGGATTACAGCGATTATTGGGCGCTGCTGGTCCTACCACTACCCTATTGGCTGATAAAGCGTTATCAGAATAATCCGGTAGCTTCTATTCAATCCTTCGTCTCCGTTCGATCACTGGCTTGGAGCATTTTATTTATTACGAGTCTTGGATTCATCGCCACCTCTCCCCCGATTTGGTATTCTTTTCAGCAGAGCAGTGGTAATGTTACTTTTTACAATACCCGCTATCGTACTGGGATGACTAAAACTGAAGTTCTTAGTGCATTAAGCAACCGGGGAGTTAGGTACGAGGTGGATACGGCCTTCGCCACTGACATTCATTTGCGGAGATGGGTCAACGGGGATTCCCTAATGGCCAATGATCCTCCGTTTTATCGCATTCCGCAGCTACTAATCGATGAAGACACCTTACATGAGGTTCAGTTCTCGCTAATGCCGCAAGGGAACGGGAAGGTTATGTTCTTATTAAACGGCTTGCAAGTAAAGGATGTCCCCGCAGAAGGCCCTTCCCGCAAATTACGGCGGATGTATCGCCGATTATTGAAAAAAGGATTGGTCCAAAAAGGCTGGAAAAAATAGATTTTCTGAGCGTGCTTGATCAAGGTGTAGTAACACTTTGTCGAGCGGCATTCCCTATATTGGTCGGCAAACAAATCACACTGTTATGTCTCGATCGCTTCCTACGGTCATGATACTACTTCTTTCCGGTCTGTTGTTCGCTCAAGAACCCGCTAGAGACAGTAATCCCAAGGCAGAGAAGAAGCCATTACGCGTAGGCGTAATAGGGCTCGTCCACACCCATGTACATTGGTTGCTCGGTAGAGAGGACTGGGGTGATGTAGAGATCGTTGGTATCGTAGAACCTAATCGGGATTTGGCCCAACGCTATAGCGAACAACATGGCTATAGCATGGATATCGTTTACAACACCATTGAAGAAATGCTGGAGGCGCAGAAACCAGAAGCAGTAACTGCGTTCAACACTATTTACGACCACCTGAGTGTAGTTCAGTATTGCGCCCCACGCGGAATACATGTAATGGTGGAAAAACCCCTCGCAGTAAACTTGGATCATGCACGGCAAATGGCAGAATTAGCCAAAGAGCATGGCATTCATCTACTGACCAATTATGAAACCTCCTGGTACGGTAGCAATGAAGCAGCCTACCAGCTGTTAGATGATGACAAGGTAGGCGATCTTCGGCGGCTCATCTTTTACACTGGGCATCCAGGACCGATCGAAATTGGCTGCAATGAAGAATTTGTAGAGTGGCTCATTGACCCCGTTCAAAATGGCGGAGGAGCACTGACCGACTTCGGCTGTTACGGCGCTAATCTTGCCACCTGGCTCATGCAAGGAGAAGTACCCATAAGCGTCACTTGTATCACGCAACAGATCAAACCTCAACTGTATCCACAGGTAGAAGATGATGCCACTATTCTAATTACCTATCCCAAGGCGCAAGTAATTGTTCAAGCCTCTTGGAACTGGTCGCATAACCGTAAGGAGATGGAATTATACGGCACCCATGGCTATGTGTTCTGCAAGAATGGAACAGACATGGAAATCCTAGAAGATGAAGAGGCGGGGCCTTACGAGCAAAAAGCAGATGCGCTAGCCGAGGAAGTCAATGATCCTTTCACTTACCTGGCACAAGTAGTGCAGAATGGACTAGAAGTAGAAGCCTGGGATGTTTCCGCTATTGAGAATAATATGCGAGTAATGATGATACTGGAAGCGGCCAGGATATCTGCTGAGACTGGAAAGACACAAGTCTGGGCCGAACTATACGGAGAAGCAAAAAAATAGGCGGCAACTATGAATGCAAAGGCCGGCGAAACAGATGGTTTTTCTGCTCCGCCGGCCAATCATATAGTGTGATTATTTCTTAATCAATCCTGCTACCCAAATCACTACTACGGCTCCGAGTGTAGCTGTAATCAAGGAACCTACCAGGCCACCGCCTGCAGAAATGCCAAGTGCGCCAAAAAGCCACCCGCCAACAAGTCCGCCAACGATACCCAAAATGATGTTGGTAAGGGCTCCGTAGCCACTACCTTTCATGATTTGACCGGCCAACCAACCGGCAGCAGCTCCGATTAGGATAAAGTACAATAAGCTCATAGTTCGTTTTGTTTTTAGTGTAAAAGGTGAAGCGGTATTTCGAGATACCTTGCAAGTAAGATAGTGAATTTATAGGCAAAGCCTATCTTTGAAGCCATCGTTATGGAGCAACTAAAAACCTGGTTAGAACGCCCCTACCCCCTCACCGAGCGCCGTGCAACGAAGTGGATAATCATCCTGGGCTTCTCCATTTTCACCTATTTCTTTTTGCTTTTGTATCAGCCTTATGGCGCAGCAGAAATACCAGGAAAAAGCCTATTCCTTGCTGGTTTTGGCTGTTGTGTGTTTTTGGTATTGGCAGTCAATTACTTTGTCCTTCCTAAACTTCTTCCAGGCTGGTTTGAAGCTAACCAATGGCAGATCAAGAAAGAGATCCTCTACTTAAGCTTCTGCTTCCTAGGAATTGCGATGCTAAACTTCCTGTACAATTCGACAGTTGGAAAAGACATTGCTCCTCCGTTTGGGTTGCTAGAGTTCATTGGTATCACGGTATCGGTAGGTATTTTCCCATTACTAGTACTTCTGTATTTCAACGAACGCCGCCTCACAACCGGCAATCAACAACTCGCTGAGGCCGTCAGTATTCCAGAAAACAGCAAAGAACAAAACGGCAGCCCGGTCCTACTGATCGAGGCGGCTACTTCTACCACTCCAAAATGGGAACTCCCTTTGGAACAATTTGTCTATGCAGTTGCTGAGGATAACTATACTACGGTCCATTATCAAAGAGCTAATGAACCTGGTCGTCGCCTCCTGCGCCTTTCTTTAAAAAGCTTGGAGCAACAATTGCAAGACCATCCCGATATCGTTCGTTGCCACCGTTCCTACTTGATCAATCGAATGCATTTGATCGCTGCAGAAGGTAATGCTCGCAGCTTGTATTTACGTCTACGCTTCGCGGAAGCTAGCGTTCCTGTTTCTCGAAAAATGAGTTCAGCTTTCTTAACCTAATCTACAATCCTTCCCATTCACCACAGATCCGTCCCGTTGGCCACAGCTGCACCAGATGCCGCAACTTTACTAGGGTTTTCTGCCTTCCTTACAGCAAAACCTTTCACCAATGAAACTTTCAGGATCACAACAAACAAGACTAAGACAATACGGCAAATGGGCACTTATTACCGGTGCAAGTTCGGGCATTGGACAAGAGTTGGCTCGACAATTGGCTGAAAGCAAAATGGACCTAATTCTAGTAGGTCGAAACAAGACTTCACTGCAAACCCTCGCTACTGAACTGCAGCAAAATAACAATGTAAGTTGTCTACAAATCAGCCTTGACCTAAGCCAAACAGGGAGCACCCAGCAGCTTATCGACGCTATTGGCAATAGAGATTTAGGATTGGCTGTGTTGGCCGCTGGTTTCGGCACCTCGGGAAGTTTTCTTACTTCCGACTTACAGGAAGAATTAAACATGCTTCACCTTAATTGTCAAGCAGTCTTAGAACAAACCCACCATTTTGCCAGCCGCTTCGCAGGACGAGGTAAAGGCGGAATTATCCTTTTCGGGTCTTTGGTCGGCTTTCAAGGCACTCCTTATGCGGCTCACTATTCTGCCACCAAAGCGTATGTACAAACGCTGGCCGAAGCGCTGCATGTAGAATTACAAGGCACAGGAGTAGATGTACTCTCTGCTGCACCGGGGCCAGTACAGACCGGTTTTGCAAGTCGTGCAGACATGCAGATGGGAGCAGCCCTTCGGCCAGAAGATACCGGTGTCCCGATACTTCGTGCATTAGGGCAGCGACAAACAGTATTACCCGGTTTTCTAACGAAGTTTTTAGTAGGATCACTTCGTCTACTGCCTCGCTGGGGGAAAGTACGGGTGATGAAGCAAATAATGGGCGGAATGACCGCCCACCAACGCACCGTGTAAAAAACAAAGAGGGGCGCATGTTCATGCGCCCCTCTCAGTCACAAAGGTCAAGACGTTGAGTCAACGAGGGTTACTCACCCCGGCCCAACAACTTGCGGAAACCAGCCGCCAAACCAATGACAGCAAGAACTACCAGCTTCCAGGCCTTCGCGAGGAAGATACCGATCGCTGCTAGTACACCAGTCTTCGCCAATACTTTTCCAGCGATCAATCCACCGACACCATAGGCTGCCAGGCGGTCAACACCCGGGCGGTAATCTGCATAACGCTGTCCATCCTGAAAATCTACTCCTGCTAGGATTGGATCAATATTTGATCGAATTTCAGGCAACAAATCCATCTCCCCAATGGCATTCAAGACAAGGTAACCCTCGCGTCCTAGGATACGGATGTTATAGTTCAAGGTATTAGTTGGTGCATCATCGAAGTTCAATTCCATGGCCCAGTGCAGCTTCTTCGTTGCCGCATCATAATAAGGCTGGCTACCCCAACCCACTAACTCGACTGTGCCATAGCCTTGTTCAGCCCGCATCTCACTTTCAGCGGCGGTATCGTCAATTAAGGATTCCAGTAATTCATCGTAGTCGATATCTTGCGCATCTTCATCATCAACGTGGCCATCATCTGCATAGATGATATTGATGCCGTAGCCAGCGAGATCATCAGGCCCACCCTCTAATGGGAAGAGCATGCCTAGAGAAGGCGTAAGTGAAGGAGGGTTGCTCCAAATGTCGGTGAGGATCATTTCTGCCTCTTCCGGTCCAACATACTTGAAGCCGGCAGGTACTTCTAGCGTGGCTAAGCCATCGCCAAGAGCAATCGTATCCGTTCGATAATGGAGAGTTGTAGCCACACTATCCAGGTACGCTTGGTAGAGCGCCAAAAAATAAGCCTCTTCCTCTTCGGCAGAAAGCTGAAGGGTATCGGTAGGTTCAGTTGTGGCAAATAATAGAGAAGACGTTCCGAGTAGGAACATGAACATTAGGTAACGCATCGAGAGCGAAGGTTTTTAGGTGAATTGAGTCTTGACAACTGAATTGGCAAGCCAAAACAGCAAGTTGATTTTTCAAGTCAATTCGATTCAGAGAATGAGTTCGTCGCTCAATATTACGGAATAATGAAGGAAATAGTTCCTTTCATTATTGGGCTTTGACTCGGCACAGCCCGCCCGTTGGGCGGGACCCACCCTTATGGAGGCCAGATCACCACACATCCAAACCAGAGTTCCGGTCCGGACACACTTCTATAACCTTAGGAGGAGACAACTCCTTCTAAGCGCACAATGTGTCAACTATTAAACCTCTGAATGCTTCACCGGGCTAAGATCTTGTAAAAAATCTCTAGTGAAGGTATTGACCTCTGATTGCTTGATGATGGTTAGCCCAACCTATCGAGCAATATAAAGATACAAAAAATTTATCAAATTTAAAACATAAACAAAAAACAAAACAGGCCAATACCCTCAAATAGAAGAGTATTGACCTGAACGTTTCTTGCAATTCCTAAGCCTATTCTCGCTAGAATTCTAAACGATAGTTCAAGACCGGAATTAAGCCCAGTTGCGTGATGTTTCGTACCTCATCGCGACTTCCGGAGTAGAAGTTGCCCCAAACATTTTCTCGATTGGTTACATTCTGAATATCCAACGAAATAATGGAAGAAGTCTTCGTCCTATTTTTCCGGTAGGATACACGAATGTCACTGCGGAAATAGTAAGCTGCTTGATCATCCCATGCCCTAAGATGATCTCGGACGGTAAACCCAGCATCACGTGAGGCTTCAACATCAATTGGTGTAAGGCGGTTACCACCAGCAACACTCGCTCGGATATTTGCAGCCGTGTATAGCGACTCATACAAAGAAACGGTACCAAGTGCGTACCAGCCGTTAGTGAAGAACTTCTCTACTGTCACTTCCAGCCCATAGTTCCTACCCGTGCCATCACTGAAAAGTGAATCCGCTACGTAGCCACTGTCAAAGTTCAATGCAGATGCCGATTGCGCATAGGTACCCTCCGCATTAGGGCTGGCAATAGCAACGTCATAGAGGTGCTGATAATAGGCCTCGGTCTGCAAACGCCACTGTGGGGAGAAACGCCATTCATACCCCACTACAGCATGGGCTGCTTTTGGCAATTCTAAATCTTTATTGGGCTGCGAAAAGGTGTCCTCGCTAGTAGCTACACGAGCGAAATAGACCGTTAGTGGGTCTCGTCTGCTATGTAGTCCAGCACCTGCACTAAGCACTTGACCTGGACGGAAGTTCCAACGCAGGCCCAACCGAGGTTCTATTGCCATCTGCTCTCCTACTGCCAAGTAAGTGGCATGCACCCCGGCATTCAAATGCAAGGTAGTGCCCAAGCGACGTTTCCATTGCGCATAAGCTTGCACTGTGGATGTGTTCCCATCCTCATCGACTAGCGTGACGCGAGGAGCGTTCGCCTCGAACCAATCCTCAAAGCGATAGGATAAACGGCTACCGATGGCTCCCAAACGAATGGTATTTCGAGCGTTGATCTTCCGATTATACATCAGACTTGCTCGCAGGGCTTCGGTCGTAAACTGTTCCGAATCCTGATAATTAGTCGGCAGATAACTATCGTCATCGCCAACCTCATTGATACTGTAGCTCAGGATGGTTTCGATATAATCATTACGAGCTAGGTACTTTCGATGGTTGACACCGAGTACACCACGGTTGGAGTGATAGTCGTATTGCTCCACACTATCCTGGAACACGTCACTACTCAAACCGCCAATTCCCCAGACCGACCAATACCCTCCACCTTTGGTAGGTACATGAACTTTGAAGGCAGCGTCCTGAAATACTGACTCTCCATCGGCGATATCAAATACGCCCAACTTACCTAGGATGGACAGTGTAGAGTAGCGATAGTTAGCCAGGTAGCTGGCTCCGCCTTTTTCGCCTATTGGACCCTCTGCAGCAAGGTCTAGCCCTAGGAAGCCGGCTTGCATAGCATACTCCCGTTTTTCATTGTTACCGTTCCGTAGTCGAAGATCAAAAACGCCGGATAAGGCATTGCCATATTCGCCAGGAAAGGCGCTTACCAGAAAATCGGAATTGGCCAGCATATTGACGCTTAAGGCACTGATTCCTCCGCCAGAAGCACCTTGATCGGAGAAGTGATTGGGAGTAGGAATTTCAATACCCTCCATACGCCACAACAGACCTCGAGGACTATTCCCGCGGATAACAATCTCATTGCCCTCATCATCTCTGGTGCTGACACCAGCAAAAGACAGTGCCATTCGCGCAGGATCGTTGACTGCAGCGGCATAACGCTTCGTTTGTTCTACACTAAAGCTCCGGGCACTCACACTAGCCATTTCATTATTAGGAGTACCGTTGAGGCGTTCTGCCTTTACAACGACCTCTTCCATTACGACCAAGGACTCAGTGAGCTTAATTTGTAGTATTACTTCTTTGCCCGAACCCACTTCGAGTTCATGGATAAATGCATCTTCATAACCTAAGCAGCTGATACGAAGACTATGCCGACCAATAGGAACTTTTTCCAATCGAAAACTGCCGTCTAGCTCCGTTGCTGTCCCTACTACAGGATCCACTTCGAGTACTAAAATATTGGCAGCCATGATCGGTTCTTCCGATGCCTGATCAATAACAACACCTTTGATTGTCTGTGTTAGACCTGCACGCTGTGCCTGCACTGCTAAGGTGCTCAGGAACAGTATGGGCAATAAAATGGCTAGCCGCCAGAAGGGGCGGTTCTTTGGGGTGAAAAACATAGGTGGTTTTGAATTTTGGTTTCTATTAGCAGGATGTCAGTTTCATGGCTCCCCCCCTATCCGAGGTAAAAATGTGGTAAAAAAAATGCTACCTTTTACGCCTTAATGAACACCCAACATGATTAGAATTCTATTTACCGCGCTCATTATCGGAATCACCATTTTCATCATCAATTCGCTGCTTTCCTGGTACCGTGCCGACATGTGTACCAACTGTGACGGACAGGGCTATTGGCTGGGGACTCGTGGAGAGAAGAATCATTGCAAAACTTGTGACGGAACAGGTCGGCATGCCACCACTTAGTTAGCTTGAACCAGGAGGCTACTATAGCCCAGTACATTACAAATGTGATTTTTTCGTCAGGCCAATTGCGAGGCCTGCCAATCATTTAGTATTTTTCGGGACGATTTTTAGTTGTTTTCTGCGGCAATCACAAATGAACCAAAAGTTACTTCCTCTTTATCTGCTTCAAATGCTACTTCTTTGCGGTGCATTGCTATGCGCGCAAACCATTATTCCTCCGGAGGGATCGAGTGGAGAACCACTCCTGTCGCCTGACTTGACTTACCCGGAGAATTATGAAGCAGCATTGGATAGAATGAGTGCGGAGCAAGTAGCTAACAATCCAGAAAATGCGCTGTATCTAGGATATCAAGCACTACGCTGGGCTCAAGCAGAAGACGATGACAGCCGCACGCAACGGGCTTTTCATGAACTCGGTCTTTTCTATGTTGCTAGTGGCCAGTACCAACTTGCCGACTCCATGTACAGTATGGCCCTGGAAGCTACGGATCAGGATACCAGCAAGGTTCGAAATTATCTACGCAAACTCGGAATCGGTACTCGTACTGGCGATTGGAGTCAAGCTGACTTTTACCTCGCCGAAGCTCGCCAGCTAATCGGAGATGATACGACCTCGACCATTATGGCTCACTACCATTTTGCCAAGGGCCTATACCTCTTTGAGTCACCTTATGACATGGTGCGTTCCCTTCTAGAGTATCAGAAAGCAAAAGAACTAGATCCGGATAATCGGCGATTTGTCAATGTTGTCAATCACAACCTGGCAGGGGTCTATAGTCAAATTGGAGATTTCAACAAAGCGGAGACAATTGGGACCGAAATCCTCGATTTCGCTAAAGCAGAAGAGGATGTTCTTGGGCAGCTTTTTGCCCATTATCTCTTGGGCTATACTGCAAGTGAGCAAGAAGCCTACGACCGGGTAAAGGCAAACTGTTACAATGCGCTTGCACTCCGAAAGCAGACAGGCATATCAGAAGCATTTGGTTACACCTATTTTCTACTCGGTGAGACGCACCTGGCGGAAGGACAATTAGACTCCGCAGAGTATTATTTCCAAGTGGGTATTGAACTGAGTCAGGTGCAAGGAGATGCCAAAGAAGCTATCGACAATACCGGTGGCATGATGAAGCTTCGGATCCAACAAGAACGCTATCAAGAGGCAATACAGTTAGGCGAACAAATACTAGCTAGCCACGTGCGCCCAGACCAGCCGATCAGCGAGGAGTTAGCCACTGCCTACTACGCAATTGGCGAATATAACTTGGCGTACCAAAGGCTACAACAAGGATTAGAACGCCGAGACCGAGAGGATGACAACAGCACTAACGTTGAAATCCTTACCGCACTTTTAGAAGAACAATTTCGGCAAGAACGCGATAGTCAAGTACAGGCCTACGAACAGCAGTTGACCAATCAAAGATTGACTCTGATTAGCCTTGGTCTTCTGGCAATTTTGATTGTGCTTTCTATCGCCTTTTATCTTCAATCTCGAAGCCGTCGAGAATTGAAGAAGCTAAATGATTCTCTTGCAGAAAGTAATGCTGCACTACAACAGTTTGCCTACATTACTTCTCACGATCTCAAGGAGCCAATTCGGAATATCACAAGTTTTTCAGGGCTATTGGATCGCAACTTGAAGAAGCAAAATCACGCCGCCAAGGACCGGGAATTCTTGGAATTCATCATCAGTAATGCTACGGTTCTCCGCGAAATTGTTGATTCCCTACAGATCTTCACTAAGATCTCCTTTGGAAAATTAGATCGTGAAGCCGTACCACTCCAATCCGTTTTTCAGACTGTCCGAGATAATCTTCAGCAAACTATTCAAGAAACAGAGGGTCAACTTTGCTTTACTAATCCCTCCCAGATCGAAAAGGTCCTTTTCTCGCGGCCGATGCTGATATTGGTACTGCAAAACCTCATCCAGAATGGCTTCAAGTACAATGAATCTGAAAGCCCTACCGTCGAGGTGCATGTCGAGCCAAGTGGAGGCAAGACGCTTTTCACCGTCAAGGACAATGGAGTAGGTATTGAGCCCGCTTACTTCGATCGTATCTTCTCGCCGTTCAAAACGCTGATGAATAAATCGATCACTCAGTCTTCCGGACTAGGTTTGTCCATCTGTAAGAATATCTTGGAACGCTACGACGGACGAATCTGGGTAGATTCAGATGGTGAAAATGGTAGCGTCTTTTCTTTTGTAATCTAAGTTGGTTAGATTGTTTGAAGGTTGGATGGTTAGTTGGTAGTTATTCCAATTCCGATATCAACTTCTTTCTTAACTCACTTTTGGCCACCAGGGAATGAAGGCTGAGGTTTGGGCTATATAAGCTTCGTACTTAGCTGCCTTCTTGGAGGTCTGGTCCTTTTCGAGCATTGCTACGCCGGAAATCTTGAGTAGTAGAAAAGTCATGTAAATCGGACTAAACAAGAACCACCAAGCATCTGGGTGAGCAAAAGCTAGGAAAAAGTACCCCCACCACACACAAGCATCTCCAAAATAGTTGGGATGGCGGGTATATCGCCAGAGGCCTGTGTTGAGTACCTTGCCTTTGTTGGCAAGCTCCGCCTTAAAGCGTGACAACTGCCAATCGCCAACGGCTTCGAAGAAAAACCCTAGCCCCCAAAGTAGGAGGCCAAAGGCATCGATCCAGGTTAAGGTAGCTGGTCCCGTAAGGATCAGCCAGAAAACGGATGAGATAGTCCAAATGATGAGGCCTTGCAAAAAGAAGACCTTGCAAAAAGATATCCACCACCACTGATCGCCCGCAGATTGGCGCATCCTGGTATAGCGGTAGTCCTCTGGTTGTCCCAGGTTACGATTAGCTAAATAGCCCCCTAACCGAATGGCCCAAATTGTCACCAAGCCAAGGAATAAGAGATGCTTTACTCCTAGTGAAGAGAGGCCGATTTGAAAGGCATACCACCAAGCCATTGCAGCAATTCCAGGCCCCCAGAAGATATCTACGATGCCAGAGTCTCGCATACGCAGGCTAACTAGCCATAGCCCAGTAATCAATAACAGGAGAAAGGGAATACTTGGTCGTAGCATGTCAGACCAAGGGCTAAAAAGTAAGATGGTAGGTAGTCCCACCAGAGCTACGGCAAAAATCAGATAATTGAGGCGTTCTGAAGTCATTTGGCTAACACATTGATCTTCAACCCAACAGGAGGGCGGCAGATATGTTTAGGCTGCCACCCTCCATCCCTAGGTTTAACGTTCGCCAACCAATAGAATCTTAGCCTGCTGACCATATTCTGGATGACTCAAACGGATGAGGTAAGAACCTGCCGCCAACTGCTGCTGGAGTTGGATGGCAGTAGCCTCCATGTCCGCACCTAAGTAAGGCGTCCGTTGAATCAACCGTCCTTGAAGATCAAATACCTCCAGGACAAGCGATGTTTCTTTCTCTACACCCTGTGTCTGGATGTTGAAGTGTTTTCCGGTATTCGGGTTGGGATAAAGCTTGAAACCCCAATCCTGCACTTGAGCATAATTTACCTCTACCAAATGAGAGAGGCTTATTTTTCCATCAAAATCAGTTGTTTTCAATCGATAGTAAGAGGTTCCAGGGAAAGGATCATGATCCTTCATCTCGTAATGTATCTGTTCGCCGGGTAAGCTATAGCCTGCTGCCAGTGACTCTCCTACCCATGAAAAGGCTCGCCCGGTACGTGTTTTTTCGATAGTAAAAAAGTCGGTATCGAGTTCATCTTCTGTTACCCACTTTAGGAGCACAAAGGACTCGTTCGGAATAGCTTCAAAGCTAATTAGCGTCAACGGTAGCGGAACTACGCCGGCAAAATTGGTCAAGGCGGCACCATCACCAGGTCCTCCTTGATACAGCGCCTGTAAATCGCCCCCTTTCAGTGTAAAGGCACCCCCAAGTCGATCAAAACCATCACCAGATCCACCGCCATATAGCATCAACATAGCGCCTAACGGTCCGGTAGCAGCCTCACGGTCAAATCCATCACCGTCACCACCGCCAAACCATCCTGCAGTGGATTGTCCTTGAAGATCAAATGATGCTTGTGTTCGGTCAAAACCGTCACCGTCACCACCGCTAAAAATTCCTGCGAGTGATACTCCGGCCAAGGTCTGACTTTCCTGTAAGAAACTGTATCCATCACCTGAGCCCCCATAATAAATGGCTGCCAGGTCGGTTCCGGAAATAGTACTAAAAGCGGTAGCTGCATCGTAGCCATCATCGGCTCCACCTGCGTAGATTGCTCCCATAGATTCGGACGCAAGTCCAGTATAAGCCTGCATAGTGGAGTAACCATCATCCATGCCACCGGCATAGAGCCCACGGACTCCTCCTGGCACACCACCCAAGTCTAGTTGGATAGCATCAGATCGGGCTTCACCATCTGCCGATCCGCCACTGAATTGTGCAAAAAGGCAAGCGGGAGCTAACATCAGAAGTAAGAAGAACTTCTTCATGATGATCACTTATTGGGCAGTCCGTACTCCACGAAAGCCAATTCGGCCGTTCGTTCCAGAAAAGGTATTGGCTGCATCATTACGATCGGACACCATCAAGAACTGAGTAGCATTCGGGTATGCGCCACCGCGGTACCCAAAGCCGTCACCACCATCTAACGGCCAGTTGGGCACGTTAGCGGCACCACCACCAGTTAAAGCACCATCACCGTGGAGGCCATTGAAACTGCGTCCTTGCGGGTTCCCAACGGTCACCGCGCGTTCATAGACATTACCTGTCAGCTCCATGATTCCGTAGTAGCTACCGCCGGTCTCTTCCCGATTATTAAGCAGAGCACTAGCGGCCACAATACCGCAACGCTTTGGTCCGGACAAGGCACCGTTGGTTTCTTGATAAACCGCATTGCCCGTACCGCTGCCAGGGTCAGTTATCTGCTCATTAGGCGCATTTTCATTGATATAGGTGTAAGCGGTAGCATGAATATTAGAGTTACCCCATGAGAACTCACCAGCAACCGCATTGAGCGTGCCGCGACAAGCTTTCTCATATTCCATTTCGGACATAGGACGCAATCCAGACCAATCCAAATAAGCAGTTACAAACCCGGCCCGAACATAATTCATTGGAACATTGGGATTGGATGTAGTGGCATTACCAGCATCAGGCCAGGCTATTCCATTACGGATAAATTCATCATCAGAATTCTTTCCCTGCGGCCCGGTTATATCTATGGCTGCCTTTTGGGTTTGGGTAAGGGTATTAAAAAAGCCAATCCATTGATCTTGAGACACCTCGTACTTCATACAGTAAAAAGCGCTGTACCCTTTCGGAAAGGCCGCTGGAACAGGCCCACCCTGATCGCCACCATTGACATTATTATCATAGAATAAATCACCCGACGCAAAAGCTACCGTAATGGCGGCCTCCGAGGTGACTCGATAGGGCTGTCGAAGCGTAAGTGGACCAATCTGTGTAATCGTAAAGAACTCATCAATTTCGTCGCCAAACACACCGGTCCCAAGTGAAAACTCAGCTTCGGGTACGTAGACCATTTCAATGGCAAATACCTGTACATCTACCAGTGCGTTATCATCAACGCCATCGTCAGCATAGTTCCAACGGAGTTGAACATTTGACCAGCTAACATCACCGGTGCCATCTCCTGAGCGATAGACGAAAGCTCCCGTTTGATCGCTAGCCACATCAATCTGTGTACCACCAGGGCCAGTGCCACCAGTCAGGTTAATTGTTGCATGTCGCCAAAGGTTACCGTTGACGCGATACTTCACAAAAACCCAGGCCGCGTCCCAGTTTGCCGGACCAACACTGATACGCCAGGAATTTTCCCAGGCCAAGTCAAACTGCACCTGTGTGTAGCCATCGGTGGTGTTTTGCCCCGTTAGGCTCACATTGCTGACTTGAATATTGTTTGCTTGAAGTGTCATGACCAAGAATATGGCCACGAATAGCGTGGAAAGTTGTTTCATAGTTTTAGGGTATATGATGTTAGTTTCCTATTCATACCCACTATGAAACCAGCGTTACTTTACTGATAAAGAAAAGCTGAGATTTTCTCCGCTCATCATCAAAAACAGATCGACTGAGTCCTAGTATAGACGAAGAAGCTGATATAATCCTAAGGATAGAAATAGTACCGCCAAAAATTTGTTGGAGTATCGAGCCACCTTACTAATCCTCTTGAGAACAAAGTGTCCCAAACGAACATACAACAGGAACATCACCACTGCTCCTAGCGCAGATCCCAAAGCAAAGGCTATCAGGTCTGTCATACCCGTAACTGCATATCCTTGGCTCCCCAGGTAACCGGCAACAAAGGCCCAAAATGGGATGATTAGCATATTTATAGAAGCGGTAAAAAAGCCCTTGCGGAACCCTCGGTAGCTATCACGCTTAGAGGTCGGATGATCTAATTTTGGTTCTTCAGGTTCGCGGAAGAAGTAGAAACTCCCCAAGACCACCAAAACTAAGCCTCCTCCCAGCTTCAGGTTTTGACCAAGCTCGACATTATTGTTGATTGCCGTATAGGCATATGCCGCTACGAAGGTGTAAACGAACTCTGGAATGAAGGTACCCATGGCAGTCATCACACCAGCCTTCTTGCCCCTACTAATGGCGCGTTCCAGAACCATCATATTGATCAGCCCTGGAGGGGCACTTCCAACAGCACTGATCGCGAAAGTAATTACAAACAGCAAGAAGGTATTCATAATGTCCGGATGGTGATTTAGCACAGGGATTACGGCTGCAAATAAGCACAAAGTAGGCGGGAAAGGTAAATTTTTCGACTAAATTGTGCCCCTCACTCCACATAAGCTCAAAATCTATCTGCAACTATGTGTACTGTCACCTTCCTGCCCACTGGTCCGGATGAGTTCCTTTTCACCTCTAATCGCGACGAAGCTCCTTCTCGATCAGCCGCGGCTATTCAGCAGCAAGCATCCGGCCATAAGCAGCTGATTTTTCCACAAGACAGTCTGGCAAAAGGCACCTGGATAGCAGTGTCTGATCACAATCAACTGGTCTGCATTCTAAACGGGGCCTACAAACCCCATCGACATAGGCCGCCGTATCGGCTTAGTAGAGGCATAATGGCATTGGAGTTTTTCCAGTATGAGGAAGCTCGACAGTTTTCAGAAGGCTTTGAGTTTGAGGGTATAGAGCCCTTTACCATGGTCATATACGATCAAGGTCGTTTATTTGATCTACGTTGGGACGAAGAACAAGTACACTTCAATGAGCTCAACACTGCGGCGCCCCATATTTGGTCCTCATCTACTTTATACTATCCGGATTGGCAAGTAAAGCGGCAGGAGTGGTTTCAAACCTGGCTAGATAAACAGTCTACATACACCTCCAAACAGACACTAGATTTCCATCGCCATGGAGGCATTGGTGACCCGCAAAATGACCTGGTGATGAATCGTTTCGATATGGTTTGTACTACTAGTATTACCCATGTCGTGAAAGAGGCGACACAAGCCACTTTAAAGTATCATGGTTTAATGAGTAAGCAGGACACCATTCGTCAAATTTCCTTGGTCACGTCATAGCATTAATCCTTCCAAACTGGGAAGTCATCGGTGTTCAGTGCAACATCCGTAAACTCAAAATGAAAGGTATCACGGCCGGCTTGCACCACATCTAATTCTTGTGGAAGTGGGCCAAAAGCCGTTGAGTCGAACTGCAAATAATTGATGGTGATTAATTCACTGGTATCCAGAGAATTCCTCAGCAGAATCTGTTGTACCTGATAGTGATGATCATCCCGCAGAATTTCTACTGGATTATCCAATGCATCCTTTCCTCGCCAGTGAAGTGGATCCGAAGTATCTAGCTCCTGAAAGAATAATCCTGGCTGTAGATACATCCAAAAGAAATTATGCCCTTGCAACATAGCGATAACAGGCTTTTCCAATGATTCTGCCACTCGGCCCTCATCATCCAGACTCTGGGCTAGGCTGTCACCCTGAACCTGAGCCGCAAAACCTCCTTCTCTGTAGCTGTATGCCTGGCGAAACTCCAGGAATCCCTTATGATCTGCTAAGAGGTCAGTAGTGTATGCGCCCTCCGGCGAAGTGCATTCTGCGTGCGCTACAATATTACGCAGATAGTCATGGGTGGGTTCTTGATTCGTAGAAGTCACTGATTCGACTTCCCATCCATTAGTGGTTCGTCGGTAAATAGCCGTCCAGGCATAATCTGTAGTGCCATGATACAAGCCCTCATCACTCGGATATTGTACTGTTACTCGGCGTTCGACTACGCAATAGGCAAGCGACCCATCATCGGAAAAGCGAATGATCGGTTCCGCTTGATCATCCCATTCCACAAAATGGACGCTATCAAAGTAGCCTTGGAAGCGTGGTTCATTTTCTTCTCGTGTAGTATTCCGCACAACTCCCCTATTAACAGATAAGTGAGGCTCCGCCAGAAGGCCAGCAAAAGTAGAGGCGTCGGCGATGAAGTGCACCTTACGTTGGAGGCGTTCCATTTCTAGAATCTGCTCTCGGGCAGCGGCCTCGTCAAATGTCGTTTCGGTGCAAGACATTAGTCCTGCAAGAACGACTAGAAGTACAATTCGGTACATGTTTTTTGTTGTCAGGTGAATAGCTAAGATAGGGATTGGTTAGTTGGTTTGATGGGAGATAGTTGGGGTAGTGAATTTAGTTGGGTTAGTTGGATTAGTT
>CAJXOS010000118.1 GCA_913057725.1 uncultured Lewinella sp.
CAGCCGCTACACTGAAGCTGAAGCTTACGGTAATGGTAACACCATGAACGTAGGTGTAGTATTCTCTAACGGTGAGGTAGCAAGCGCTGGTTTCGAAGTATACCAGAACACGCCAAACCCATTCCGTGCAGAGACACTGATCGGTTTCAACTTGCCAGAAGATGCTGAAGCTACATTGACTATTAGCGATGCTAGCGGTCGTGTATTGACAGTACTACGTGGTGACTACGCAGCTGGATACAACACAATCAATTTAACTAAGGATATGATCCAAGGCGCAATTGGCGTATTGTGCTACACCATCACTTCTGGTGAGTTTACAATTACCAAGAAAATGGTGGCGGTTAAGTAATCTTAGTTAATAGGTGATTACGAATAACTTGATTTTTACTGAGGTTTCAAGGGTGACGCATTTTTCGTCACCCTAAACCTTGACTTTTTTGCGAGGATCTTGCCCTTGTTTTTTGGGCCACAAGTATTCCCTCACATTACTATTGAAACACACTTAGGACGTATTTGGGAAGTATCCTTTATAAGGAAGGATTTTCCAGATACGTGTCTAAGAAAACATTTCAGAGGCCCTGAATGATGAGACAACTTCAAAAAGAGAGAAAAATAATAGGACAAAACAAATCGAATGTACAACTAAGTATATGTTCAATGAAAAAGTCCTCTCAAGTCAAAAACCAAAAAGCAAGACAAGGTGATAAGGAGACTAAGTACGTTATCGGTAATAGCAATGAGCCAGAAATTGATAAGTCGCGATTGGTGTTTTCGTGGTTGAACCCTTTTCACTAGTGCTCATGCATTGAAGAAACCTATATTTGACAGCTGTATGCAAGGAGGATTGTTTTGATTGATCAACAATGCCGTTCACTAGCTGAGGATCAAAATAACATAGTAGCAGAAATTTGAACTTTGCGCAACATTGGTGATTCCTATGCACATGAGCGTGATTATGAGAAGGCCTTGGAGTATTACCTGGTGGCAGACGGAAAGCTAGAAAAGGAAATGTCACCGGCTTTGGTCTCTAGTCTTTGGCGAGGTATCGCAAAGGGCCATCTCGAGCTCGATAATCCAGAACTGGTACTTTCATATTTTCGTCGAGTGCTAGGTGTTAGTGATCAACTCCGAACCCCGGCCAATGTTGCCAGGGTATCTTTGAACTTGGCGAAATTTTACCACCAAACTCAGCCTGACTCGGCTTTGTATTATGCTAGAGCTGCTCAACGGGAAGCTCAAAAATCTGGCAACCTTGGAGTCTATTCGAATACTACCGGATTTTGTCGCAGGCGTATGAAGATCGTCGGGAGTTTCAAAGATCCTTTTGGATATACAAAGAATGGTACACCTTTGAGGATAGCATCTTCCGATTTAATAATCAAAAGGCTGTCTCGCAGGCTGAAATTCGCTACAATTATGAGAAGCAAAAATTGGCGGATCAGTTAGCCTATGAACAACAATTGGTAGAACAACAACTCCGGTCAGAGCGCCATATTTATTTGCTGATTGGAAGTTTTTTGCTGGTAATCTTAGCTTTTCTGTTTATCTCAAAAAATCGGATAGATCGTAGTGAGCAGGAACGCATGCTCTTGTTACACAAGATTGAATTACTTAAGGAGCGACTGGCAGGGCAACCTTTTTCTACTACAAGTCCTCAGCCACAACTTAGCCTTGATAGAGAAAAACTAGAGACCTTTATCGATCGCCCATTGGGAGATTCCTCCTGGAGTATTTTGAATGTACTTTTCAATGAACCTTCAATTGCTAATAAGGAAATTGCCAAGCAGGTTTCCTTGAGTGTAGAGGGGGTCAGTTCTTCACTGCAGCACATGTATAAAACCTTCGATATACAGACGGAGAGTTCTCAAAATAAGAAGGTGGCGCTAGTAACGAAAGTAGTTAGGATTTCTTTGGAGGAGTAAGACATAGAAGATTACACTTCCATTTTTATCACAAGAAGAAAAGAAGGGAAAAAGAAAAAGGCCAGACACTATGCGTATCTGACCTTTTCGGTTGTTTTAGCTTGTCTAAACAAGGAGCAAGAAATTATTCAATTCAAGCTCGATGTTTTCCAAGTAGTGGGCCCACTAGGACTTGAACCTAGGACCTACGGATTCACCTTCCGCAGCTTTCGCCATGGGGTAGGACTATATCATCACCATATTACCGCAAAGAGCGGATAACTTAGGCGGGGGGCGTTCGAGGAAGGCTTATTGATTGGTCTTCTCACCTTCTAGTCTCTGCACCTTCCTGGTTACTTTCCTTCCGATTAGAATCGGAATGTTGGAATGACCTTCACCAGGCTTGGCTCAGGATTGCCATGGCCACACTAGGTGGATTTAGGTTTCCCTGAGTTAACCCCCTGCTCATCTCGACGTTTCCGCCGAGAGGCACCGCGGAAGATCTTTATCCTCCTTTGATGAGTCCGGTGCTCTAACCAACTGAGCTATAGGCCCGTCTGCTAAACACTTTGGTCGTGAAAATAATTCCCCATCCAAAGCGGATCGCAAAGATACACAAGGCCTGGTCAAGGCGCAAGCTGAAGCGGGAAAAATAAGAAGTTAGAATCCTGATGAGGGTCAAGATTCTAATTTCTTTCTGGCAATGCTACTTATCTAAGTGCACATCCATTTGTGGGAAAGGAATGCTGATACCTTCCGCATCGAAGGCTTTCTTCACGTGCTCTTGCATGTAGAAGAGCGTATCCCAGTAGTGTTCGCTCTTGCAGAAAGGACGAGTGTTGAGGTTTACAGAGCTATCGGCAAGTTCGCCTACCACTACCCCTTGAGCAGGATCATCAAGAATCCATTCGCACTCTTTACCGACGCGCAAAATTACCTCCCGAGCTTTGTCGATACTATCATTGTAGCCAATACCAAAGGTGAGTTCAACACCAATGATGCCTTGGCCAGAAATATTAGTGATCACGTTGCTGGTTACTACACCATTAGGTACGATGATGCGCTTATTGTCGAGAGTTTTGAGCACGGTGTTGAAGATTTGGATTCCAACCACCTCACCGGTTTCACCACCACCAATGGTTACTAGGTCCCCCACTTTATAAGGGCGGAAAGTGAGCAGTAGAACGCCACTGGCGAAATGCCCAAGGCTGCCTTGTAGCGCCATACCCACAGCAAAGGCTAAAGCACCGAAGATGGCAACAAAAGAGGTTGTTTCGATACCAAACATGCCTGCTACAGCGAGGAGCAACATAACCTTAAGGCCAACGCTAACGAGAGAGCTTAAAAAAGGGCGAACGGTCTGATCAATACCGCGACTTTCCATGATGCGGTCGAGCGCACTGCTGATACGTGCTACCACCCAGAAACCGATGATTAAGGTAAGGATAGCACCTATTACCTGCGGCATGTAGGTTGTGGCGAGTTCTGACAGTTTTTCTAAGTCAAGAAAATCCATAATTACTTGTGGTTTTGTATTAATGGGAGTAAAATGTAATCTTTATCAGTTCCACAGCAAATAGCGGAATTGCCTGGACCGATACGGCCAGGACAAAGCAATCTTTGTTTGTTATCTGGATGGGATGACTTAAAGACGGGAAACAATGCCACAGGTAACACCGTGGACGACCAAAAGTAAGAAAAAAATATGCAGAAAAAGTACCTCAGTAAAGCCGATGCCTTGAAGCGAATGCAGCGTTATTGCGCTTATCAAGATCGCTGCCACTCTGAGGTGCGTTCCAAACTGTTGGAGCTTGGTGTTTATGGAGATACTTTGGAAGAAATTATGGCGGAGCTTATTATCGAGCGTTTTTTGGATGAAGAACGATTCGCCCGATCCTACGTACGTGGAAAGTTTCGCTTGAAGAAGTGGGGGCGAATTCGAATTAAGCAAGAACTAAAGCTCAGGAAGATATCAGCTTATTGTCAGAAGAAAGGCCTTGAAGAAATTGATGAAGAGGAATACCGGAGTACGCTCCGCGAAATTCTGCGGAAGAAATTAGTGGATTATCGCCGCAAGTACGATGCCTTTCAATCCGGTCGAAAAGCGGCCTTGTACGCGCAGAATAGAGGGTATGAATCGGCTTTGGTCTGGCCCATGTTGCGGGAAATTCAGGAAGAACAAGCTCAGAGTAATGGAAAATAGAGCATACTTCGAGTTGCTGAATGAAGTATTGCGCAAGGACGGTCGCGGTATCCCTCAGTTGGTAGTGGACCTCGATCGCTTGGATCAGAATATTGCTACTCTGAAAGCTGGGCTGACGACAGTGTCGCAAGTACGTTTGGTCGTGAAATCCCTTCCCTGCTGGCCGCTACTTCAATATCTGATGGATCAGCTTGGAACAAGGCGTTTGATGGTTTTTCATCAGCCGTTCTTGTTAGAGTTAATGGAATTGTTGGATGAACCTGCAGATATCCTGTTGGGCAAGCCTATGCCTATCGCCGCAGTTTCGAATTTCTATGAAACTTCAGTAGATAAGTCCCATACTATTCATTGGCTAATAGATACAGAAGCACGTTTGGATCAATATCTGGAACTGGCCCGGCGTTTGGGGGTAAGGATGTCGATTAATCTGGAAATTGATGTAGGCTTGCATCGAGGCGGATTCCGCGATGAGCAATCTCTTTCCAAGGTGCTAAGCAAGATCGAACAGCACCCAGAGCAGTTGCATTGGACAGGTTTCATGGGCTATGATCCACAGGTAGTAAAGCTTCCTTCGTTTCTAGGTTCAGTGACTCAACACTTCAATAAAGCCAACTTGCGCTACCAGCGTTTCATAGATTTTACCAAAGGAGATTTTGCCTCCTTATGGCATGATGAAATGATACTTAACGGAGCGGGGAGTCCAACTTTCTTATTGCATCAGCAAGGGGCGTCCCCCTTAAACGAAGTGGCCGTTGGATCTGCCTTGTTGAAGCCCACCACTTTTGACATTCCTGGTTTGTCAAGCTTTCTTCCTGCTTGTTGGATTGCTACACCTATCTTGAAGAAAATGAGGGGTACTCGACTTCCCGGATTAGGGCTATTACCCAATTGGTTGGATTTGCTTTTTCCGCACTTGCGAGAGTCTTATTTCATTTATGGCGGTTACTGGAAGGCAGACTATTACTATCCTTCAGACCTCCGTCTGAACAAGATTTTTGGCCCCACTACCAATCAGAGCATGCTGAATGCTTCAGGAAGGTATCCGCTAAATGTAGATGATTATGTCTTTCTACGACCGTGGCAGAGTGAATTCGTGCTGCTACAGTTTGGTGCTCTGCTCCCATATCGGGAAGGCCAACTCTTAGATCATTGGTCGATCCTAACTGGCCAATAGAACGAGGGCAATACCAATAATCGCTGGAATGCCTTGGACGTATAGAATACGCTTGGAAGCAGTTGCCGCTCCATAAATACCAGCTACTGCCACGCAAGCTAGAAAAAAGAGCGCTACATTCTTTTGCCAGATGGGGTCAGCTATGAGCAATGACCAGATAAGCCCTGCGGCTAAAAAGCCATTGTATAGACCTTGATTCGCAGCCATGGCCTTAGTCTTCGGAAAGAGTTCCTTTGGGAATTGACGAAAGACCTTAGGCCCACGTGTTTCCCAGGCAAACATCTCAAAGTAGAGAATGTAGAGATGAAAAAGAGCAATAAGAGCGATGAGGGTTTTGGCGACCAAAAGCATAGATAGTGATAGGTTGTGTAGCTTGAAGGTAATGTTTTGTAAGCTTAATAGCGAAGAATAGGGAGGCACTGATTCTACAATGTGTTCATATACTGTATCTTAGATAAAAATGAAAAGCGCTCAGATCATGAAAAAGAACTACTACCTACTCTTTCTATTTATTGGACCAATAGCATTAGTAGCTCAAGACTACGTCCCATTTAATTTACAAGACGGTGTCACTTGGCAAGACTACAGTTTCTATGGAGCTGGTGACCCGCCGGGATCCGATGGGGGTACAACGATTGCTTATTCTTACCAACTGATTGGTGATACGCTTGTGGACGGGCACACCTACAAAAAGGTGTACTCCCGAGACGACTGGTATCATGATCTAGAACGATTCTCTACTGGACCAGATTCGTATGAAGAGGTGCTCAATGAAGAGAATTATGACAACCCGTATTTGCTGTTTGGAGGCCTACGCCAAGATACTGCCGCAAAGACACTTTACTATGTAAATTGGAGGGAAGACGAGGAGGTATATCAAGGCCGTTGTTTTGGACTAGTACCAGCCGTGGGAGAGGAGCAACTCTTATACGATTTTTCATTAGAGGAAGGCGATACAGCGCAGACAGTTTTCGGGCCGAGTGTAGTGAACGGAACTTGGACAGTCACTTTAGAAGACGGAAGTGAACGCCGTGCTGTGGATGTGGACAATCAAGATGGACCTTGGATAGAGGGAATTGGTGGCGGTGGGCTAGGTTTATTCTCACCTTGGGTCTATCCACCGTTTGAATCTGGATGTGGTTTTTATTGCTACCGCGAAGAGGGAGAGGTATTACTACGTTCTGTCTGGGGCGGGATTGGTGGAACGCCAAGTAACCTGAATGAAACTTGCGATGCACTAATCCTCTCAGCCGATGACCCCATTGCGAACAGTGACTTTGTGGTGATCCCGAACCCAACACGAGATTTTTTCACCATTGTATCTCCGACTAGTCCTAGTTCAATAATCGGTCATGTCCGTTTGTACAATAGCCTCGGGCAACTCGTTTATGAAAATGGGAATCAAAATTTGAATGAATCCATAGACGCTTCTAGGTGGGCAATGGGCGTACACTACTTAATAGTGGAGACTGAAGGGGAAATGGTTTTGCAGACCAAGATTTTGAAGGTGCGAGATTAGGAGTAAGTACGAGCTGAGGACGTGTAGAGACTACTAGCTTTTAGAGGAAGGAGTGATTTTGGGGCATGCCGCCTACGGCGGGCCCTCCCTCTCCTGGACCGAGCATGACCATTTCTGATCCTACAGAAACAGCATGGGATTCACACCTTGACCGATACCAAAATCAGTCAAGCCATCACAATCCTATATTCGAGCTTAAAGCAGGGAATGATAAACATTGAATGCCGTTCTCCATTTCTCTGGAGCAGAGGAGAACGGGTAAAGAAACACTGACGAGTAGCCATGTACACTTCTGCTATGTACAGGGCTATGCTCTTGCTCAAAGCAAAAGTAGTGAAAAATTACAAATAAAACAAATTGAATATTTATCTTTGGTTGATAAAGTTACTGTTTGGTTTTTTGCTTCATTTTCATCTTCTGGTATAGCTGCCAAGCAGGACGGATATTTCTACCTTTGCTGAACGATTATTGCTTAAGCTATTCGCTACTATGCAGGCCGGAAAGAGCCAATTATTACAACAAGCTATTGAATACCTGAAAGGAGTAGGCCCCGCGCGAGGAGACCTGCTGCGAACAGAGCTGGGGATCCACACCCTAGGTGACTTGCTCTTTCAATTTCCCTTTCGATATGTTGATAAGACTCAGTTTCATCGGATTGGTGAGTTGATGCCGGATAGCGGTACTGTTCAACTAAAGGGGATACTTCGCCGAGTGAATGTTGTGGGAGAAGGCCGCAAGCGACGACTCCAAGGGGTACTCCGTGACTCTTCCGGAAAGATTGAATTGGTTTGGTTTAAGGGCGTTCATTGGTTACAGAAAAACCTAGTTGTTGGCAAAGAGTATGTAGTTTACGGAAAGGTCACCGATTTTAGGGGCTCCCTTAATATATCTCATCCTGAGATGGAAGCGGCTGATGCACGCAACCAACAGGAAGCACTCACCTTTGCACCTGTATACCCGAGCACAGAGAAACTGAATAATAAAGGCTTAGATAGTAAGGCTCGTCGGCGTATGATGCAGGCCTTGTTTGAGAAGCTGATTCCTGCCGATGTTCCAGAAATCCTACCTGACTATATTGTCAAGAAGCTTCGATTGGTGTCGCGATTTGAAGCCTTGAAGGCGATTCATTTTCCTCCCAATGCAGAGGTGCTCAAAGCGGCTCGTAATCGGTTGAAATTCGAGGAACTGTTCCTGTTGCAGCTACGCTTAATTCAACTCAAAAAACGACGGAAGGGTGCAGTTAAAGGTTACGCTTTCCCGACTATTGGAGATTACTTCAATACCTTTTATAAAGAAAAAATCCCCTTCGAATTAACGGGTGCACAGAAAAGGGTGCTACGAGAAATCCGACAGGATATGGGGCGCCCTATACAAATGAATCGCCTCCTACAAGGGGATGTAGGTAGCGGAAAGACGATGGTGGGCTTGATGAGTATGCTCATGGCTATCGATAATGGCTATCAGGCCTGTATGCTTGCCCCTACCGAAATCTTAGCGCAGCAGCATTATGATGGTATTCAGGAATATGTTGAAGGCCTGGATCTTCGAGTGGGCTATCTTTCAGGTAGTGTTCGAGGGAAGAGACGCAAAGAACTTTTAGAAGAACTTGCTGAGGGCAAAATTCATATTCTCGTTGGCACGCATGCTATTTTAGAGCCTCCAGTAGTTTTTCAGAATTTGGGCTTGGCCATCACCGATGAGCAACATCGCTTTGGAGTCAAACAACGCGCTAAGCTTTGGAAAAAGAACGATCCCTATCCTCCGCATATTTTGGTCATGACAGCTACTCCTATTCCTCGCACTTTAGCAATGACGCTATACGGGGATTTGGATGTCTCTGTTATTGACGAGCTTCCACCTGGGCGTAAACCTGTCGAAACGCAACATAAGACTGAGCATCAACGCCGCCGCGTAATTGGTTTTATGAAAGAGCAAATTGCGCTTGGCCGACAAGTTTACGTGGTCTATCCATTGATTGAAGAGAACGAAAAATTGGACCTGCAAGCACTGGAAGCAGGTTACGAAGTACTACTCTTGGACTTTCCGCCACCCGAATTTCAGATCAGTGTCGTGCATGGTCGAATGAAACCGGAAGACAAGGATTATGAAATGCAGCGCTTTAAGGAGGGTACTACCCAAATCATGGTAGCGACTACCGTAATTGAAGTAGGGGTGAATGTGCCCAATGCCAGCGTAATGGTCATTGAAAATACTGAACGCTTTGGCCTTTCCCAGCTCCACCAACTTCGGGGTCGAGTAGGACGAGGAGCAGATCAGTCCTACTGCATCCTTATGTCCAGCTTCAAGCTGAGCAACGAATCCAAAGAACGGATTGCTACCATGGTCAGGACAAATAACGGTTTTGAAATCGCAGAGGCAGACCTTCGCCTGCGGGGTCCTGGTAATATCGAAGGAACGCAGCAAAGTGGCATCCTTAATTTGAGAATTGCTGATTTGGCGCAAGACGGTCGCATCCTGCAGACTGCCCGCGAAATTGCCCATCGCATCCTTGATGATGACCCAAAATTGCAGAAAGACCATCATCGCCGATTAGGCGCCCACCTTGATCAACATTACAAGCACCTAAAGGGCTGGTCCAGAATCTCATAACGAAGTTCATGACACTTCCCCGACCCGCTCATGAGAGTCCCTCGACTCGAATATTAAGAATCCGACGCTTCCTCATGAGAGTCCCCCGACTCGAATATTTACATACACATCACCAAAACACCTCGAACGCAATGAAGTCCTTACGCCTGTCTTTGCTACTTACATGTTCTCTAGCCGCCTCTAGTATATGGGCACAGTTTGCGATGCATATCCAATATCCGCATCGTAATGATTTTGACTTGAATTTAGCGGGAGAGGTAGTCGCGATTCACGAACGGACCAGTGTCGTAAAAGAGCAAAAGGGGGAGTGGGTATATGTGCTGGGGCCAATAGAAGAGTCAGCTGTTTATCTATTCCAAGATGACAACAAACTGAGTGAATATATCCGGTTTCGTAAGGCTGGAGATATCGGCGCTCATGTATTCTTGGAGTACAAGGAAGCTGCAGGCGAGCCGAAGGTGGGCACCGCTAGACACGATAAAAGCGCAGTATCCTTTACTTATGATAAAAAGGGGCGCTTTGTTGGTATCCAAAATCAAATGGGGGAGCGTTTGCTTTCTCGTTCTGTTTTCGATTATGGGCGAAAAGGCAAGTCGACGGAGTATATCCTCATGGAGGATCAGACCTTCTACTTTGAGCACCAGCTTGAAAATGGAGTTGTGTTACAGACCAGCAAAATTGATTCTGTAAAGGGCCTGGATTTTCGAGCGACCTTTTCTTACAATAGCCAAGGCCTATTGCAACAGGCCGAAAGCTATTTTACTAAAGAAAATCTACCGAAGACCGTCCTTGAGTATATCTACCAATTAGATGAGCAAGGCAACTGGGTCCGACGCCTGGAGCACAACCAGGCGAATGGAGTTTACCGACTCACCGAACGAATAATTGCTTACCAGTCAGCAGTTGACCAGGCACCTGATCTGGACCAACTTGTTGGATTGTGGAGCTGCGGTACCACTGGATACCACTTAGAAGTACAGGAGAATGGACGGTTTACCATTGTTGATCCGGAAGAGGGTGATGTGTATCAAGGTAAGTGGTCAAGCCGTGGTGCGGGGAGCTATCGCTTTAAGGTAAATTATGAAGATCACCTGGGGGCTCCGTATCCATTTCGAACACAGTCTGGGTTAACTGCCGAACGCCGTCCGGGGAGATTGAAGTTGTATCTGCCGGGGGAATATCACTTCGATTTTATTCATGAGTCAGTAGCCCCGGTGCCTCCAGAACTACCGATGGCAATTGAGCAAGCGCGTTGGTCAGAAAATCGCTTTGCTAAGGATCCTGAACTGAAACAAGAAGCCCAGGTCCCTGATGATATCAAAGTCGCCTTCGATGAGGTTCGTGGACTAGGCCCAGATCGGATTCAGGCTTGCCTCGACGGGAGGTGTGGTGTGATTGACCTCAATGGAACAGTCATTATTCCTTTTGCCTACGAGCAAGTGGATATCATGGATATGGATCATTATCGCATTACTGAGGATAGTAAACACGGCGTCATTAATACGCTCGGAGAACAAATACTGGACCCTAAGTATGAAAGTGTTTGGGCCGAACCCCGTCTGGGGCGCCGCATTATCGGTACTCGCCTACAGGGCGAACGGTATTATTATGATTTGGACAAGGGTGATTTTCTGCCTTTTGAAAAGGATCAGCTTCGCGATTGGAATGAAGAGCGCTGGGTCATTCGTGGCCGCCGGTTTGTCAACTTGTATGACAACGACTTTAATCTGATTACTAGAGATAGTAGTTACAACAGAATAACAGCACTAACACACAACCGATACTTAGCTGGAGGACAAGATGCTTATCGAATTATTGATGGAGAAGGTAATGAGCTAGAAGTATTCGCGGGTTTTCTGAAGGTAGAATCCGTTGGTTTTGGATACCTCAAGGCTTTTTCAGCCAATAGTCAATTGTTTGCGCTATTTAATATGGAAGGGAATCAAATCACAGAGGCGATCTATGAGGAACTAAGCTTTTGTAAGAGTAGAAATCTTGATAGCACTGAATGCCTACGGTTACGGTTCAAACCGGCTATCGCCACATTCAAGAAGGCGAATGGGCAATCCGGATCGCTAACAGCGCTAGGGCAAGAACTCCGCTAGGGAAGTAGCGGCCAGATCTTATCCTTTTCTGAAAGCTGATAAGGGATATCTAACGCTGGCCATTCCACTCCGATCTTTGGGTCGTCGTAGCGAATGCCACCTTCGCTAGATTTGTCGTAAATATTGTCGCACTTATATTGGAAGACAGCGGTCTCGCTCGTTACAAGATACCCATGGGCAAAACCACGAGGGATTAGCATTTGCCGACGGTTTTCACCAGAAAGGTACGCACCATACCATTTTCCAAAAGTAGGAGAACCCTCCCGCATATCCACTGCCACATCAAAGACTTCACCTTCTGTCACGCGTACAAATTTTGCTTGCGCAGCGTCTCCCTTTTGAAAGTGTAGGCCACGCAAAACTCCCTTAGTGGATTTGGCTTCATTGTCTTGCACGAAGTCATAGTGCAAGCCCGCATCCGCAAAGGTTTTCTGACTGTAAGACTCAAAAAAATAACCGCGTTCATCTCCCCAGACTTGGGGCTCAAAGATGAATAGATCCTGGATGGGCGTTGCGTGAAAAGGCATGAGCCATGTTTTGTTCGTCGCGAAGATAATCGATAAAAAAATCTATGTGCTTATGCATTCCTGCCGGAATCTGCATCTAAACATAAAAAAGCATATGAAATCCTGGACCTTGCTCTTTCCGATTCTCCTTTTCCTCTTTGGAAACTCCAACCCGAGCCAACAGCACGAGCTAAACGGTAAGGTAGTGGATGATAATAATGAACCACTAATTGGTGCCAGTATCCTCATAAAAGGAACTACCCAGGGAACCGTCACAGATATTGATGGTACGTTCAAATTAAGGATCACTGATCTGTGTGCTGACCTTGTAATATCCTACACTGGATTTGAAACACAAGAATTGAATGCTTGTGCGAATAAGCCAGTTCAGGTTGTTTTGTCTTCTGGTGTAGCACTGGATGAAGTAGTGGTGGTTGGTTATGCCCCTGTTGTGGAAAAGAAGAGCATGGGGTATGCGGTCCAAAGCGTTCCGGCGGCCACGAGGATGCACTCGATTTCAAGTCCTCGACGCCCTGCTGAGCCTGTTAATACGGAGGGTTATGCTGAGATAAACGAAAATGGTTTTGTACCAACCTCCAAAGAAAATACCTCCACTTTTGCCATCGATGTCGATGCTGCAAGCTACAGCAACGTACGTCGTTTCCTCAATGAAGGTCAACTCCCCCCAGCTGATGCAGTTCGGAGTGAGGAGATGATCAACTACTTCCAGTACAATTACCCTCCGGCTACTAATCCAGATCAACCCTTCCAGGTAAGTACAGAACTTGCGGCTTGCCCCTGGAATGATAAGAGTCAACTACTGTTGGTGGGGATGCGCGCTCAACAAATGGCGCGAGAAGACCTTCCACCGGCCAACTTCGTTTTTCTATTGGATGTATCAGGCAGTATGCAAGGTCCTGACCGTCTCCCTCTGTTAGTGGAAAGTATGAAGTTGCTAACGGATAATCTACGCCCTGAAGACCGAGTAGCAATTGTGGTTTATGCTGGTGCCTCTGGCCTAGTGTTGGAGTCGACTAGTGGAACAGAAAAGACAAAGATCAAAGACGCGCTCTCTCGCCTTCGTGCTGGTGGTTCTACTGCTGGTGCAGCAGGTATTCGCCAGGCATATGATGTGGCTCGTGCCAATTTTGTGGAAGGCGGAAACAATCGAGTTATCCTGGCTACTGATGGTGACTTCAACGTTGGAGTTTCAGACAACGGTGGTTTGGAAGACCTAATCACCCGCGAACGTGAAAGCGGGATTTTCCTATCCATTCTAGGCTTTGGTCGTGGAAATCTGCAGGATGAAAAAATGCAAATCCTGGCGGATAAAGGGAATGGCAATCACGCCTATATCGATCAGTTGAGTGAGGCTCGCAAAGTCCTCGTTAGCGAATTTGGCGGTACACTATTTACGGTAGCTAAGGACGTTAAGATTCAAGTGGAATTCAACCCGGAGTATGTGGCTTCCTATCGCTTAATCGGATATGAAAATCGCTTGATGGATAATGAAGATTTTCGCAATGACGCCAAAGATGCCGGTGAACTTGGAGCAGGACATACAATAACTGCTCTGTATGAGATCGTACCCAACTATACCGCTTCGGCAACAGATGCCTGTAGTATTGTACGGTTGCGCTATAAGCAACCTGACGGAGATACTGCTCGGGAGTTGAGCTATAACGTGCCGGTACAGGTGAATAGCTTTGGCCAAAGTAGTTTAAATCTTCGCTGGGCTGCCGCAGTAGCGGAGTTCAGTATGCTCTTACGCGATAGTGAACATAAGGCAAATGCCACTTACGAACATTGTGAAAACATTGCCCGACAGGCCACTGGTCGTGATCCTTCGGGTTACCGTCAGGAGATGGTGCGCCTCATTGGTAAAGCCCAAAATCTGGCTACTGCGGTCGCTGCAGATAAATAAATCATCACCCTTTAACTTCTGAGAATCCAAAAGATATGAAGACAAGAAATATTCGGCTCTTATTCGCCCTTTTAAGCTTTAGTTTGTTTTGGTTGGCTTTTACCAAGCCCGCCACTCATCTCAATGATTCCTTCCAGGCTTGTGTTACTGATGAAGCTGGTACCCCACTACTCTATGTGGATATAAAAGACAGCAAAGGCACTTGGTTGGGAGAGACCGATGTAAATGGTTGCTTTACCCTGCCTGCTGGGCAAACGGAACTCGAAGTAGAGCTCCAATTTCCTGGCTATGAGTCACAATCCTTGGCGTTAAGCGCTGGGGAGGCGAAAAGCATTACTATGCTGAAGATCGTTAAGCTTCCTCCGGTATATCGATCTTCTGGTGTTGTGCACCCAACCAAGAGTCGGGGTGAACATGAGATTACAGGTACCGTCCAAGACGATACCGGCGAGCCGTTAATTGGGGCAAGTATCTTGATCAAGGGGACTACTAAAGGCACTGTAACGGACTTAGATGGAGGTTTTGTGTTGCAGACGGACGAAAAATGTGTCGATTTAATGATCAGCTACACCGGTTTCGAGACAGTGGAGGAAAAAGATATTTGTACCGGTAAGGCCCATCGTTTCTCTATGAAAGAAGGTGTGGCTTTAGATGAGGTAGTAGTTACCGCAATGGGGGTGAAGCGGCGCCATAGTGTTATGGCACTGTCTGTAGCTGACGGTGCAGCAGCTCCGCCGCCGCCACCACCGAGTCCTGCTGCTTATGATCCTGCGCCAACCATGGCCCTCGAAGCCGAGCCTACCAGTTTTCGCGAAGTAGCGATAGACGCGGATTACTCCGCAGCACCAGCTACGGAAATGAGCAAGGAAGAAGCGTACATGCGCAAAGGCATGGCTGCTGATGCAGAAGTTGCCGAGAAGGATCTACCAGAGGCGGGCCAATTGACAGCAGGCGAGGTGAACGATTTCAGTAAATGGGAAATGTGGTCGGATATCAATCAAGAAGACCTGGCGATGCATCGCAGCACTTGGAAACAATATGCTGACCACCGCTATACCCTTCAATTGACTACACCTGCGGGCAGCGCTGTCGTCAATGCTATCGCTACTTTGGAAGATGGCCAAGGTAATGCGCTCTGGCAGACTCGCACCGATGCACAAGGCCGTGCCGAAATGTGGGCCCATTATTTCCGTGAAGTTGAAACGGCAGCAAACGGACTTTCCATCAAAGTAGAGTATGAAGGTAAACGAGTGACTATCCCCAATGCTAAGCCATTCAAGGAAGGTATCAATTTCCAGACCATGGGTGTCGATTGTCGGGAAGATGCGGTGGTTGATGTAGCGTTTGTAGTGGATGCCACAGGCTCCATGAGTGATGAGATTAACTACCTGCAAGCAGAGTTGTTAGATGTGATCGGCCGAGTACGCGAAGGCTTACCTGGAGTGGATCTGCAAATGGGGAGCGTATTCTACCGCGACGAGAATGAGGAGTATCTCACTCGTGTGCAACCTTTCACCAGCGATGCGCCGGAGGCCATCAAGTTTTTGGAACAACAACAGGCCATGGGCGGTGGCGATTATCCAGAGGCTGTAGAAGCTGCTATGGAGTCGGCGCTGGATGAATTGGCTTGGCGCGAAGATGCCAGTACGCGACTGCTTTTCTTGGTACTAGATGCACCACCACATCAGGCGGAAGAAAATATTAAACGGATGCAGGTGGCCGTTACAAAAGCAGCGATGCAAGGGATTCAGATAATCCCAGTGAGTTGTAGTGGGGTCGACAAAAGTACCGAATACCTACTTCGTAGCATGGCCTTAGCCACGAATGGTACTTATACTTTTATCACGGATCACAGTGGTATTGGAAATGCGCATATTGAGCCATCGACGGATAGCTACGAGGTGGAGTTTTTGAATGATGTGCTTGTTCGCCTAACGATTGAACGTAGTAAACTCAATACCTGCGATGCGCCGGTAGCGGAGGTAGAACTACCAGATGTACCTACGCCTGCCGAACGCAACTGGGAGTACTATCCAAACCCTACTAGCGGGCCGTTGAGCTTACGTTTCCCTGATACTGAAGGAACGCTCTATTTAGCGGATGCCCACGGTAAGCTGCTCATGCAACGACCAGCAAATGCCGATTTTGATATGAACTTGGGTACCTATCCTGCAGGCACCTACTGGTTAAGGCACCAGTCGGCCGAAGGGGAATGGACCCAAGGGCAAGTCTTACTACTAAGGAGATAAAATACAGAAAGAAGCCTGAGCCTTCACGATAGAAAGCTCAGGCTTTTTTATTTGACGTTTAGGCAGGTTCTATTGCCCAAGTGGGAATAGGAAACCAACTGAAGCTCCAATTCCGCGATTGAATACGTCAATGCGATCCGCTTCTGGTTCTGAGTCGTCAAGATTAGCAAGACCAAGTAGGTAACGCACATCGACAAAGAACTTACCTGGACCAGCATTAAATTGCGCCCCAGCACCTACTGCTAGACTAAAATCAAAATTGGAGAGGCCGTCCTCATTAAAATCAATATCCACTTCTTCTTCCTCATCACCAGACTTGGCAGCTATCGTACCACTAGTGGCAAAGCCAATGGAAGGACCCGCATTGATGAAAACTTGCGCAGGACCCTCAGTGAGGAATATCTTCGCCAGAATAGGAATCTCAAAGTAATTCAGTTGAGTTTCTGTTCCAATGGTCGTACCTAAGAAGTCAATATCAAAGCTCGATCCTTTACGGAGGTAGACTAATTCTGGCTGAATTGCAAACTTGTCGCTCACAGGAAGTTCAACCACCGCACCAAATTGTAGGCCAGTAATACTACTATAATCGTCGAGAGCATCATCACCTGTCCAGCTGGCAATATTTACACCAAGCTTAGGGCCGATAGACTGGGCGTAAGAAGTAGTGGTAAAGCTGACAAAAACGAGAAGAGCAAAGAGTTTCATTAACTGATTCATAATAAGAAGAGCTTTTGTAGGAGGCGTATTGACATAAGTTTTACTGACCTCCTGATTAATTTTATGTGGCAATAGTAGATGCTCTGGCAATTAGTATCAAGAAATATGAGTGACTTTGTTTTGACTGGTATTATTTACGTGATAACAGGTAAAGCCTAAGCCTCCACGATGGAAAACTCAGGCTTTTTTTATCCCAGCAAATAGTGAATTTTACTGACCCGCTAATGGGAATAATATCCTGGAAGAGAAACCAAAACCATGATTGAAGACATCGTCGCGTTGACTCTTCGGACTGGCGTCATCAGCGGTATTCAAGCCTAATAGGTAGTGAATGTCGAAGAATAAGCTATCTGCGCCAATACTGAATTGGGCGCCTGCTCCTAGAGGTAAACTGAAATCAACAGTAGAGATCTCATCGTATTTGAAATTGAGATCCATGGTAAAGTTGTAGGTCTAGCTGCCAAGTAAGCTGTGTAGATATACATTGTCGAATACTCGATCAGGATCTTCTTCGGAACGGTGCTGTAGAAAGGTGCCAAAGGCAGGGTACCGCTCAGCAGCTTGTTCGTGGCTTAGGGTATTCATTTTGCCCCAGTGTGGGCGGCCGTCATGAGCCAAGAATATTTCCTCCAGGGCCTTGAAGTAGGGTAGGGGATCTTTCTTGGCGTAAGCATGACAAGCGATATAAGCCGAATCGCGTCCGTGAGCTGGGCTGAGGTGAATATCATCCCCTTTTACCACTCGGTTTTCAATGGGGAAGTGAATGCGAAATCGTTTGCGCTCAAACAAGGCCTGAATCGCCTTCATGACCTCCGCTTGCGCTTCGACGGGGATGCTATATTCCATTTCATTGAAACGCACCAAGCGCTGGGTAGCATAGACTTTATGGCTTTGATAGACCTTACGGACCGGCGCAATAGCGGAGGCGCTAAACTGAGAAATCCGCTCCGTTACGGAAGGGAAATAATAGGCCAACTCACAGAGGAGCTTGAAAGCATAGTTCTCCAAGCCGTATTCTACCAAATAATTGAGCCAGTTTACTTTATCGGCCTGGTCGGTCACGATGTTGGAGCTTTTGGTCCAGGCTTTGTCGGTGTAGGGGAACCAGTAGAACTCAAAGTTCCGGTTGTTGCGATAACGATCGGGTAATTCACGAAGTACCAAGTCCAGTGGTTCTTGCAAATTTTGCAAAGCAAGACGATAGCTCGGAACGCATTGAATTGTTATCTCCGTAATAATGCCTAAAGCACCGAGCGACACTTGAGCCGCCTTGAAAAGCGATGGGTTTTCGGTGGCAGAACACTGCCGAACTTCACCCTTGCCGTTTACAAAGCGCAATTTCACCACCTGCGTGCTAATGGAGCCAAAGGCTATTCCGGTACCATGTGTACCTGTGCCAATGGTGCCACCAATAGATTGCCGATCAATATCCCCCAGGTTTTCCATGGCCAAGCCATGTTGCGCCAGTAAATCTCCGAGAACATAAAGCTTAGTGCCGGCCTTTACCGTTACTTGCATTTGCTCCTGATCGACGGCAACGATGCCTTGGTATTCATCCAGACTCACCAGCACATCATGCGTGGTCCAAAGCGGCATGAAGGAATGACTACTACCTACAATACGTACCTTCTTATGCTGCTCTAGTGCATTTTGAACGACCTGTTGAACTTCCGTTTCAGAACCAGGATACTGTACCTGCGCAGGTTGCCATTCGATATAGCCGGACCAATTTTTCATATTTTGCGTACCAGTGATTTTTGTCTCGTTAAAATACGAGAACATTTCACTTCTTAGGGCTCAGAACCAATTCATAGACTCGCACTCTTTCTAAAGGCGCTCCAATTTTTTGCAAAAAATGCGCATCTCTTTACGTCCTTTTTAGTCAACAGCACTCTTACTAGTAAAAACCCACTTGACGGACACCAAGCACATAGAGAAATGGGTGAATCAGGTAGCAAGAGGCGACCAGCAAGCCATGCGGCACCTATACGATGCCTTTCAGCGTGCTATGTTGACGACGGCTTTTCGAATAACCAACAATCGGCCAGATGCTGAGGATGCTGTACAGGAAGCATTTGTCGAGTCCTTTCAAAAAATAGGACAGTTACGGCAAACCCGACGATACGGCGGCTGGTTAAAGCGGATCGTAATCAATAAGTGTCTGGATAAACAACGTAAGCATCTTCGCTGGGAAGCCCCTCGGCAAATACTACCTGACACAACCGACGAAGAAACTTGGTATGTAGGTATACCATTGGAGGAAATACGTCAAGCCATACAGCAATTACCTGATGGAAGCCGGGAAGTACTGGTCTTGTACTTGTTCGAGGATTATAAACATCGAGAAATTGCCGAACAATTGGGCATCAGTATCTCCACCTCGAAAAGTCAGTATCAGTACGCGCTACGGCGACTTCGAACACAACTACAAAAATGGAAGCATGACGCCATTTGAAAAATATTTACGCGAACGACGAGAGGCACTGCAAGGACCAGATGCTAGCCCGGAAGTGTGGGATAACATCGTGGAGGCTATGTCGACAAAGTCTGCTGCTAGTCTACGAGTAAGCTACCGCAAATGGCTGACAGTGGCGGCAAGCTTACTACTGCTAATAGTCGCCGGATGGTATTGGCAAAGCCAACCCCCTTTAAGTACGCAAGTGCCAACGGCATTACTGGCCTACCCGGATTTTGAAGATCAGAATTTTGCTGAGCTGTTGGATGTGCAGCTGGCTCAGATCAAGGCCTCAGCCGTGCCGGCAGAGTACCAAAACGACTTACAGCAACTCTTGGATCAGGTAGCTTACCTGGACACCACCTACGCTACACAAGTGAAACAATTGGAAACTCGCTACAGTGAGGACGTCGCAAAACAGGTGTTGAGATACTACCAAACGAAGGTGGCTTTGCTCACCAAAATTATTCGTGAAATCGATAAAATCAACCGATATGATAATGCAAAAGCAAAACCTAGCAAGCGTGTACCGCTTAAGCTTTAGAACGCTATTCTTCCTGCTTGTTAGCTTACTGCTATCAACGTTAAGCTGGGGGCAAAGAGTAACCCGGCAAATCAGTAAGGAGATTGTCGTGCCAGCGGATGTGGTCGTGAAAACGCGTGGACCAGAAGAAATATACTTTACGGGCAATGGTACGATCAATGTCTGGCAAGAAGACGGTAAGCAAAAGCTATCAGCTAAAGAGCGCAGTCCGGTAATTTATGAGTTCGATCAACATATGGAGGTCCAAAGCTGGGAGGAAAACAAAGTGAAGCAGGTTGTTGAAGTAACAGTAGCTTGCCCAAGCCCGGACGAAACGGAGGCCCTTTTAGACGCTTTAGCTGTCAGTTTGCAACTGAATAGAGTAAACGAGGTGACCATCGGTTGCGAGCTGAATATAGATCGATTCATGATCGAAAATGGTTGGTTGAAGCCTGATAAAAACACCATAGAGTTGGATGATGGCCGGGTTTTTAATATTGTCTATTTATCCTTGTCTTCAAAGTTGTTTATACCTAAGCAAGCCACCTTCAAACTCAAGAGTGAGTGGACAAGTATTGGGATGAGTGATCATATTGGCCCCGTGAATATTAATATGCACGGCGGTACATTTAAAGCGAATCGACTAGCTGATTTAAAGGCTAATTTTAGTTCAACACAACTGGAGATTTCACACTTGAAAAGAGGAGATTTACAACTCCAAGCAATTCGAGGTAGCTTGGGAACGGTAGAGCGTTTGGAACTTTCTTCCTCTATTTCCACCATTGAAATTGGCAAAGTAGATACGCTGATTGCTGAAAATCTCTTGAGTGATAACATTCAGCTAGGGGAGGCCGGGCGCTTACAATTAGACGACGCTCGCTTTGCTGAGTTGGGTATACGCTCGCTAACTCAGTCTGCCAACCTGAATGGCCGAAATACGAACCTAAGCCTGACCGGAGGAGAGTTCCACGAGTTGACCATGGATAACGAACTGGCCGTTGTGGATGTACAACTCAATTCGAAGGTCTGTTACCTATTGGAGGTGGTAGCCAATGCACCTGAGAAAATTACACTCCCAGCGGGAATAAAACTACTTGAACAAAACGGTCAGCGTAAGATTTACAGGATCGGTACCGGTGACACGCCACGTACGCTTAAGTTAAATTGTCAAGGCTGTGAGATCAAGATAGAATAACGGAACCAGCAGCCATTAGAGCAGA
>CAJXOS010000119.1 GCA_913057725.1 uncultured Lewinella sp.
TCAACTTGCGTTGGGGTAAGAATTTCCTCTTCCATAACTCTCCTTATTTCGGCGCGGGTTGGGCCAGCCTTATTAATTTCTTCAAGCGGCTTAGACTCAATTATCGATCGGATAGTCGACTCCTGCAAAGGAGACAAAGTCATTGCTCTGGATAGATTAGATAAGAAGCCATCAATGATCTGCTGCTTCTCTGCAGCTAAAGCTGAACTACTATTTACAGTTGTATTCGAACTGTCGTTCGTTGTTGTTATAGTTTCAGATGGTGTAGCTGTTTGGTCAACTTGATTTTCAGTGGTAGCTTCCGAGCTGTCCGGTGAACTACATCCAATTAGGAGGAGGCTAACAAATAGGAATCTGTATAACATAATTGAGCATTATCATGAAAAATCTGTACAGATAGGTTCTAAATCTGCAGCAGTATTGCTGTGAGCTAAGTGTTTGAACTGTTCCAATCGATTCGGGTCACGGAACATTTCCAACGCTTGCTGGTATCGATCATAGTTAGTAAAGAAATCTCCAGCCAATACTAAATGTACTAGCGAGAAAGCTGACTCTGTTTGACGGAAATCCGATGAAGTAGAAATACCCCCCAACGCATCCCATTGAATATAACTGGGATCATAGTAAGTATTGATCAATTTCTCAACCAATTTATAAGCTCCAGCAATATCTGTATAAGCCTTTTCTATTCCCTCCTGATGACTATCTCTTAACCACTGATCAATCCCTTCTACCACTAATTGAGCTCCCTTTATCGCCAGATAGATACCGCTAGAGAATACTGGATCAAGAAAGGCCGAGGCATCACCAACTATAGCAAAATTGCTACCCCATTTTTCCTCGGAATAGTAGGAGAAATCTCCATTAATATTCACACTTCCTAGGGTCGACGCATTGGCAAGAATCTCCTGCACAGCTGGTGAACTCTCAAGTTCTTGGAAATATAGTGCCTCCTGCCAATTATCGTGCTCCTGAGACAGTATCCGGCGTTGACGATTTGCATATTCCATGTTAATCGCTAGTCCCACACTCAATCGACCGCCAGCTAATGGTATCATCCATATCCAACCGGCTTTCTCCGCTCCACCCAAATAGATTATTTTGATGTGCCCCGCCTTAAGTTCTGGGGACAATTCCGCATTTCCCCAGTGTGTGGAATATGCTGCTCTTGGGGCAAGAGATTCAAACGGGCGTCTAGTCTTAAGTTGCCGGGCCAGAAAAGTCTGTTGACCACTCGCATCAATGACCATCCGGGCTTCGTATTGGAGAGCGTTTCCATCCGGGCTCTCCGCATACACAATCGCTTTCTCAGGACTGGAAAGATCAACTTTGAGAACTGTCGTTTCTTCTTGGACAGTGGCACCGTTTTTCCGGCTATTCTTTAAAAGTAGATCATCAAATTCAGCTCGCCGAACGTGAAAGGAAAGGTAACTGTCATCCTTTATCTCTTGACGGAAGCACCAATGAGAATTGTTTTCCCCTGTACTATTGCCGAATGTTACGCCTGGTTTTCTCGAGAAGCGGCTTTCCATTTCGCTCAATACCCCCAAGTCTTTTAAGACGTGATAACAAAATGGTAGAAGTGATTCTCCAACATGCTCACGGGGGAATTTCTCTTTTTCAAGTAATAAGACCTGATATCCCTTTCGAGCAAGGAATGTGGCGGTTGTAGACCCTGCCGGACCTCCGCCGATAACAATGATGTCAAAAAGTTTACTCATGCGATTTGTCTACTTTGGCCCTGAGGCCTATGTCATTGGCCACCAAGTTACGATGAATTTCGGAGGTGCCAGAGTATATCGTACCTGCTATTGCGGCTCGAAGATGGGTTTCGATTCGATTCGGAGTTTCATAAGCAGAGCCGGCAAAAACCTGCATGAGCTGCATGCAAAGGTCACGATAGCATTCACTAACTGCAACCTTTGCTAAGGAGCAAAATCTATTTCGCTTATCGCCACGATCAATGGCGGCGGCGGCCTGGTAAGTGAGTAACCTAGCTCCTTCCAATCGAATCTTAAAATTCGCTAAGGGATGGCTGATGGCCTGTCTAGAGCTCAAATTATACCCCCCTGCAAATCGCTCATTTGAAAAAGTAACTGCCAATTCCAACAAGCGGTCCATTGCCCCCAAATGAATACCTCCTAAGCAGGCACGTTCCCAGTCCATAGAATAGTTGAAAATTGGGCCTCCCGCCCCCTCTTCCCCAAGGCGATTACGGGGCTCTACCAAAGTATCTTGCATGATAACTTCAGCAAGCGAACAAGAACGCAACCCTAATTTGCTTTTCTCGTCAGACCATTTAAAGACGGTACGATCACCTTCCAGTATGAATGCGGAAATCCCGCCGAAAAAACCCTTATTAGGATGGGTCTGGGCATAGGTCAATATCAAGTTGGCGTTCTTACCATTGGAACAATAAGTCTTAACTCCATTCAATTGATAAGCCCCCTGTACGAACTCAGCCTTCGTCGACATGTTAAATACATCAGACCCAGCTGAACGTTCTGTTATTGCATTTCCTCCAATACTTGTTCCATCGCTAAGGAATGAAAGCAGGCGCCCCTGCTGGTCTTCCGTCCCAAATTTCAGAATCGGTACTACCACAGCAAGTAAATGTGCAGCTATACCAAAATTAAGTCCCAGATCGTCGCTAGCATATCCCAAACTTTCCAACATTCGAACAGTAGACAGCGCAGTGGAAGCCTTCCCCCCATACTGCTCTGGCACTATCCAACCCGTCAGTCCCAATCGGCCGCAAGCTTTCCACACATCACGATCAAAAGTGCCGTTTTGCTCTCGCTCTACAGCTCCAGGGTTAATTTGCTCCTGAGCAAAATCAATGATTTTCGCTCGCCAGTCAAGTTCATTAGTGCTCCACTCATACATGTTTGATGGCAATATTTTTCAGTGCTTGAAAGTCAACTTTTTGGCTACTTGTTAATGGAATTTCTTTCAGATGCAAGAATCGATCCGGTTGCATGTACAATGGTAAATAGTCAACGAAGTACTGTTTTAGATCAAGTTCCGGTATAGCGAAGTTCGATTCGTAACAACCAATAATCTTCAATTGACCATCTTGCTCGACAGGAACTGCTCCAAAAGCGGTGACTCCTTCATAATTAGACATGCAGTTTTCAATCTCTGCCATTTCAATTCTATAGCCTCGACGCTTGACCATCCGATCAATCCGACCGACATACACAATATCTCGATTCTTATCTACTCTCACTAGATCTCCCGTAGCGTACCAAATCGCCCCATCCAACTGTAGGAAACGCTTACCCTCTAACTCAGGTAGTCCAAGATAGCCAGCTGCAACTGAATCGCCAGCAATTAGCAATTCCCCCTCCATATTTACTTCTAATGGATACGTTTGATCACCAGTTCGCAGTTGTGCTTTGGCATAAGGACACAATTGTCCGATGGGGTAGGGGTAGCCTCGTTGTTCGAGTATTGGTCGGGGCACCGAGAAGTAGGTAACTACATTGGTCTCTGTCGGGCCATACAGATTATAAAAAGAAACTTGCGGCCATTGCAAACTGAGCAACCGTAATGCCGAAACGGGGAACACCTCTCCTGCGAAAAGTACTTGCCGAAGAACCGAAAAACCATATCGATCTAATTTGCCGTAGCGCAGCAAGAGCTGTAGTAAGCTAGGTGTAGCATAGATCACATTAACCTTCCATTCCGCTAGATAGTGTGCAAGTAGGAGTGGGTTCTTTACCTCCTTAGCTGTAAACAGTGCAATCGTGGCACCAGCCTTCAAACTCACAAAGAGGTCAAAAATGGACAGATCAAAGTGAAAGGGAGCGATTGAAGCCAGCGTCAGTGTTGCATCGATATTGAAATGGGCTCCTGCCCATTCAACAAAACAAATGGCATTCGTAGCTGTGATGAGTACTCCCTTCGGTTTACCCGTCGATCCTGAGGTATATAAGATATAACATACATCAGGTCCTATTCTATTCTCCGCTCTGGGTCTGGATTGCAGTCGCAAATCAACAATTGCAAAGTCTAAGTCCGGATGCTCAAGTGGTTCTTTGTTAATTGTAAGCAACTGGTAGATCTCGGCTGCACGCTCTTTTGTGGTAATAAGAAAGTTACAGCTTGCATCTTCAAAGATGTATTTACTTCTTGAAAATGGTGCGTCAAAATCGATCGGAACATATGGTAAATCGAGCTTCAAACATGCTAGAATCGCAGCAATGGCATTAGGAGATTTCGGCAGGAGAAGCCCAATGGGGCTCCGAGCTTCTAAAGCTACTGCACCGATCAAACCTTCGAGTGCTTGACGACGCTGATTTAATTCTAAGTAACTAAGATTCTCTGTGCCACTCTGAATAGCAATGCCGGCACTGTTGTTGCGGTAGCAATCCTCCAGAAAATGGCGGAGCTGATTCATTGGAGAAAGGTTATTGAGTTCGCTTTCTTTCGATGAACTCGCCGATGAGGTCTATTGTGTTCAAGTTTTCTCTATCTACTTCATGCGGCTTAAACTCGATCTGGTAGTTCTGTTCCAAGAATTCTACCAACTCAAGCGCAGAGATAGAGTCGATTATTCCACTACTCAAGAGGGGAGTAGAGTTACTCAAATCTCCATCGGGATCCGCAAGAAAATTCTTGCGAATGAAGTGTTCTACAGGCTCCATATTCTTTTCCACGGGTCGTTCACTTTGTCTCCATCAAAGATAGGAACACATTGCAAAGTTTCAACTACTTTTGTTCGTAGTACACCACGATAAGATGGATTCAGAAACCAAAACAGAACTATCCTCCCTGAATGACGAATTTGAGCAGAGCACACTCCGGCAAATGCTTCTCCGATTTCGCAGACTTAAAGAGCATCGATTCCTGGTTGCTCAGTTGGTTAAGGTTAATATCAAGCGAACCTACAAGCGGTCATTTATCGGCTGGTCATGGCTAATAATTGCACCCATTTTTTCGGTAATCGCCTGGGTTGTACTTCATGGTGCGGGAATCATGAACCCGGGGGACACAGAAATTCCCTATCCGGCGTATGTATTGCTAAGTACTTCTATCTTTTCCTTTTTCTTAGGGTCTTACCAAGCTAGTAGCAATGCCTTAATGGAAGGGGCTAGGCTGATGGTGACAGTACGGTTCCCACACGAAGTATTGGTCGCAGAGCGCATAGTTGTTCATTTGATCAACTTCATCATTCCATTTTTGATTAATATAATTGTACTCCTATTTTACGGGGTTTCTTTCTCTTGGATTAGTATCTTATTCCCTTTGACATTACTTCCGCTCCTTGCATTAGGTCTTAGTTTAGGAGTCTTTGTCGCCCTCCTGCGTGTTGTTGCTGTCGATCTGGCAAGGATCATGGATCGACTCCTACAATTTACCATGTTTATTACACCTGTAATTTATGCTCCGAAAGTAACCATGCCTATTCTTGCCCAAATAGTGGATTATAATCCGCTTACCTATTTGTTGGGTTTTAGTAGACAGTTACTCATTAGTGGGGAGTTTTACGAACCAATAGCCTATACTTTTTGCATAGTTCTGAGTCTATTCCTCTTTCTAATTGGGTTCGGTATTTTCACTAAGTTTGAGCGAAAGCTCATCGAAAGGATGATTAACGTATGAGGCCAGTAGAAGAACACCCAATATTGCTTTCTATCAGAGATCTTAGTAAGAAATTTGCTATAGATATTCGTTCCAATATGCTCTATGGAATCAAGGATATGCTGACTGATCCACGCATAGACTATGACCAACTGAGAGCGGAAGAATTTTGGGCATTGAAAGATATTAATCTTGACTTGAGAGCTGGCGATATACTAGGTATTGTAGGAGCCAATGGTTCTGGGAAAACCAGTCTGATGCGATTAATCGCCGGAATTTACACTGTAGAACAAGGTAAAATCTTAAGCCGACCAGATTATAAAATCACTAGCATTTTTGCGCTAAAATCGGGAATGCAACCCTTATTTACAGGGCGTGAAAATATATTTATTAAAGGAGCATTATTTGGGATGAGCAAATCTGAGATTGAGGAAAAAATGCCATTTATCGAAGATTTTTGTGAATTAGGAGATCGCTTAGATCGGCCATTCGGCAATTATTCCTCTGGTATGGCAGCTCGACTTTCATATTCAATTGCGGTTGCCACTGACCCTAACATCTTTATTATTGATGAAGCTCTTGCTGTTGGTGATTCGGTATTCAAAACTAAGTGCTTTGAACATCTAAAAACTTATGTGCAAGAGGGTCAACGTGGTGTCCTCTTCGTTTCCAATAACATAAGAAAGATACTCAAGATTGCGACAAAAGTTATTGTGATGGACCAAGGGAAGATTATTCATAATTCTTCCGATGTCAAAGAGGCATTGACCGTCTATATCAACAACTATCTTCGTGATTTACCACCAGAGAAAAGGGCAGCAAAACTAAACTCAGTAAAGCACTATGACATGTAGTAGAAACCTAAATGGATTCATTCATCGCAGTTAATATTACTACTTTGTCCCCGATTGAAAAACACTCCAAAGTCTTTGAGTCAATAGAGTATCTGCGGAAGCCAGATTAACGAGTTCATTTGGATCATTGTGTAAATCGAAAACTAAGGGGATATACCCATCAATTTCCTTTACTGGGAACCGCTGCAAATACAAACCTCGAGCTTCAAGATGACGAAGAGTAATCTTTGAAGTATCGTTGGGAATAAATATAGCCTTCAAAGAATCGACACGTACCATCCCAATGCCCCGATGCGTTTGGACTAGTACCTCCCGCATGGAGCCGTGAAGGGTTTCGAGAATATTTTGTCCAGTTCGTTCTCCAATATCAATGTCTTTTTCAGCAGATTTGCTAGCAATGCTTAACACAGTTGGGAAGAGGTCTAATGCACTACGTAATTGATAATCTTGTGTAGCATTAACTCTACCAGGCCAGTAAATGAAGGCCGGTACGTTTACACCAGGCTCAAAAAGAGAGCCCTTTGCTCTCGCTCTATCGCTTGTATATAATGAAAGACTTGGAGGGCCATTATCAGACAGAAAAATAATGATTGTATTTCCCCCCTTTTGTTCAAGTGCTTTCTGGATTCTACCAACTTGTTGATCTAGTAGCGCCACTAATGCCTGATAATCTTCTATGTTATTATCACTTCGATTTGCCTTACCAGGAAAAACAGCAGAGTCATTTTGCAACAAGTATGGGGTATGAGCATTCGCATAAGACAAAACCATGAAATTCGGTTTATCATTTGCCCATTCATCAATCTGGTTAATTGCTTCCGAAGTAAGTATTTCCGTCAAATGAGCTCCTTTCGGCAAGTCCCATTTGTCTTTATTCCATTGAAGACCAAACTTTCCTTCGGGGCTTAAGTGGCTGATATAGTCTATATGTCCTGGCAAAAAACCTCGAAACTCATCAAATCCGCGCTCTAGTGGGTGATTTTCCGGTCGGTAACCGAGGTGCCATTTTCCTATCAAACTTGTCCTGTAACCAAGGTTTTTCAAGTACTCAGCAAGGGTTGGAGTGGCTGAGGACAATTCATGATCTAGACCAGCATTAGAGGGTCTTAGCACTCTATGAACTCTTGTTTTCGTCGCAGTCCAACCAGTGAGAATACTTGCGCGACTAGGAGAGCACACTGGGCTTGTCACATAAAAATTATGCATTTGAATACCACCTTTTGCCCAATGATCTAAGTACTTTGTCCTAGGAGCATCAGCGTTGTAAGCGCTTAGAACGTTTTTACCTAGATCATCGGCTATTACAAGTAAGATATTCAATTGATCGTCACTCAATCTTTCAACCTCTGTCCTTGAACAAGTAAGGATGGAAAGGATAATAGGCAGGACTATCCAATTACATGTATTAAGCCTTTGAATGGTACTCACACAAATTAGTTAAGCTTTGAGAATATCTAGTTGAGATTACTTGCTACCGTGATTCTCAATGAGTTCTCTTAAAGAGGTTTCATTTATCATTTGGCGATAGAGTTCTTCCGCCAATAGTTGATGCCCTAATATGCTTGGATGCGCATCCCATTCTGCCAACATTAAGTCAACAGTGGAAAAGCCTTCATCAAATCCTCTTAGATCCAGTACAAAAAAACCAACTGCTCTTGCAATTTCTACAATTAAGTCGTCTTCCTCGGGGGATTGTTTATCGTCGAATGTTGGAACAAAAATAAAAACTGGGACCGCTCCCATACTTTCTATTTTGTCACGGATTAATTGGTATCCATCTTCAAGGATATTCGGCATTTTAGGCCTAATAGTTCTTAGGAATAGGTTTCTTTCAACGTCCCTTCCCAGATTTAAAGCGTTAACGGGATCGTTGAGGATAGTATACTCTAAGTCGACTCCTTCTCTGTACAGCCTGAATAAATTTCCAGCAACCCGTTTAAATTCCCCGGGATGCCCAGCATAAATTACCATTCTTGGGTTAAAATCGCCGACAATTTGATCCAGCCGGGCAAGATGTTGCGGCATGTGCGTCCATGAGACTCCGAAATTCATGATCTCAACCTGTGAATTGCGAAAAAACAGCGAGTCTTCGTTCAAAAGTCGAGTCAAGCGGTTTTCGTACGTATGTTCTCGTTCTACTCCACTACCCATCTCGATTGACCCCCCTAACAACGCCATTCTATAGGTGTCTGATGCCGGAAGACTATCCATTTCGAAGTCATGCATCCCAAATCTATTGGTTATGAATTTCTTCCCCTTAAACTCAACCTCCATATTTGGCTTTAGCGTCCGCTCTAGTAATTCTTCCTCCTTATGTAGTGCTCCAGTATGAACAAGCTGCTTCCAATTCGCAGGTTGTCTACTTTGCAGATCTTCCAGCGGAGTCGATACTAGCTGAGAGTTACCAAGCATTGACTCATAATATCCTTGAAACCGGACATCCCGATCCATTTGGTTCAATTGTAGACTTACCACTGGTTGTAAATCCAGCTCAAATTTGTCTTCGAAATAGCTGCGGACCGGAGCCCTCGCAAATACAATGAGAACAAACATGACTACAACACTAAAATTGTAATGTCGCTGCTCATCATTACGCCAGTGATCTTCCTTTCCTCGTGTATATTTATCCCAGCGATACAATAAGACACCAAGGCCGAATACTGCAACCATACAGCCAAGCAGTAAGAGTAATTCACCTTTACTAATACTTCCCCAAATCTGTAAAAACTCCCACCATTGGTCAATAGAAGGTGCAGTCCACCAAGACCAAAGAACTGCCATAAAACTAAATACCCCCATGACGCGAAGAACATACCAATATTCGGACCAAATTCCTTTGTTATTTGGTTGTTGACGCTGTCTTCTTCGTTGTGAAGTTTTATAGACAGAGTTGCCAGCTACGGCAACTCCAAATGCCGCCCAGAAGCTAATATCTTGTAGAGTAAATAGCAGAGTGCCCTTTAACCATAGCCATTGATAAGCATGTAAAAACCAATTAATAGCAAAGGTCAGTAAGACGGATAGTCCGATTGCTTTGATGGGGCCTAAATGCTTGATCTTAAAATAGAGAGGATAGTAGAAGACCTTCATCACGAAGTCTCGCCAATAGCGGTTTATTCGTCGCCAAAGTTCTCCAAAGCTATCAGCAAAGAAATAATGATAGAAAGTCGGAGGAAGATCAAAACCGAACAAACAGAGGACACCCGCTGCAAAATGAAAAATCCCTGCTAGACGGACAATTAGTAGATAAGTAAAAATGACGTATTGGAGCCAACCCAAAACTCCCACCACCTCCGCAGGACTTGGAATGAAGTAGTAATATATCAACCTATAGAGTAGGAAGTGTAGTAATCCGTTTGCCATCCAGAGAATGGCTTTCCGGTATGTCTGGAAGGCACCCTTAGCATAATAGCCTTGACAGAAGGTCTTGTAGTCTACTACAGGAAAGATAAGAAGGACAAGATTTGGCAACATAAAGAAGTAGCAAAGCCGTAACCAAATACTTTGTGAAGTCGTTGCAAATTGCTCCTCATAAAGGAATAGTATGGAGCGGAACATAAAAAGACCACCTACAACTGACAAAACTACACTTGGTTGAGGAAAGGGAAGCCAATCTAAACGCCAAGCCGCCAAAATCACTCCTAAAACAATGATGATTCGTATTCGCCACCTGACCGATAAAGCACTATTTAGGATTCCAAATAATCCAAGCCCAAGTCCTAATATTAGAATGGATACTTTTAATGGGAAGAAAACCAAAAAGCTTGCAAAGGTTGCTGCAAGAAGAGCCGGAAGCCGAAAAGACAAGGGCAACAGAATAGAAACGATAAAGCCAATAATTACCACCCCCATAAGATTTAGGAGGTTTAAGCTTGGTTCCAATTCAAAAGCATAAATCCCTCCCAGTAAACCCAATAGACCTAGCAGGATTTGCAAGGCTTCGCTAAAGCTTAAGCTGCTATTATTTAATTGCTCCTGCGAAGGGTCGAAATGCATCTAAATACTAATTTGTTGGCCACATGTGCCTCTGTAAGGGGAAGGAATGGAGTTTCTCAATCACTTGAATTACCCTTACAGGGCGCTAAAATTAGCCCACGATTCAGGAAATGCATAGCCTAGCTTATGCATTAATGGAGTCGCTACCTTCTTCACTTGAGGAATAATATCGGGAGTATAATATTGCAAAAAATTCGAATCTCGAATAGCAGTAACATTATGAAGAGGAAGCGGTTTAGGTTTAAGGCCTAGTATCTGCAGAACTTTATTTAAATCCTGCTGGAGATGCTCATATCTCATGATATAACTGACGTTTTGAATAGTTTCCTCATGGCGTGCCATTCGAATTACCTCATTGTGATAACGCCGGAAATACTCAGCGAAACTCAAGTTGTTTTCTGTAATATATCGATATCGTTCCAAAGCTGCATCAGGTACAGGCTTTCCCGTTTTTAAGAACGTTCCTCTAGAAAAACGTCCAGTATGGTCGGTTTTAATTTTGAAGTATCTACTAACGATCGAATCAAGGGGGTTACGAACCGCACAAAAAGAGAGGTACTTCTTCTCCTCTTCCGAAGCTATGTTTTGGAAATCATCCCAGGATGCATGGAGTCCTAGGATCTCTTTGCTCCCGTATTCACTAACTAATAGCTTCGTGGTAGCCTTCGAGCCAGTCCGAGGTATCGCAAAATAGCAAAATTGATGTTGATGATTTATTACCACCTGTTCTCGGTTTTACTTACTTTACAACTCATGTCAATTTGGGCAGGTAAATATAAAGAACAAAAGGCCGAATGCTAATATGAAGCTAGTCTGGAATTTAATGAAGCGATACCGGTACTGGAAAGAGCATTTGTCTGGCCACAATATTTTACTCACAGGCATTCCCAGATCTGGCACAACACTTTTATGTCGACTACTTACTGAGCTTCCTGAAGTCATTGCTTTAAATGAGCCGCTAGATCACAAGTTCTTCACAGATCCAATCCACTCGGAACAGTCTATCAATCAACATTTTGAGATATTTCGGCGAGACTTGTTTTTTCATGGAAGAGCTCTTGCACGAGGGAAGGACGGGAGGATGGTTGACAACGCTTTTGCGGAGGAAAAGGTAGCTACCAGACAACGAGTTATCACTAGGCAAACTATACTTTTTACGCCTCCTAAGTCCGCAGATTTCACGTTAATAATGAAACACTGCGCTGAATTCACCCTACTCCTTCCTCAACTTAGGCGTTCACACGAAATCTTTGCGCAAGTGCGAAATCCATTAGCCGTACTGGCCTCATGGCACTCTGTAAATGTCGCTGTATCGCGTGGACGTGTTGCGAAATCCGCGCGATTAAATCCGACTTTCCATGGCCAACTGAACCAGTTGCCAGACGATCTATTAACCCGACAACTATTTATCCTATCCTGGTATTTCGAACAGTTTCAAGAATTTAATTCGGAGCGGATCATTAGATATGAAGAACTAATTGCTAATCCAGATGCAGTTATAAAGCGAGTCGCTAGGGGAGTTCCTATCGCTACCACAGAAAACATCAAGCTAGAAAACAAAAACAATAACGTGCTGTACCAGCATAGCAATCTGTCTGCTGTGGTAGAGCGATTATTAGCAAGCGAAGGAGCTTACTGGGATTTTTATGAAAGGCAGGATGTGATTGATTTAGCCAACAAGATGAAAGCTGATTATGGGGAATAACATCATTCTAACAGGACCACCACGATCTGGCACAACACTGGCTTGTAGCTTGCTAAATCAACTACCGGATACGGCTGCTTTGCATGAACCTATGAACCTGAAGATGTTTCCCAATCCCATTGCTGCCATTTCACAAGTACAGCAATTCTTTAGCCAGATGCGCTCGAGTATTTTGGAAACAGGTACCGCATTATCCAAAGTAAAGGGAGAAGGGGTTCCGGAAAATCCATTTGCAGATGATCAAAACGCTCGACGAAAAAGTGTAGTTCAAAAAGGAATTCTAAAGTTTGATAAACCATTTAGTCCTGATTTTCAACTGATCATTAAGCAGAATGGGCACTTTACCTACCTACTACCAGGCCTAACCACTTTTTTTGATGTTTATGCCATTTTGAGGCATCCTGTTGCCACCATCTTGTCCTGGAACACCATTCAGGCACCCGTGGCTGAAGGCAATCTAAGAGTCCTTGAAAACCTAGATCCCGAGCTTTATGACAACCTCCAATCAATCCCAGATCTCCTCGAACGGCAGGTTCAATTGTTGGTTACTATGTATGATCGATTTACTTGCCTCGAAGCCAATCAGATCATCTACTACGAAAATCTGGTAAGCAGTGGTGGTGGTGCTTTACAGAGCATCACGGAAAAAGCTCAAGAATTAGAGACTCCATTGAGTAATAAGAATAGGAATCCGCTGTATGATCAAAAACTAGTTGACAACATCAAAGAGCGTTTACTCATGAATAGCGAGGTATTTAGTTTGCACTACAGCATTAAAGAAATTGAAAACTTTTGATAGGACACAGGTCCATTAGGGCCTTGAGAAAAGAGTGTTATCTGCCCAGATATCATCTGTTTGCGCCAATAAACTCAAGATAGCGGATCGTTCTTGAGGGAGGCTATGATTTTGAGCAATTTCAGTTCCTGCCTTAATAAACTGCTGGCGTCGTCCCTCACTCATCTTTAGGGCAGTAAGTGCTGCTTGATATAGAGCTTCTACATTGTATTCTGGTTGCAGACAGGTCTTACCAGGTAGGCAAAAGTCTATATTACCTACCGCATACGGACAAATGACCATTTTCTGCATTACCATGGCTTCCAATGCAGGTAGATAGAAACCTTCAGCGCCACGCTCTGCATCTAGCGGCAGAAATAGGACGATCTTACTGTCATTCACAAGATTGAGAAAGTCCTCACGCGTCGGAAGTTTTGGTGGTACTTGTACTTTTATTTTCCATTTATTCCATCTCCAGCGATTACGACTTTGTAGGCGATCATATAACTGTCTCGCCATTCCTTCATTCTTAAGACCGACAATCAGTATGTCATTGCTAGGGTGGGAGAGGGGAGTTGGAAGTAAGTCAAAATCAATAGCATCTGGAATAAGGTACACGGGGCCATTTACCCCGAAGTCGTCTAGGATTTGTTTCCCAAGACTACTCTTAGCAATTCGTATAGCGGGGTAGTGTAAATAAGAGTGTCGAATATCGTCGGGACGAGTGTGCCGCGGTTGTGCAATATTTATGACAGGGACTGGAAGATTATGAGCAAACTCAGGTGTGAAAATCTTCCAATCTTTGCCCGCGAAGAAGATGATATCCGTTTCATTAATCTTCCATTCTGCTAATCCTTGATCTCGATAAGGAAGCCAAAAGTTGCCTGGATTATCAAACCAGATGGTCTCTGGCCCAAAGTACACTTCTGGAAAAAAAGAAGCGGAATGTTTAATATGCTCAAAGGCATCTCTAACCTTAAGCTGTCCACCGCTCGTGCCTCCGTTAAACTTGGTCCAGGAACGATGAAACAACACTCTTCTTTTGTCTCGACTCATTCATCAAAAGAGTAATGTGAGAAGAATGGAAACGCTGACATCTGCTCTTGAACATACGCACGATTCTCCTCTGACCAATGTGAGCTGGCGGTACGTGATTTGTTCGGGCCTGAAAAAATCGCTTGCTCGCAGGACGCTAAATAGTCGGGTAGGGGAGGTAGTCCTAGAAATTGAAGTAGATGCGTCATTTCAACATGAAAATCACGAATCATTTTTTCATGGGTCATGGTATAAACTTCATATTGACCTGACTGAATAAGGACATCAACTGATTTGGCCTTGCGAAAGAAATGATCAGCCTTTCTTCTTACATCTACCGATGAAAAGCTTCGCTGTTGCTCAGCCTCTCGCTTTTTAATGGCCGTCGATATACAATCAAAAGGATTACGTGTGAGGTGTATTATCTTCAAGCTTACCCCCCATGACTGGATTTTCTCCAGCATGCTCCAATCATTTTCCAAATGACGTGAAGTAGTTCCCCCTCGCTTATCACCGATATGTGTTAACTGATCACTCCAGGCTTGTTCTGTCCCAGGTATTTGATAGGAGTATCCCATCCACTTGCTCCCTCCAGCTTTAAACGCTTTTGCTTGATCTACAATAGCCTGGTACAATTGCTCTTGAGGGTATCCTTCCTTAAGTTTGTCAATCGCATCAAGCTCATGTGAGACTATTGCATGGGGATGGGCATCCAAAAGAGCACCAAGCAAACTGTGCCCACTGCGTGGATAGCCTACAAATAAAATGAAGGTTTGAACCTCGGAAAAATCTGGATAGTGTGACAAAATGCTGTGTTTTTCCTTTAGAACAAATGTAGTTAAACTACAGTACTCCTGTCAATATTCGCCAAAAACCTACGATAAAGCGCCAAGTCTTCAGAATTCCATTCCTCCAATTGGTATAGCACTTTTGTCGATAAAGTTGTTGTTGAATGAGATTGTTTCGCGCCCCGATTTAAGGTGGGGATGGGTAGGTTAGGGGGCCAACCAAGTTGACGCCCTAGATGCCTGATATCTTCTTCATAATGACTCATTCTACCACAAAAAAAGAAGTCCTCAAGATTACTTCCGTGCAAAAATTCACTAATACGATTTCGGTTTTCTAATCGTTCTGCATACTCCAATAGTGATTCATTCAGGCGATGCTTGTTAAGTTCGTATTGCTCTGGGTTTCGCTCTGGGTTTTCTAGACCCGCTTTGAAGAATAGGTAATTGGAAATCAAGCGTTCAACCGGCTCGCGTAACCAACAAACCAACTTAGACCGATCAGTCCTGTGGAGATTGGCAATCTCTGAATAATAGAAATGACCGTGCAAAATACGGATGTGGGGTGGGAGGGTGTTCGCATCAAAATATTCATTATTCCTCCTATTGAGAATATCCCTTCTTCGAAAGGGAGCTGACAACTCCTCGCCATAGACCTGCTTGAGAATAGCATAAAAGGAAGTGCCCGCTGTCTTGGGAATATGTATTGAGATTAGATCGAGCATCTTTAAGCCTGGTATTTTTCTCGGAGCTCCAAGCCTTTCTCGTACAGGATCATGTCTGCTTCGTTATAGGATGCTATTTGTTTGCGTAAATCTGTCGAAACCTCGTAGCGTTTACCCGTTACGTTATGCCTGAAGTGAGGAGCTGTGGGCCATTCCAAAAGTTGTGCTAAACGTTGCAAATCCGCTTGATAATGCTCTTGAATGCCAACGAAAGCAAAATCCTCTAAGGCTCGCCCGGACAGAAACTTACTAATGCGATTCTGGTTCAAAGGTGCACTTGCATATTCCTCCAGACTTCGCTGCAACTTGCTTAATATATTGAGGCCTTTTCTTTCTTCCTCTAGTTCTTCCTTCAGCCGCTTCACCAAATAATAATAATTGGATATAACCCGCTCCACAGGATGACGAAGCCACGTAATATAGTTAGCCTCGTTTTCCCGAAAATACTTTTGAAAAAGAGAAGGGGAGAAGTGGCCATGTGCAACCTGAATATCTTTTGAGAGGCGAGGACCATTCCAGTCCTTTTCGTTTAATCGGATCTTCTCCTCTTCTAGTGTAATATCCAACCGCACAACATGATCTTCTCCATATACTTCACGCAGGGTGTTTCTGAAGGAAGTTCCCGCTGTCTTCGGTATATGGATAGAGACGAGCTGCAATTGGTGCTTAAAGCGAGGATCTGATCGTAAAAGCTGCATCATCCTGCTAAATTAAGGCTTTAGTTTTATCTTGGCGCCATGATCGTACTGGTGTCCTTTCCTCGGTCCGGGAATACTTTTTTTCGCAATCTACTCTACGAGTTGTATGGCTTAGAGTCGAGTACCTTTCACACAGAAGAGGGACGGGACCTAGACGAAAATTGGGCTACTTTCCCAGTGGTTAAAACTCACTTACTACCTGATCAACTACCAGCTGAGTTAAAGGGAAGGAAAGTTGTTTATATCGTAAGAGATGGTAGAGATGCCTTAGTATCGATAGCTCATCATCGCAAAGATATTATAGAGCCGGGTACAGATTTCTACAACAATCTTTTGCAAGCTACAATAGCCGCCGAAGGGAGTTATTTTGGGGGTTGGTCAGAGAATGTGGCTGCTTGGACCGAGAAAGCAGACCTTGTTATTCGTTATGAAGATCTAATCACTGATCCTATTCGAGAAACAGAACGGTTAAGGAGTTTTATTGACCTCCCACCACCAAAGAAAGAAAAGCTACCCACTTTTCAAGACCTCAAATTTGGGCAACCCAAGTATGGTGCAGGAGCTGGCAATAAATTTGACCCTGGTATCCTGAAGAAAAACTTTCGGAAAGGGAAACGAGGCAGCTGGAAGGAGGAGATGCCGGAAGAGCTGCATCGGCTTTTCTGGCAACTTCACGGCAAACAAATGCGAGCGCTGAATTACGTGGACGGCAAAATGCCAGCAGTTCGTCAGAAGGGGAAATATAGCGTACTCGTTGAGGTTAGTAAACTCTTCACACAGGATAACGACGGAATCAAACGCTACCTAGTCGACTTACTTCACCATTTAAGTGATTTATCAAATATTTTGCCTTCATGGAAAATTGATCTATTTCATTTAGGGCAGCCTATTCAGCCGCTCCAACTCAGCGATGGTCAGATTCAATTTGAGTTTGTAGTAGAGGAAAAAAAAGAATCCTACGAGGAGGGTATGCTAACATTTAAGGCGAAAATCAGAAGGTTTTTGCCTACAGGTTTATATTCGATATTAAGCTTCCTGTATCGAATGGGGCCATTCCGCAGAATACTATCATGGCTACGAGTGGTTGTAATTAAAAATAAACGTAGCAATGATCAGGGCCTCAAACACCAGCTTGAACAATACGACCTCATACATTTTCCTCTTCCGCAGCACTTACCGTTTGTGCCTACCGTAAACGTAGCAAAACTGGTTACTATTCATGATTGTACTCATCGGATTTTCCCGCAGTTCCATACCAGCGAAAACATCCGTTTGGCAGAGAGCGGTATGCAACTTGCACTGAAGGACGAAACCACACGTTTTCTCAGTATCTCTAAGGCTACAGCAAATGATCTAAAGGACCTCTATCCCCGAGCATTGGGTAAAAATCGATGCATTTATGAGGGCGTAAGTGGACGATTCAATCGTCAACATAGCACTAGTGATTTGGCATCTATCCGCGCAGCGTACGCTTTGCCTGTTGAGGGTAACTACTTTTTGAGTCTATCTACAATTGAACCACGGAAGAATATTCGCAGAGTAATTTCCGCATTCCTGGAGTTTAGAGAGCGTTATAAAGATTCCTCTGTATTCCTTTTTGTTTGTGGTAAGAAAGGATGGTTATCCGATGACGTATTCGTAGATGAAGCTGATTTGCGAGAAAAAGGAGTGTTTTTCACAGGGTTTATTGACGAAGAGCATCTTACTGCCTTTTACGCCAATGCGCTAGCCCTGTGTTACGTATCACTCTATGAAGGTTTCGGGTTACCCCTTTTAGAATCTATGCAATGTGGCCGGCCAGTAATTTATGGCAATAATAGCTCTATGCCAGAAGTGGTTGGAGAGGGCGGAATCGGTGTTGATGCAGAGGACGTTTCGGAGATAGCCAATGCCATGCAAAAATTAGCATCAGATCCTGCCGATCGAGAACAGTTGGCGGAATTAGCATGGCAGCAATCAAACACCTTTTCATTGCTAAAATCAGCGTATCAAACGCTTCTCTATTATGAAGACATCATCACCAAGAAAACTTAAGCTTGGCATCATTGCCGATCCTTTGGACAATCAACGTGCTGGTGTGCATGTGTTCACTAAAGAGCTTATTGCCGCACTAATTCGCCAAGGCAAGGGGGAGCAATTAGTACTGATTAGAGAACGATACGACCCACAGCTCCCGGTAAAACAAATTGTTGTTCCAAATATTCGGTTACCGATCGGGTTTGCCTCGCTTCGCTTGTTTTTTTTAGTGCCGTACCTTCTTCGTAAAGCAGGCGTAAATGCTGTTTTCGAACCAGCCCATTTTGGCCCATTTAACTTACCCAAACGCATTAAGCGGCTGACAATGATACACGATCTCACACCGCTGCTTTTTCCTCAGTATCACCGATGGCATAGCCAGCTGCTACAAAAGATTTTTCTGCCTCGTATTCTTCGACGTACAGATTGGGTATTCACCAACAGCAAGCATACAGCGAAAGACCTAGCACAATTTTTTCCTGCGACTACATCTAAGAGCACCGCAATCTACCTGGGCAGGGGAGAGGCCTTCCGACCAACCAGGAACGATGCTGTTCTACGTCAGTACAGCCTAAATAAACCCTATTTTATTAGCGTCGGAACAATTGAGCCGCGTAAGCAACTGAACACCTTACTGGAGTCTTATAAAACATTTTGTTTAAACAACAATAACTGGATCAATCTACTGATTGTAGGTCAAAAGGGATGGAAAACAGAGGAGTTTGATGAAGCTTTAGCCAGTCATCCATTCAGAGATCGTATTGCTTTAAGCGGCTATGTACCAGCTGATCATTTACCCATACTGTATACGCATAGTCAAGCGCTCATTTATCCATCGGAATATGAAGGCTTTGGGTTGCCAATTATAGAAGCTTTAGCATGCGGTACAGCCGTCATTACAGCCGACAATTCAAGCCTACGAGAAATAGGAGAGGGGAGTGCCTTATTTTTCCCTACCGGGGATGCACAGGCATTAGCACAGTGCATGAAGGAAGCTTTAGCGACAGCGTATGATTCAAAGAAATTTATAGAGCACGCAGCAAGATTTAGTTGGGGTAATACTGCACAGCTATTCTGGCAAAAAGTAGAAGAAGTAGAATAGAGTAGGGTTTTCAAAGCTTTACTTAACATAATATAAATTATAGGCAACAATATAAAGGAAACTAGTACCGATAATAAGCCTAGACAATTAAGTCACAGAGCAAGTCAAACCCGGAGTTGATATGATCAGAACCTCAGGAACCTCTACGAGAGCACTACCAAGCTGCCAATATGCAGACATTGATGACACATATAAAGTTCTCAACATATCAGTAATACTGGATCTAATTAGACAGAAATAGAATTCAGCGATCTTCTGAGAAATGATCTTCGCTTGAGAAAACACGCTGTTCAAAACGTGTGGAATTAACACATCGGAAGCAAGACAAACTTACAACTTTCTGTTTATAAAAACAACTTTTTTGTTGGTGCTGAAATCTGTAAAGCATGCTAACGCCTAGGGCCTGAAAAACAGGGGAGTCCCCTACCCTTTCGATTATTAGTGACTCGAGGCGATTTTGATTTCAAAACATATTGTATTTTTATTCATCCATCCAAAAAGTCGACTCCATCTTATATGACAGACATCATCAAGCCAGCAGCTACCATTTTACTCGCAAGAGAAAATGACGGAACCGTAGAAGTGCTTCTGCTAAAGCGAAATAAGGCATTAGTCTTTGCAGGAGGACTATGGGTTTTCCCTGGTGGCAAAATTGAACAGGAGGAAATTACGGATAGTGAGAGCGAGCTAGAGGCTGCAAAGCGAGCAGCCATTAGAGAAACACAAGAGGAGGCTCAGATTACGATCAGCAACAAGCAGTTAACCTTCTTTCGACATTGGACGACACCGGCCATTGCTCCTAGAAGATATGGTACTTGGTTTTTCTTTGCTGCGATAGAAGAATCCGATATATCAGTCGTAACGGACGATTATGAGATTAAAGGCTATTGCTGGATCACAGCTCAAGAAGCACTCAAACAGGTGCGTGAGGGTAAAATGGGGATGATGCCCCCTACTCTACTTAGCTTACAAATGATCAAGGACTGTCAGTCTATGACGGAGCTCCGAAATTTGATGAACGAAGAAAGCCCGATTTATATTCTCCCTGCCTCTGATCAGGATGAGTTGACAATGATGACTTTTAAGCATCATGAGGTGATGTTCGCTTCTCAATCTCGTTTCGACACAAATAAGGAATGGTGTCTTCAGATCGATATCTCTACGGGGCAATTCAAATATCAGCTCGCTGATGGCATCGAACTCAAGAGCAGAATCCATTCGTTGGCCGAAGTAGACTTCTAATCATCTACAACTCCATGATTTTGGGAAAACCTTAAGAGAACCCTAACGATTCTTTAAGACTTTTCGGTTAAACGCAGCTGAATCTAGCCAGTCAAAGAAGCAAATTCATTCCACTAAAATTTATTGAGAACATGAAATCCTATTTCTTTCAAAGCCTATTCATCCTTCTAGCGATTGCTTTCGTACAGCCTGCACAGGCACACATTTATACAAATGATATCGCTGAGAGCATTGAGATGCCACCACGTTGGGAAAAGCTGGGTCAACGCCGAGTCAACTACGGTTTGGATCGTGATGAGATCCTAGTAACTGCCCGTGAAGGCCGATTCACTTCTATTCGACTAAAAGCAGAAATTGCTCCAATTAACATTCATCGTTGTGTAGTACACTTTGCCAATGGTACGACCGAGTCCTTCCGTTTTGCGGG
>CAJXOS010000120.1 GCA_913057725.1 uncultured Lewinella sp.
GGCTACGAGGTAGGCTTCGTTAGTGCAGCCCATGGAGAAGCAGATCTAGAAGAAGCTCGTGCACATATCTGTGCCGCCATGGATGTGGTTTTCGGCTAGCGGGAAAGTTACCTATACCAGTAAATCTTCACTTGATATCTGCTTGACGTGGTATTCGGCATTTTCCTTTACCACAATGTCAAGCGGCAGGTATTGGTATTTCTCTATCTCTTCCTTGTGTACCAAGTGCTTGAACAGACTGTGTATTCCCTTGTAGCCTTGATCAGATGGGTTCTGATTGATGAGGAAGTTGATCTTGTCTTCGTGTAGATACTTGAGGTTGGGAGTGATCAAATCGAAACCAACGATCTTGATTTTTCGGTCTAGTATGGGCTCTTCAAGGCAATCTAAAATTTTGTAAGCACGAGAATTGGTCACAAAAATGCCACTCAGCTTTGGGTGCTGTTCAAGGAGTTCCAGTAGGAACGCTCGTAATTTGTCAGGTTGATCGAATTGCTCACAATCCTCTCTAATGATCTCGATATTCTTGGATTGGGTTTCCGTAAAATAATCGGTAAACCCATTTTCCTTACTAATCAAGTGTTGGGCTGCCTTGGTGCTGTAATCCAGATTGAGGATACAAACCTGCCCACCTTCGGAGAGGCCAAAGTTGAGGAGGCGAGCACCCAATACGCCACTTTGATAGGAGTCCTGCCCAATGTAGCACAGTGGATTGGCGTCCTCGAGATTCGTATTAATGATTACATATGGAATCTGATGCTCCTCGCATTGTTGAATCAGCCAACGTGCTTCTTGAGCAAACATAGGTGGAAAGAGTAGGCCATCTGGTTTACTCGCTAAGACCTCCTTGGCGTTCGTCAAAAAGCTAGCAGGATTACCATAATCGAAGAAGGTTTGTTCCAAGAGTAGGCCATAATGCTGTAAAGTCTTGTTGGCCTTAAGCACGCCCTGATTGGTTTGTAACCAATAGGGGTCAACCTCGGTGCGGGGTAGGAGGGTAGCTACTCTTACTTCTTTGTTATAGGCTAGGGCACTGGCAATGAGGTTGCGCTCGTAGCCCAACTCATCAATCACTTCTAGTACTCGCTTCTTGACGTCAGCCGCTACTTTACCGCGATTATGAAGCACGCGATCAACTGTGCCAGTTGATACGCCTGCCTTCTCCGCAATGTCCTTGATGCGAACTCGCTTTTTCATATTTCTTGCGTCTCTCTACCGAATACAAATATAACTCCTCAAGTTTTTGTTTAGATCTGTATCCGATATTAATTAGTATGAAATTAAATATGCATGTGTGCGTACACGTTTAGAATGTTTGATAGGTGTGTTCGCACACAATTATATAAAATTTTGTGTGTGCGCACACACTTTTTACCAAATATTTCTACCTTTGTCTCAAGAGGAGGTCTGTTTTGAGCAGTTGATTCGGAAAAATTCCGCTAAAAAATGACCGATGGAAGTGGTATTAAGTATTGACATTGGAGGGACTTCAACGAAGTTGGCAAGAGTAGATCAGGACTATAATGTGCTGAATACTACTGCAATAGATACCACTCGGTACATGGATGAGGAGTCCTACTTTTCAGCACTCTATACTGCTGTGCGAACATTGGCTGGTTCCATGAAAGACGGTGAAGAGATTGTAGGGATTGGGATTGGTGCTCCTGGTGGAATTCCGATTGACGGAACAATTCTCGGAGCAGCTAACTTACCTTTTTCGGAGCGTGTTGAGGTGGTTCGTTTGTTCGAAAACGAATTTGAATGGCCATGCTTTTTGACTAAAGACAGCTATGCCGCTGCTCTTGGCGAAGGTGTAGCAGGGGCAGCTGTTGGCATGAGCAACTTCGTGCTCATCACACTTGGAACTGGTCTGGGATGTGGAATCGTGGTGAATGGTCAAGTTGTCCATGGCCATACCGGGCAAGCAGGCGAGATTGGCCACACGATTAGTGTAGAAAATGGTCGGGAATGTAATTGTGGTAGAAGAGGATGCTTGGAAACTTATGTTTCTGCCTCGGGAATCTGCCGCACGGCCTTTGAGCTTATGGCTGCTAGAAAGCAATGCAGTCTACTTCGTTCCGTTCCCTTCAATCAGCTTACGGCAAAAATGGTCTTTGATGCAGCGCTTCAACAGGACGAGCTGGCGCAAGAGGTGTTTCTCCGTACTGGACACACTTTGGGAGATAAGCTAGCAGAGCTAGTGACAATTGTCGAGCCAGAAGCGATCATTCTTGCCGGAGGCCTCACGAACGCTGGAGCATTCCTTACCGAGCCAGCGGCGGAGAGAATGGAAGAACAACTCTTAAAAAGTCTTCGTGGCAAGACTCAGATAATGCTATCAAATCTAAAGGTGAATGAAGCGGCTCTAATCGGAGCTGCCGCTTTTGCCTGGCAAAACCTTAAAAACGTTTCCGTATGTCAGTCATGATCTTAGATTCGCTGAAGTATCAGCTGAAGTCGATGGAGAAACTTCCCGTTAAAATTTGGGAAGATTCTGCGGAGGCCAGTGTGCATGTGGCTCGATCAATTGCTTTGGCCATTCGTCAAAAGCAGCAAGAAGGAGAGCATATCGTACTTGGACTAGCGACGGGTTCCTCACCGATTGGTGTGTACAAGGAGCTGGTAAGAATGCATAAGGAAGAGCAATTGAGCTTTGCCAACGTGATCACTTTTAATCTGGATGAATACTATCCAATAGCACCAACATCGGAGCAAAGCTACGTGCGCTTCATGCACGAGTACTTGTTCGATCACATCGACATCAAGCCTGAGAATATCAATATTCCTTCCGGTACTATCCCGATGGATGAAGTGGGCAGTTACTGTAAAGCCTACGAAAAGAAAATTCAGTTGGCAGGTGGGATTGATATCCAGTTGTTAGGCATCGGCCGTACGGGACATATCGGATTTAATGAGCCCGGTTCTTGGCGGGACTCTCAGACTCGACTTGTTCGTCTGGATGGTGTGACTCGTCAGGACGCCATTAAGGATTTTATCCAGCCAGAGGCGGTACCATATCGGGCAATTACCATGGGAATTGATACCATCATGAAGGCCCGCAAGGTATTTTTACTAGGGTGGGGAATGCACAAGGCGCCTATTATTCGCCGTGCGGTAGAAGGTGAAATATCTGCTACCATTCCTGCTACTTTCCTACAGGAACATACCAATGTACGCGTATATGTCGATCAGGCGGCTGCCTCAGAATTGACACGTGTAAAGACACCCTGGCGAGTAGGTATCTGTGATTGGACGGAGGACCTGGTAGCTCAAGCGGTGATCTGGTTATCTCAACAAGCCGGAAAACCGATCTTGCGCCTGACGGACAGCGACTACAATGAGCATCAACTCAGTGATCTGATTATTGAGTATGCCTCATCTTATGATCTGAATATCAAAGTACATAACCGACTACAGGATACCATCACAGGATGGCCTGGTGGCAAGCCTAGTACGGACGATACCCGTCGCCCAGAACGAGCGCAGCCAGCCAAAAAGCGGGTGATTATTTTTAGCCCGCATCCCGATGATGATGTGATTTCTATGGGTGGAACATTCCTCCGACTCGTAGAGCAAGGACACGATGTGCACGTAGCCTACCAGACCTCTGGTAATATTGCTGTGCATGATCATGATGCAGCACGCTTTCTGGAATTCATGCAAGAATTCGGTGGGAATACGGGCGATATGAGCGAAGAGCAGCAGAAGATGCTGAATGCTGCCTACCGCGCACTGCAGCGCAAGAAAGCGGGTGACAAAGACTCTGCCAAGGTACGCCTGGTAAAGGGACTGATCCGTAGAGGAGAAGCCCGTGCCGGGGCTCGGTTCTGTGGCCTCGACGATGACCATATTCACTTTCTTGATCTGCCTTTCTATGAAACAGGTAGTACCCGCAAGAAGCCGATCGGTAAGGAGGATGTGGAGATTATCAAGAATCTGATGCTTGAAATTCAACCACACCAGGTTTTTGCCGCTGGCGACCTGGCTGATCCTCATGGTACACACCGAGTGTGTCTCAATGCCATTTTCGGCGCGTTCGAAGCATTGCAACAAGAGAAGTGGATGAAAGACTGCTGGCTGTGGCTATACCGCGGAGCCTGGCACGAATGGCCGATACACGAGATTGAAATGGCGGTGCCACTGAGCCCGCAAGAATTACACAAGAAACGCAAGGCGATTTTCATGCACCAGTCGCAAAAAGACAAGCCACCATTCCCTGGCGATGATGAGCGGGAATTCTGGCAACGTGCTGAAGATCGAAATCAAGCCACAGCGGCTGCTTACCGGGCGCTCGGCTTAGCAGAATACGAAGCAATGGAAGCATTCCGGCGCTGGAAGTTTTAGCCTAGGTGGGCTATTGATGACCCCAATTCACCTATCTATATTTCATCTCAGCAACAGTCGAATAATTAATTCCCGATTTCAGCATTTTGGCGCCGAGTGAAGCGATTGCTAAAGCGCTTATTCAAGCTAAAAGGCTGAATCAAAAGAGGGACTTAATTTTTGACGAGTACTAAAAGAAGTACTGTCGAAAACCGATCTGCTGGGGTGATGGTAACAAAGTTCATTAAACACTTTTTTATGAAAAATTTATTCACTTTGCTCTTGCTAGTTGTGCTGACAGCATCCGCTTTGTCGGCACAGAAGACCGTCAGGGGTACCGTTACTTCGACGGATGGCGAGCCTCTCATTGGGGTAAGCATCCTGAAGAAGGGAACCAGTAGTGGTACCGTTTCCGATTTTGACGGGGCTTTTGAACTTGAAGTCGAAGAAGGTACTTCTTTGGAGTTTTCGTACACAGGATACGCTTCACAAACCGTGCTGGTAGGCAGCGCCAATAGCTACGATGTAGTTATGCGCGAGGGCGTTAACTTGGATGAGGTTGTTGTAACCGCCTTGGGTATTTCGCGTGAGAAAAAATCGCTAACCTACGCCTCTCAAGAGGTTGGAGGCGAAGCATTGACGGATGTAAAAGACGTGAATGCTATCAACGCTTTGGCGGGTAAAGCTGCCGGTGTTTTCATCAACCGTAATGGTTCTGGTGTTGGTGGTTCTACGCGAATTGTTTTACGCGGTAACAAATCGTTGACTGACAACGAGCCGCTTTTCGTTATCGATGGTGTTCCGATGATTAACTCTCGTCAAGGCGATCAAGCCAACCTGTTTGGTGGTGGAATCGACTCTGGTGATGGTATCTCTAACCTTAACCCAGATGATATCGAGAGTATGACTGTACTGAAAGGTGCTTCGGCAGCTGCACTTTACGGTAGCCAAGCGGCGAATGGTGTTATTCTTATCACTACCAAAAAGGGTAAAGAAGGAGCGGCTAAGATCAACTTCTCTTCTAGCCTTATCACAGAAAATGCTGCTTACCGTCCGGACCTACAGTACAGCTATGGCCAAACCAGCGATGGTGCAGAATTTAGCTGGGGTAGCCCTGTGAGTGCACCGGATCATGTAGATGATTTCTTCCAGACTGGTGTAAACTGGATCAACTCTTTGTCGATCAGCGGTGGTAGTGAGACTATGCAGACTTACTTCTCTTATTCTAATACTCGTGCAGAAGGTATCGTACCGACCAACGAACTAGATCGCCACAACTTCACCTTGACGGAAACAGGTAGTTTCTACGACGGTAAGTTAGAAGTGAATGGTTCAGCAAGCTTCATTAGCCAAGAGGTGCAAAACCGCCCGGCTTCTGGTTTGTACTTTAATCCATTGACCGGCTTGTATTTCTTCCCTCGTGGCCTTGATTTCAATACTTACCGCGATGACTTTGAGGTATTCAACCCGGATCGCAACTTCAACGTGCAGAACTGGGTAGCTGACCGTGATATTCAGCAGAATCCACACTGGATTCTTAATCGTAACCTCAACACTCAGACTCGTAACCGGGTAATCGCTTCACTAAGCGCTAAGATTAAGTTGAGCGACTGGTTGGATCTAAAACTACGTGGTAATAAGGATAAGGCACTGGATAACATTACTCAACAGATCTACGCAAGCACACAGGCGACTCTTTCTGATGCCAACGGTCGTTACATCCTGAATCGTTTGGATAATGACCAAACCTATGCGGATGCGATCCTGAGCGCCAACAAGCAGTTCGATCAACTATCGGTGAATGCTAACGTGGGTATGAGCCATCGCCGCGTGGAGTTTGCTCAAGACAACTTTGATTCGCAAGGTGCTGACTTGCGTTTTGCTAACATCTTCAGTTTGCAGAACATCAATCAGCCGAACGCCAACTTTAGTCAGGACTTGACGCGTACCAAATTGAATGCTGCTTTCGCTAGTGTTTCTTTGGGTATGAATAGCACTTACTACTTGGATGCTACGGTACGTAATGATTGGTCTTCTTCTCTACCTGATCAGTCTTTCTTGTACTACTCAGTAGGTGGTAGTGTGGTGCTGAGCGAGTTGATGTCTAGTTCAGGTATCGACTTCTTGAAAGTCCGTGCTTCTTACGCAACGGTGGGTAATGATGTAGCGGCTTATGTAGCTAATGCACGCACCAGCAACCATGAGATTTCTTCTGTAACTGGTTTGAACGTAAACCGAGTTGGTCCAATTCCTGGTACAACACTAGAGCCAGAATTGTCAAAGTCAATCGAGATTGGTGTAGACCTAAGAACGTTTGACAACCGCTTGAGCCTAGATCTGGCTTACTACAAGACGAACACAACCAACCAGTTTATCCGCATTAGCGCACCTGCTGGTAGTGGATTCTCACAGTACCTGGTGAACGCCGGTGATGTGCAGAACTCCGGTATTGAAGCTTTCTTGGGCGTGGATCTTGTTCGCGGTCAGGACTTCACCTGGAATGTTGGTTTGAACGCAGCGGCTAACGCTAACGAAATTCTGGAACTGCACCCAGCACTGGATAATGGTGAATTCTTCATCAACGACGCTGGTGTGAATAGCTACGCTATGGTAATTCGCACAGGTGGTTCTTTCGGTGATATCTACGGTCGGAAGTTTGCTCGCGATGCGAATGGCAATATTATCGTTGATGGCGGTGTACCACAGCCTAATGATGGCGCACTTGAATTTGTGGGTAATCCTAACCCTGACTTCATGGCTGGTTTGAACAACACCTTGACCTACAAGGGCGTGACCATGCGCTTCTTGATTGACGGTCGTTTCGGTGGCGAGGTGATGTCGATTACAGAGGCTCTATTGGATGAGTTTGGTGTATCTCAGCGTAGTGCAGATGCACGTGATGCAGGAGGTGTGGACATCAACGGTACCAAGGTAGATGCAGAGACTTACTACACTGCTGTTGGTGGTCGCTCTGGTATTACAGAGAACTATGTTTACGATGCTACCAACATTCGTCTGCGCGAATTGTCTATCGGCTTTAACCTGCCGAAGTCATTCGTTGAAAGCATTGGTTTCTTGGATAATGCACGCCTTTCTTTGATTGGCCGTAACCTGTTCTTCATCACCAACAATGCGCCATTCGATCCGGATGTGACCTTCTCCACAGGAGTAGGGTTCCAGGGGGTAGACGTATTCAGTTTGCCTTCTACCAGAAGCTTCGGATTCAACTTGTCGCTTGGATTCTAGTAAGACCATGAACTTGAACAGGCACCAAGTGCCTAGCCAAAAAAGAAAAATAATGAGGAAATATATTAACTATCTGGGCGCAGCAACGCTTCTCGCGCTCATGAGTATCAACTTCTCGAGTTGTGATAGAGACTTTGAGGAGTACAACCAGGATCCATTCGCGATTACGAATGAAGACCTGGAGCGTGACTTTAAATTGGTGGGAGAGCCTTTCATCAATATCATTCAAAACATCTACGTACACACCCCAGCTTGGGTAACCCAACTACAGCAAAACCTAATTGGGGATGTGTACTCTGGCTACATGATGCCACCAACGCCATTTGCTGGTAACTCCAACAACATGAACTACAACTTGGTAGACGGTTGGAATACCTGGGCTTGGAATCCTGCCTACCAGAATGTAATGGCGCCAGGCTTGGATGTGATCACCAATGCCGGCGACAAATTCCCTGAATTTGTGGCTTGGTTGAAGATCGCTCAGGTTTCTGCTATGCACCGCGTATCTGATATGTTTGGCCCAATTATCTATACCAGCTTTGGTCAGGTGGGTGCTGATGGTAGCATCGCTTATGATTGTGTAGAAGATGCTTACAATGCCTTCTTTATTGACCTTGGAGACGGTATCGATGAGCTGACTAACTACGTGAACGCTAACCCTGGTAAGCAACCATTTACCAACTTTGATGAAGTGTACGGTGGCGATATCACAAAGTGGATTCAGTATGCCAACTCTTTGCGCCTGCGCCTGGCTATTCGTATCTCTAAAGTAGATCCGGCACGTGCTAAGCAGGAGGCAGAAGCTTCAATCAACCACCCACTGGGTGTAATGGAGGCTAATGATGGCAACTTCACGGTGAAGAACAGTATCCCTCACCCGATGAACACGATCAATAATGCCTGGAACGATATCCGTATGGGTGCTCCAATGGAGTCTATCCTGGTTGGATACAATGATCCACGCGTTGACAGCTACTTCCGTCCTTCCAATATCGTACCTGGTGAGTACAAGGGTATTCGCATTGGTATTCCTATCGCTGATAAGGGTGACTACGTTACCTTCTCTGGTCTTCAGGACTTGGGTGATGTACAGCTGATGGTATGCTCTGAGGTATACTTCCTACGCGCCGAAGGTGCACTACGTGGCTGGGACATGGGCGGTACCGCTCAAGAACTCTACGAGGCAGGTGTACGCCAATCATTTGAGCAGCACGGTCTTGGTGGGGTAGACGCTTACCTAGCGGATAACAGCAGCACGGCTATCGACTATATTGACGCATTCAATAACGACAACAGCATCAACGCACTGAGCAATGTAACCATCGCTTGGGACAATGGCGCTGACTTTGAGACCAACCTGGAGCGTATCATCACACAGAAGTGGATCGCTATGTTCCCTGACGGTCAAGAGGCTTGGTCGGAGTATCGTCGTACCAGTTATCCACCACTATTCCCAGTGGTGCTGAACAACAGTAATGGTGAGATTGATACCGACGAGCAGATTAAGCGTATTAAGTATCCTTCTAGCGAATATGCTCAAAACCCGACCGGTGTACAAGGTGCGATTGATTGCCTCGGTGGATCCGATATTGGTGGTGTGAGCTTGTGGTGGGATATTGACTAATGAATACCGGAGCAATACTGGATTGTCGAGATTAATCTCGCGCTAAAAATTCGAAATGCTCCGTATACCGATATACATACACTACTTTGGTTAGGCATTTTGGCAGGTTGTGGGCTTGCCCGCAGCAGCCAAAATGCCTTCTTTTCACCAAGCCACCTATCTATGCTTCGCTATCTTCTTCCTTCCATACTTGTGCTATTGTGTGCAGCTTGCGGTGAGCAAGCACCGGATAGTCTGTTTACGGAACTAAGCCCGCGTGAAACTGGCGTAGATTTCCGTAACCTGCTCAAAGAGGATGAGAACTTCAACATCTTCAAGTACCAGTATTTCAACAATGGAGGAGGTTTAGCCGTAGGCGACTTTAATAATGACGGTTTACAAGACCTGGTTTTCACCGGAAATATGGTCAAGAACCGGCTGTTTATCAACGAGGGTGATCTCGAGTTTGATGACCAAACGGTCTCTTCGGGCATCGCCGAAAAGGAAGGCTGGTGCACTGGCGTTACAACGGTAGATATTAACCAAGATGGCTGGCTGGATTTATACATCTGCCGCGCCGGATACCCCTTTGATGACCTTCGTTCTAATCTCCTGTTCATTAACAACGGAGATCTCACCTTTACAGAAAAGGCCGCTGAATACGGTATCGATGATACTGCCTTTTCCACGCACAGCGCCTTCTTTGATTACGATTTAGATGGAGATCTCGATCTCTTTGTACTTAACCACTCCACGGTAGAGTACTCGCGTGGTTCCCTGGAAGTACTCCAACTGCGCAGCAAGAAAAATCCTGACTACACGAACAAGCTCTTTCGTAACGATAATGGACGTTTTACCAACGTCACTGAAGAGGCAGGCATTTATGGCAATGTACTCACCTTTAGCCTGGGTTTGAGTGTAGCCGATATCAACCAGGACGGTTGGCCCGATATCTATGTCGGGAATGACTTTAACGAGCCGGATTACCTCTTCATCAACCAACAAGACGGCACCTTCAAGGACGCTGCTAGCGATTGGTTTGACCATATGGCTATGTTCTCTATGGGCTCTGATATCGCCGACTTCAATAATGATGGTTTGCCAGATTTGGTGAGTCTGGATATGCTACCGGAAAGTAACTTTCAGCAAAAGATGCACTCTGGTGCCGACAACTATGATAAGGTTAATTTATTAGCCAGCAGTGGCTTCCAACACCAGTCGATGCGCAATATGTTGCAGCTGAATAATGGTGATGGCAGCTTTACGGAGGTAGGTCAATTTGCCGGCGTATCTAATACCAATTGGAGCTGGGCACCACTATTCTTCGACTTTGATAATGATGGCCATAAGGACTTGTTCATCGCCAATGGCTACCCACGGGACCATACCGATATGGATTTCCTCAACTTCACAGCCAATGAGGTAGTGAAGATTAACCAAGGAGAGGATCCGGTCGATTTTGATGGCTATATGGAGCAAATGCCTCCAATCATACTACCCAACTACTTCTATCACAATACAGGCGACCTGACTTTCGAGAATAAAACTGCCGATTGGGGCCTGGATCAAGCTAAGGTTTCCCAAAGTGCCGCCTATGCCGATCTCGACAATGATGGTGACCTTGATTTGATCCTGAATAACACGGGCGAGTATGCCAATATCTATCGCAACAATGCGGAGACATTAGGCAATAACCACTACTTAAAAGTGGCGTTGAAAGGAAGCCCTGCTAACCCCAATGGCATTGGTTCTAAGTTATACCTACATGCTGGAGAGCAGATCTTTTATCAAGAACAGCAACCGGTACGTGGTTTTCAGTCGACAGTAGATTTGGTACTACACTTTGGACTAGGAGCGATAGAAGGGATAGATTCTCTAGTGGTGGTGAGTTCGCTAGGAGAGAAAACAGTACTGAATAAACCCGGCCTTGATCAAATACTAACGGTAGAGCTCCCATCAGGGAAAAAATCTTTGGCGAATACAGCGTCAAGGGCCCTACTCGAAGAGGTGTCGCTAATTGATTTTGAACATGAAGAGAATACTTTCAACGACTTCAAGATTCAGTCGCTATTACCCTGGTTCCTTTCGTGTCAGGGACCGGCTATGGCTGTTGGTGATGTAAATGGAGATGGTCGGGAGGATGTTTATACTGGTAATGCGAGTGGCGCAGAAGGATTTCTTTGGACACAAAACAATGCTGGTGAATTTGTAGCAACTTCAATTGCTGGTGCTAGTGAGCTGAGGGACCGGGAAGAAACAGCTGCCGTCTTTTTCGATGCCAACGGAGACGGGCGTCAGGACTTATACATTGCCAGTGGGAGTTACGAATTTCCAGCAGGAGACGACCGTTTAACGGATCGCCTATATCTGAATGCCGGAGGAGCGCTGAGTTTAGCTACAGCAGCGCTTCCCGATTTAAAAATCAACTCGACCTGTGTGGCAGCAGCAGACGCTGACCAAGATGGCGACATTGACTTGTTTGTGGGGGGAGGCTACCAATATGGAGCCTATCCAGAGACCGATTTGAGTTACTTGCTGTTGAACGATGGTACCGGACAATATGCAGCAAGTCCCCTTACCGCCGGTCAGGTGAACGCTGCTGCCTGGGTCGACCTCAATGGTGACGGAAAACCAGAACTCCTTACCGCTGGAGAATGGACGAGCCTACAAGTATTCTCTTTGGAAGGAGAGACCTTGCAAAACGTATCTGATAGCTACTTTGACCAAGGATTGACCGGTTTCTGGAACAGTCTTTTTGTAGAGGACATGGACGGAGATGGCGACATGGATATAGTAGCGGGCAACTTAGGGCACAACACCCAGCTAACTGCTACGGAAGCAGAACCGCTACAGCTTTATGCTGCTGACTTTGATCAAAATGGAAGCATTGACCCACTACTCTTCTACTACGTACAAGGAGAGAGCTGGCCGTTCGCTTCCCGTGACGATTTGATCGCTCAGCTTCCACATCTGAAGCGCCAGTTTCTGTACTTCAAAGACTATGCAAATGCCAAGGTGGATGACTTATTGAGTGCTGAGGCTAAGCAGCAGGCGATGCTACTCGAAGTCCAAACACTAGCTACTACCTATTATGAAAATGTAGACGGTAAGCTTAAGGCGCGGGTCTTACCAGCTGCTGCACAGTGGGCACCGGTGAAGAGCATTGCTGCTCATGATGTAAATGGAGACGGTCATCTCGACTTGACCATCGGAGGAAATATGTTGCAGGCAAAAGTGAAATTGGGGCGCCTGGAAGGTAATCGCGGCCTGGTTCTTCAAGGTGATGGTACTGGTGGTTTTACCGCTCTACCCGCAACGGCAAGTGGTCTGAATTTGAGAGGTAGCGTAAGTCAATTAGAATGGGTTACCACCGAAGCTGGCGCGCGCTTATTTGCTGGAGCCAATGATGGACCACTCAAAGTATATCGCAAACAAGCTGATCAGTAACGAAATCATATCACATGCTAAGTTCAGAACAAATCAGCTTTTTTGCCCAGGAGGGTTACCTGATCGTAGACGACTTAATCACTTCTGAAGAAGTAGATTATTTCCGTCAGGTATACGAGGATTTTCTGTCTGGCAAGATATCTACTTCCGGTCACCGTTCTGATTTGAGTGGGCAAACAGAAGAAGGAGAGCAGGAGAAGATTGTACAAATTATGAGACCATCGCTGTTATACCCAGTGTTGGCCCAGTCAGTAGTACACCAACGAGCTTCGGCTATAGCACGCCAATTGCTAGGCTCAGATATGGAGTTGGATTTTGATATGCTCATTGACAAACCTCCACATACGAACGCGCCTACCCCCTGGCATCAGGATGAGGCATACTGGATTGACATGGAAGACAAACGAGCGGTGAGCTGTTGGCTGGCGCTCGACGATGTAGTGAAAGAGAACGGTTGTATGTGGTTTGTTCCGAGATCCAACCATCAGGCCCTGCGTTCGCACCAGCAGACGGGTAAAGGAGGGGCACTCCAATGTGTTGCTGAAGAATCTGAGGCTGTGGCAGCAGAAATATCGGCAGGTTCTTGTACTTTTCACGCTGGCCGAACGGTGCACTATGCGAGAGGAAATGAAACCGACCGCCGCCGTCGAGCCCTGATTACCAACTTTCGCCCCCAGGCTATGATTGCCTATGAACGGGCGCAAGGATTTGACCATCTAGGAGATCGAGAAGTACGGCAGTAGTGAATGCCATAGATTTCCGCTTTTTGAAAATTTGAGCTCATGCGTAGACTTACATTTCTCCTGCTACCGTTGATGGTAGCCTTGCTCTTCACTTGCTCCAACGAACCAGTGGAGTTCACAAATAACTATAACATCATCCCATTCCCGCAGTCTTTGCAGGAGCTGGAAGGGCAGTTTGTTTTAAATGACAACACGACGCTTGCAGCTTTAGGGGCAGATGAAGGAGTGCAGCGGATTGTGAGTGATTTCGCAGAAGAATTAAGATCAAAATCTGATCTTGAGCTGCCGGTGTCGACAGGTGTTCTTACTGCACCGATCAGCTTTGGTTTAGATCCTTCCATTGAAAACCCAGAAGGTTACACACTTCAGATCACGGCGGATGAGATTCAGGCACGAGCCTCGACGGCAAAAGGCTTGTTTTACGCGATTCAAACGCTACGACAGTTGCTATCAAATGCTGGTGGTGATGTCTGGTATTTCTCAGCCGCTACTATTGCGGATGCACCTCGTTTCCCATATCGGGGAATGCATCTAGACGTAGCTCGTCATTTTCATCCCGTGGAGACCGTGAAGGCAATGATTGACCAGCTTGCCTACCACAAGATGAATACTTTTCACTGGCACTTGACGGAGGATCAAGGCTGGCGTATTGAGATTAAGGCCTTTCCGAAACTGACGGAAGTAGGAGCGTACCGTGATGGTACACTAATTGGCCACTACAATGACCAACCGCATCAATTCGACGGCAAGCGCTATGGCGGGTTTTATACGCAAGATCAGATACGAGAAGTGGTTCAGTACGCAGCAGACCGTCATATTGAGATTATCCCTGAAATCGAACTGCCGGGGCACGCTCAGGCGGCGCTGGCCGCTTATCCGGAATTGGGCTGTGACGGTGGCCCTTATGAAGTTTGGCAGAAGTGGGGTGTATCGGACAATGTGTTTTGCCCTACCGAAACCACTTTTGAATTTCTGGAGAAAGTGTTCGATGAAGTAGTGGAGCTGTTTCCATCAAAGTACATCCACATTGGTGGTGATGAGTGCCCCAAGACGAAATGGAAGGAAAGTGCTTTCTGTCAGCAACTCATGCAAGAGGAAGGCCTGAAGGATGAATATGAACTACAAAGCTACTTCATCCGGCGAGTGGAAAGCTACCTTAATAGTAAGGGCAAGCAGATCATTGGCTGGGATGAAATCCTGGAAGGCGGTATTGCCCCAAACGCCACGATTATGTCTTGGCGTGGAATCGAAGGAGGTATTGAAGCAGCCAAGGCTGGGCATGATGTGATCATGACGCCGACTTCACACTGCTACTTGGACTACTACCAAAGTGATCATCCTGATGAGCCCCTGGCAATTGGTGGCTTCTTGCCACTTGAAAAAGTATACGGCTATGAGCCTATCCCAGCTGAACTTAGTGAGGAAGAGGCTAAATATGTGCTAGGTACCCAGGTGAATCTTTGGACAGAATATATTCCGACTCGAGAGAAGCTGGATTACATGCTATTTCCACGATTGTGTGCCTCCGCCGAAGTGGGTTGGACCGAGGAGCGCGACTTCTCTGGATTTGTGCAGCGCCTTATTCCTCATATGACTCGCTTAGAGGAAATGGGTATTCAACCGGCAAATCATCTCTATGATATCAAATCGAGTATTAGTGGAGGAAGTGGTATTGTTCAGGTTGATTTACAGGCATTGGCTAAGGATGCAACGATCCACTATACTGCGGATGGTACCGTACCCACTACTGCTAGCGATGTCTATCCTGGCCCGCTTAACGTTACCAATACCGCCACTATCCAAGCTCAGTGTTTTCTTGATGGAGAGGCTGTCGGTCGCCCTTGGCAACAGCAGGTCAATTGGCATCTAGCTGCTGGAGGAGGAATTAACTTAGTTGAAGAACCACATCCCAAATACAGCTCTGGTGGCCGAACGGCTCTTATCAACGGCATCAATGGCAGCGACGATCGCTACGGTGATGCCGAATGGTTAGGTTTTGACGGCAAAGATTGTGTGGCTATTATCAATATGGGGACAGCAAAGACTTTAAGTCAGGCACGCTTTCGTTTCTTCAAAGGTGAAGGCCAGTGGATTTACTTGCCGAAAAGCATAAAGATATCTGCTTCTCCCAATGGACGAATGTGGGTAGATGTTGGGCAAATGGGTGCTGTACAGGGTGACACGAAGGTAGTCTCTACAGCAGTATCCCTTCAGTCGGTGTCAGCGAAGTTTTTGAAGGTGGAGATTGAGAACTACGGCATCATTCCCGAAGGCGAACAAGGCGGCGGTAACCCAGCGTGGTTATTCGTCGATGAAATAAGTATTTACTAGAAATCAAGAATCATGACACTTAGTACACTCGACTGGTCATTTATTGCTGGCTTTTTTCTCCTCTCCCTCTATATCGGGATACGGGTATCGCGGCAAAGTGGTAAAAGCTCTTCCGACTTCTTTCTTTCTGGTCGGAGTATGCCTTGGTGGCTACTCGGTGTATCTATGGTGGCAACGACCTTTTCTGCAGATACACCCAATTTGGTAACGGACATAGTGCGGAAGAACGGTGTGTCTGGCAACTGGGAATGGTGGGCCTTTTTGATAACTGGGATGATGACCGTCTTTATCTACGCTAAGCTCTGGCGACGGTCTGGTATCCTCACAGATTTGGAGTTTTACGAGCTCCGTTATAGTGGAAAAGAAGCAGCTTTCCTGCGAGGCTTTCGAGCCATCTACCTGGGGGTAGTCTTCAATATCCTAATCATGGCTACCGTCTGCTTAGCGGCGATCAAGATTGGTAGTACTTTGATTGGGTTGTCTCCTGTTCAAACCTTACTCATAGCTTCCGTTGTCACTGTTGCTTACTCAGCGATTGGTGGATTAAAGGGGATTATCCTAACGGACTTCTTCCAGTTTATCATTGCCATGATCGGTACTGTTTGGGCTGCTGTGGTCATTGTGAATCTGCCAGAAGTGGGTGGTCTTACGGCCTTAATTGAGCATGAGAATGTGGTAGGAAAACTGGACTTGATCCCTTCTTTTTCGAATACTGATGCCCTAATTAGCTTATTGATAATACCACTGGCGGTGCAATGGTGGGCAGCCTATTATCCGGGCTCAGAACCAGGTGGCGGCGGTTATGTGGTGCAACGTATGTTGGCCGCAAAGGATGAGAAGAACGCCATCGGTGCAACCTTGTTTTTTAATATCGCTAACTATGTATTGCGGCCTTGGCCTTGGATACTGATTGCATTGGCTTCCTTGATTATCTTCCCCGATAAGGCTGCAATTAGCGCCGCCTTTCCGAATATCGATCAAGCAGTGGTGGATGATGATTTGGCGTACTCAGCAATGCTTACTTACCTGCCCTCTGGTCTCTTGGGGTTGGTAATTGCATCATTGATTGCGGCCTTTATGTCAACTATCTCTACTCACCTGAATTGGGGTTCATCCTATATCGTTAATGACTTCTATAAGCGATTCATTGACCCAGAAGTAAGTGAGCGTAGAATGGTGTGGGTGGGCCGACTTTCTACGGTCTTATTGATGGCCGTGGCGGCAGTGCTGGCGCTCTTTTTGCAGAACGCTAAGCGAGCCTTCGATATCATTGTTTTGATGGGCGCGGGTACAGGCTTGCTGTTTATTCTTCGCTGGTTCTGGTGGCGTATTAACGCTTATAGTGAACTCACGGCAATGGTGGTTTCTTTTGTGGTGGCTATGGTGTTCAAGTTTGGAATGCCGGGTTATCTACCGTCCCATGTGGAGTTAATTTTAGGGGTTTTAATAACCACTGTCGCTTGGGTGTCGGTGACCTTTATGACTCCGCCAGTAGGGGAGGAAACACTAGTGAGTTTTTATAAGTTGATCAAACCGCATAGCGGCGGTTGGCGGCCTGTCATTGAGAAAGGAGTTGCGAATGGAGCCCTTGAGGAATCGCAAGTAACCACTGGGCAATTGCCAAGAGAACTAGCAGGCATGTTCTCCGGAATCTTCCTTGTTTATGGCCTACTCTTTACTACGGGCTTTGTTCTCTACGGAGAGATGCAATATGCACTTGTTGGTTTTGTAATTAGTGCTATCGCGGGTTGGGGGTTATGGCGTAGTTGGCAGGCTTAACTTCATTATTCTCCTTCTAACAGATTTCGCAGCAAACGTGACCGTTGGGCACTAAGCTCAAGCGGTTTTATAGTAGGTACTTTCAGCTGCACTTGCAGCTGCCCGGGTTTGCCTGGCCGTAATTGCTGGATGGCATCTAGTTGTACTAAGTAAGTTCGATTGAGGCGAACGAATGTTTCTGGTGAGAGTTCATTTTGCAGTTGATTTAGTGATTGCTCTACCAAGTAGCGTTCGTTTTGGAAGGTGACAGCGAATACCAATTCATCTCGGACGAAATACGCAATATCTGAGACTCGGACTGGGACTAAATCTTTACCCTTCTTGAGGAGAAAACGCTCCCGAAATTTTCGGGCTTTCTGACCACTCAGTTGATGTGCAGTTTGTAAATGCTCAGCTTGCCAATCTTTGTGCTGCAGGTGATAGGTCTCAAATTTCTTCATGGCAGGCTCCAGATCTGCTGCGGTAATGGGTTTCAATAAGTAATCAATGCCATTGGTCTTGAAGGCCTGCAAGGCATATTCATCGTAAGCGGTAGTGAATATAATGGGGCAATCGATAAAGCATCTTTCCAGGATGGTAAAAGAGATACCATCGGATAGGCGAATATCCATAAACAGTAAGTCAGGAAGTGGATTCGTATTGAACCACTGAACTGCTTCTCTGACACTACTCAGTCGCGCCTGAATAGCGATTGGCAACTGGCTTTGCCCGAGCAGCTTTTCCAGGTGTCGAGCTGCTGCCTTTTCATCCTCAATGATCACGATTTTGATGCCCATTTACAAGAGTGGTATGGTGACGGAAAAAGACTGTTCGCCTTGCTCTATTCGCACGCTGTCATTGCCCAGGTGCTCGTACCGCGCCACAATATTAGGCAGTCCAATACCAGTGGATGGTGCACTAGGTTTAGGAATGAGCTTGTTTTGGATCGTAAGGGCGACCGAAGTACTTGATAGCTGAATGCCCAGCGGCTGAGCAGTATCCACTTGATTGTGTTTGACGATGTTCTCTAATAATTGCTGCATGACTAAGGGAGGGAGAAAGCGATCCTTCAAATGATCAGCGTTAATTTGGTCATCGATCACTAAGGCCTCTTCATAGCGCTGTTGTAACATGGCGAGGTATTGCCGGGCTATTCCATACTCCTCCATAGCCAAGATACTTCGCTGATCCTTACTCTGTAGGATATGTCGATAGATGTTAGACATATTCTTGAGGAAGCGCTTCGCTAAATCCTGGTTCTCGTCGATGAGGTAGTAGAGGGTGTTGAAGTTGTTGAAAAGAAAATGAGGATCCAACTGATGGGTGAGGATAGCCAAGTTAGCTTGAGTTAGTTTGTTCTGGTTTCGTTCGTTTTCCAAGGCTTTACGGTAGTAAGCACGATTGTAATAAAGTGCCAATTGTACTACCGTAAAAACAATACTCAGAATTAAACCACTCAGGATCGAAATTCGGAAATGTGGTGATCCAGGTGGTTCCGAGTTGAGGGCCCAGTAGTCAATCCACTTGAAGATGTAGAATAGAAGGGCAAAAGTCATGGTACCTAGAAGGATACTACCGAGGCCTATTTCAAACATTTTGAGCCTGGAGTGTGGAAAAGTATCGTTGCCTAAGTATCGTTTCCAAAACCAAAAAATCACCTCAAAGGTCAAGTGCACAATGACCAGAACGAGTAGACCAAGCGGATGCATATCTGGCGGCTCCCGGAACTGTGAAGTGACCCATATGATAGCGACCAGGATCACGGCAATGATGGCTGAAATCAGCAAGCGAGATAGAAAGCGGATTTCCATAGGATAGTGTAGGTTAAAGGCCAACATGGGTTGGCGACGTATTCAAAAGTAGCGGAATTCGGTGATTCTACTGGTGGCGTTCACGTCCTTGAGGCTGCCTACAGGTATGATTTGATATGCTTGATGAGTGAATGAGTAGCGTTCGTGGGCAAAATATCAATGCTCAGAATAGTATTATCGAACTTCGGCCAATTGCCAGTGCAGCTCGCTTTTTTGACACCTAAATTTGTACCTAAAAGCAAATGACCCGATTTTTCCTATTCCTTGGTTTATGTTTCCTATTGTCTACTAGTTCAGCACAGGATGATCCACTATTCGCAGATCAAACCCTAACTGTTGACAATCTAGATGATCCCAGTTTGGCAAACTTCCTCCGGCCACATATGGAGAACTCCCAATTCATCATGGTCGGTGAGCAGCACTTCATTCAAGAAGTGGGGATGGTCACCAAAACTGTTTATGAGCTCGCGGAAGGCTTTGGCTATCATACTCTTTGCATTGAGAACGATGCTTTGATGGCAGCCCAGATTAGCAGGATGGCCGCAGCTGATGATCCGGCTGGCGCAGCCCGCGATTTTCATAAGCAATTTCCATTTACGGTAGCATTTTATGAAAATGATGAGGACTATGATCTGTTAAGTCATGTCGTGAAATCAGGTGGAACGCTGTGGGGTATTGACCAGACTTTGATGTCGCAGTTTCGCTTCAACTACAGTTATTTAATTGAGCACACTAAAAGTGAGGCCTTCGCCGAAAAACTACAGGAACAGCTGGACATTGCTACTGCTGCTTATGAAGAAGCGATGAGAGACAAGCGTTTCCAAGCGGTTTACTATTTCAAGTATAATCAAGCACTCAACGAAGAACTCCTGGAATTGGCTCAAACCGAGGAGGAGAAAGAGATCATCTTTCAGCTGGGCAAAACCAAAGAGATTTATGACTACAATCTCGGTGGGCAGTATTATCTGAATAACGAAGTCCGTGGGCAGTTGATGAAAAGCAACTTTATGCGCTATTATCGCGCTGCTCAGGAGGATGAGGCTATGCCAAAGGTCGTGTTCAAACTAGGCGCCTCCCACACCTATCGAGGGCTCACCCCAACCCGGATTTACGACATCTCTAATCTGGCTACCGAACTGGCCAATATGAACGGCCAGCGTTCACTGCATATCAAAGTGTTGGGCATTTCTGGTACGAATAATATTGGATTCCCATTTGCCCCGGAATCAAAGACTGAGTTTGACAACACGGAAGATTTTCCGCAAGAGATCCAGGACTGGCTTGAAGGATTAGAGGCAGATAAGTACGCAGTTCTCAATCTAGAACCATTACGCCAGAAGGCTCGATCGTATTCTACTGAGATGCAGAAGCTGATGTTCGCCCACGATATCTTCATTTTGGTGCGCGACGCACAGCCGCTGACGACATTTTAGAGGAGGAGGCTAGGTGCTAGCAAAACAAAGTCTAGCACCTAGCGCCCTTCTAACTCATTCCACCAGTTTGACTAGTCCAACTAGTCTTCCAACCACCCAAGACACCTAAGGTCACCGAAGCTTTTTGAACCATATAAGGCACGCGAATCAAGGGCTAAGAGCAACATATTTG
>CAJXOS010000121.1 GCA_913057725.1 uncultured Lewinella sp.
CTACACAAAATTCACCTACATAAACTCTATTGTTCTGTGGCCAAGTAGTAGCGTGCCAGTACTTGCTGAGCAGGCTTACTTAGTGGCATGTAACCTCGACCATTGTCTTCGTTATAACTTAAGTCACACGGCCATTTCCACCAAAAGTAACCTTTTACCCAGTTTAAATTGTAGGTGGCAGCCAGGATTGCCTCATAGCAGCGTGCTTGAGCCTTTTCATCGATATCGCGTCGATTGGCTTCTGCGTGCGGACTTTGCCAAGGTGATGTTGCACTGCGGTAACCTATTTCTGTAAGCCAAATTGGACGATCAGCAGCTTCATGAATGGCTTCTAGCTTGCGAACGACTCTTTCAGCTCCTTTAGCCAGATCCTGATCACTTGCCTCGACTCCCTTATGTAGTGGGTATTAGCAGTTGACGCCGATGAAGTCAAACTCTTCCCAGAAGGTCATCTTTTCACATTCTTCCCCCCAGTTAGCTGCGTAGGTGAGATCACCGTGATAGACTTGCCGAATATCCTTAATAAGTGCGCGCCACTGGTCCGGCTTACGCAGGGTCGTATATCTCAATTCGGTACCGATACAGAAGCCGTCTAACCCATACAATTCCGCAAGTACCGCGTAATGCATAATCCAGCGTTTGTAGTAGCGGAAAAACGCATCCCAATCGGCTTCCTTATCAAAAGAAACATCGCCGGGCCAACTACCACTGCCCAGCCATATTTGAGGCTTGAGTAGTGTATACTGGCCTTCTGCTTGAGCACTGAAATGTGAGAATAGAACTGCTTCATCGTTTTCAGAGCCAGCTTGCCGAGCTACCGGAATGGGGTCTGGCCGATTAGGGTTGGCCATATAGCTGTACGGAACAATAGCGACGGCATCAATTCCGATTTGTTTCATTTCTCGAACGGACCGCGCGGCACGTTCTCCTCCATAACCATTGTAAATGCGGTATCCTTCATGCGCAAGTGTGAAGCCATCAAGTTTCTGTTCTGTAGGCTTTCGTCGCGAAAATTCTGTTTTAGGGTAGTTATCCAATATCCACTGCTTCCATCGCTTGTAGCTAGCGTTGTTTGCTTGGGCAGTGCCGTTCTTATAATCGTTCAGAAATTGTTCTTGGCCTCTCTCTGCTAAAAGGTAATCGACCCATGCACCCGCCGCCATTGGACCAATGAGTGGGAATGCTTCTCGAATGCTGCGCCCATCTAATAATACATCTTCTGGTGGAAGTGCATTCGCTATAGCTAAGTCACGGACTAGTGAGCGCCAGGGGCGTCCGCGAAGACTATCAATCCATTGGAAGCTTAAGCCAAGTTCCAATAATTCTTGGGGAGGTGCGCCTAAGGCCTGTCGAAGCCAAGAGCAGTATGGATGACTCCATTCCGTAGCGCGAAACTTATCATTAGCAACAAGATGAATGGTACTCATGTCACTCGTTAGATGCACATGTTCCATTGATTTGGTCCGCAGCGCCTTACGCTCAACGGTCGGGTACAGCTTGATATCTAAAGGAGGAAGGTTTGGGGTAGCACAAAACGCTTCGATTCCTTGCTTTGCAATGCGCAATTTATTCTGCCAATCCTCTCCAGGGATTTCAGCACCATCAAAAGTCTCGAAACGAGCTACTTCCTCCAATTCCGCAGTAATTGGGGCCTCATTGAAGGCAAAATGGATGGCCTGGTCCATAATCCAAGTGCTATCATTAAAATAGCCCAAGTAGTGAGTGCTGCCCTCTCGAACAACCTCATAACCCCAGGAAGACCAGAAGAAGGAGCGAAAACTTTGACTAAGACGATCTTCGACATGTTTCAACAGGGGAGCTTCACTGGCTGCCCAGATTAGATGCATCGGAAGCGTATCTTGCCAGGCTCCTGGTAGATAACTGAGCTGAGTAAGATCGCCTCGTTGATCCAATGGTATCTGCCCAATCTCAAGGGCATTGTTTTTCCAGGCGAGATCTGGCAGTTCCGCAATTTTTGCTTGCACCTGTTCCGGAAATTGGGTGCCAATCACAAAGGCTGGATAGCGTTGCAGCAGGCTGTCTGGAACCTCATTGAATGAATAGGCAGAGATCTTAATGCCGCGAAAATCTTCTTTAGTGATGGGATCAATTATCGCCTTTAAGGCTGGATAGGCATCTTCATAAAGCAATAGCCAGCCACCCGTATTCCATGCGGAACGTTGAAGTTGGCGTCTGCTCGGGAAAGGCAAATCTGATTCTTCAATAGTAGTGGAGCTAGCAACTTCTTTGGGGCTAAAGAAGCCTTGGCCTAGCAAAAGGGTGCCCACAATTACCAGACACAGCAGGATCAGGCGAAGCATACAGTAAGGTATTGTTAGTCAGTTCGGATGAAGTATCTCTAAAGATACACCTATTTATAGCAACACCGGAAGAATGGGATTGGCTCATTTACAGGTAAAACAAAAATCCCGAACCTCAGACAAGATGGCTGAAGTTCGGGAAGGGTCGGTGTATTTTGGGATTATGTTATTCGATCACCATGAAACGGAATGGTGTCGAACCGGGGTAATTCAATGCTTGCAAAATATAGGTGCCTGCCGGTAAGTTTGGCAAATCCAAAGTAGCGAAACTACCACCACTTTGAGATTTCAAAGGCCAACTACGGCCATACATATCAAATAAAGCGAGATCAATTGGACTATCAATTGGGAAGGCCCGAAGATCTAATTGTACCAGATCACCTGAGGTAATTAGGTTCGGATAGAATTTTGGTCCAGGTGCTGTTTCTAACTCGCCGCTAAATTCTACACTGATAATATCGCTGAAGGTAGTTGTGCCATCTACATCCACCTGACGCAGGCGATAGTAGTTTATCCCGCTGTGTGGGCGAACGTCTTCCAATTCATAGCTTCTTATTTCCTGAGACGCTAGCTGACCCGCAATTCTACCTACCTCTTCGAAGGTCCGACCGTCGGCACTTCGCTCTACGGCCATATAGTCATTGTTGAGCTCGGATGCAGTTTGCCATTGCAATACCACCGTTTTGTCATTAGGAACCGCTTTAAAGTCTAATAGCTCAATTGGAAGCGCTGCGGCGCAAACGTTGATTAGGTCCAGTACTACTGCAGGGAGCAGAGCAGAGCTGATTTGCATGCTTGGTTCTACCGAACCTGGATTAGCACTAAGGTTTCCAGCTATATCATTCGTACCCACCATTGAAGTACCGCTCATCCAATCATAACTAGCAGTGGCTTGTAGTACACCGTCGCAGCTGCCGCCAAAGTCTACGGTAGTATCAGCACTGTTGTTTAGATCGGTGCCATTGTCTGTGACTACAGAACCCATCCCAGCATCTATCGCGCTGAAATCCCCCATCACGTCATAGCGGAAGAAAGCATTATTAGTCGACATGCCACCGCTGTTGGTATTTACAGCAGGATTAGGCCCGAAGGTGGAGGTGATATATCCGTTGTTGACAAAGGTGCCTCGGTTAGTAAGCCGGCGATCAGTGAGATCTATAGTTCCTCCAATGCCGTTGGTGAGTGTTCCCGTATTAAAGAAATTGAGACCGGTACTACCTCCTGATGTACTAATTTTTCCAGTATTGGTTAGGGTACCCATGGAATAAATATATACGGCACGAGCACCGGTATTCATAGCTCTTCCATCAATATTCAGGCTGTTGTTACTAGTATTAATGAAAGTACCGGCAATCGTATTGCTACCCACGGCTAAACCTGGCCCAGAGGCGGCAGCTCCCATTCGACAGGTAATGTCTATGGTACCATCATTGGTAAAGGTTGTTCCTAAGACTTCAATATTGTCATCACCAGAGTCGGTGATAGTAATAGTTGCGTCTGTGTCATTTAGAAATGCACCTTTGGCTTGTAAACCATCATCACCTGCGGAGCTAATCATAATGGTACCACTACCCGTATTGGTGAATGAACTTGGGATAACAGCTGCTTCGTGTTGTATGCCTCGGTTTCCTGGAGTTGTGATGGTAATGTTACCATCGAGGTTGATAAAGGCACCTCGGTTCAGTATTCCTGCTCTGGCTGGACTATCAACAAGCAGGGTTCCACCATTGAGAAATCCAGTTTCTTCTTGCATTAGGATGCCGTGATCTGTACAACCAAATAGTGAGATGTTTCCTTCGTTGGTGATAGATGCTAAGCGCTGACTAATCAGGATACCCCGGCGACCCTGTAGTACAATTAGAAAGGCTCCGGCCTCTACTTCCATTTCTGTGGCCAAGTTCATCTGAATGGCATTTTCAGTGGGAGCGGCATCAACAATTAGAGTGCGTCCAGTTTTCAGGGTAAGTACTGCTCCATTTGTGATCAAAAGCGCAGGATCTGAAGCTAGTGGATCTCCGACATCCAAGTCAAAGTCTAGATGTACTCTTGTGGTAGCGCCTCTGACTCTCAACTGTCCAGGAGCCATGGCACTTCCTGTGCCGGTCATTGTGAGAGTGACTGTACCGGAAATGTCAACGAAATCACCAGCACTGGGGACCATGTCCGTGTCCCAATTTAAGGGATCATCCCAGCTGGTTCCGTCGCCACCGCCGTCCCAAGTTTGGGCGTTAATAGTTTGTAAGGTGGATAATAATAGGATTAGAATTACAGGTGTAAATTGGTGTGATTTGCACATAATCATAGCGATTGAAAAGCAGTGCTCAACGTCTCTGGGATGGCACTCTAGTTTGGGATAATAATTTAGTTTTCTACGGGAGTGGTGTTGTTGGGTTATGCAACGGTATCTTTTTTCAATATAACGACCCAGTACCCGAAGATAAGACCTTTTTTTAAAATGCGCTCTTTTTGTGTTTTCAACCCTATTCTTTCAAGAGCCTGGAGGTAGTCCTCTCGGCTGTGTTGGTGGGGATGAAGCGCATCGCCCGGGAGCAATCGGAAGATGTATTTTAGCCAGCGGTAATTGTGTACATCACTACTTAATATCAAGGTGCCGCCTTCTGTGGTCAGTTCCCAAAGTTTGCCTAGTCCTTGTTCCCAATCTGCTACGTGATTGATGGCATTTAAGCAGAACACCCATTTACGTGCAGGGCCTGTTGCTTGTTCAATAGTTATGTTTTCGAATGTTACCCAGGGATAATCTTTTGGGTCAAAATGGGGGAGCACTTTTTGGTAAGAAGAGAATAAGGGATCTAGTGCTCTGACTTGATGATCCTCAAAAATGATAAAGATGCCTGCAGGTCCGCAACCAACGTCCAGGATCTCCTGTTGGGCAGGTATATCAATTTCCAAGGTACGTAGGATAGAGCGCCAGTATTGAGCCTTTTTTTGGTAGTATTGGCCTTTGTCCTTCTTATTTAGATACCGCCGCCACCAACGGATTTCCAGCCACTGTGCAACACGCCAGCGAAGAGATGAGGGCTTATCCATGAGTGGCTGATTTATGGTTCGAATAACTTCTTGGATGCAAGGCGTGAAGCTATCAAATTTGTGCGATCTTTGCGCTGCACTTAATGAATATCTTGCTCAAATTCTATGGTTTTCTCAAAGGGTACAAAAGTTCGATTAATCCATACAGGAGACATTGGCGAAGTGGAAGAGTGGTTGGAACACGACATGGTCGGCGTTCGTTTAGCGGATGGTGAGGTGATCCCAGTCTTGGTAGAGGCGGTAGAACGCATAGAGTCTGATTCGCCCTCTAAGGTAAAAGGGAAGTTTGTTCCTGGGAAAAAGAAAGTGGAACCTCTTCCACTGCAGCCATTGCCGACAGACAGTCAGTATACTGTTCTTAAGCCTCAAGGCCTACAGTTGGCTTTCGACCCTGTGAATCGCCCGGATGGTCGCCCCGATTACTACCGTATTTATCTCATTAACGATACGCAGCTCAACTTCCTCTATCAGCTAGGTTTACAGTTGCGTAAGCAATCGGTCTGGAAAACGCAGGGCCGCCTCGGACCTCGGACAATGGTAGAAGCAGGAAGCCTGCGCTACAGCGAATTGAATGAGAGCGCAGAGGTGAAAGTGGAGACTTGGCGCCTTCTTCCGGATGGGAAGGGAACAGGTCAGCGACTTGATCGCCTATTGAAGTTGAAACCAACGCAGTTTTTCAAAAAACTTACGACTGCTCCATACCTCAATCGCCAGGTTATTTTATACGCCCTCTTTACCGAAAAGGAACTCAACCAAAAGAAGGAGTCGCCAAAAGTAGCTCCGCCGAAGCAGTCACTGCAGTCTTACACTAGCAATGCGGCTGAAGAACAAAAGGATAATAAGGGCTGGTTCAATCTGCAGGAGATGCCGAATGAGGTGTGGGAGCTAGCGACGTTTAAGAATGAAATTGATCTTCACCTGCAGAATTTGGTAGATGATCCATCCTCTATACGTAAAGATCAGATTCTTGAGGTTCAGTTGTCGCACTTTGAAGCCTTTATGGAACGCGCAATACGATTGGGTGTGGAGCGTGTTTTTGTCATTCACGGCGTAGGGGAAGGTAGACTTCGTGATACGATAAAGGGTCGCTTGGAGAAAATGCCAGAGGTCAAGTCGTTCAAAAACGAGTACCATGGACGTTATGGCTATGGTGCTACAGAAGTGATCTTCTAAATCGGGGAGGATCTATGAAGAAATACTGCTACCTACTGTTTGGGTTTTTATTCATGCTAACTCCGGTCGTCAAGGGGCAGTCGGCAGAGATCATCATTTCTAGTCTTGGACTTCAGGAACTTAGTCCAGCAGGGCAGGATACCGTTGTACACTACTATCGGGTTGCTTTCGATTAGTTGTTTGCCGGTACTTCAAGAACCCGCGACCCGCTGACAATTCCGGAACAATCAGAAATTCTACAGCACTTCTTTAGAGACAAAGTAATTTCCTCTGATGTCCAGATAATACGTTTGGTTTGGAATGACAAGTACGAAGCCTTCAAGACTAGGACCCTACGAAGAGCTGAGGCCTATGAAAAGGCGCTTGTACGTCAAAAGGCAATAGTGGATTCAATGATGAGCATTTATCGCTCAGAGCTCAATTTATTTCAGGAAGATGTCAAAAACGCTCTAAGTGAGGAGCAATTAAAGCTACTGCAAGCTTATCGGGATCAGAGCGTTATTCGATTACACGAAAAACGAGATGAGTTTTTGCTACATGAAACTCGACTTACTAAGCCAATAACGCCGTCTCTCTATAACTACTTTCAGTATAGTTTCCAGTTGATGGAAGAGATTCCAAGTTCTTACTATTACAGCTTAGTTGGAGGGAAGAAAAACACCCTAGCGTTTGTCAAAGAGCTTCCACTAGAAAAGTACTACCTGGCCTACAAGGCCTTTGAGAATGCTCTAATTAAAGCCTTAGACGAAAATGGTGGGCGTGCTCATGTCGCTATACCTGCTTATTACTCTGGTGCTCGTTACCAGGGTGAACACACCCAAATTAATGCACTGCATTTTGGTTTACTGAACTGGTATGGGCAGTGATTCTTCTGCGTTTAATGGTTCTGTAATCCTCCTAAAGCGTTCTTTATATTCTGGGTGATTTGTTCCCATCCAATGGTCCCACCAGTTGAAGTACAACCCATAGTTTCCCTTTGAGAATTTGTGATGCATGTTGTGGTGTGTTGATGTATTCAACCACTTCAGAATAGGATGGTCTACCCAGCCCGCAGGGAAGAGTTCATAGCCTAGATGCCCAATAACGTTCCAGGTTAAAGACCAGAGGGCAAAGGCCGCAATGGCCAAGGGATGTAGCGGCATTACTACGACAAGAAATGGCAGAATCGCAATTTCAGCAAAGGCTTCCAGCGGATGAAAAGCCAGACTAGCCCATGGCGTTGGGTTGTTAGATCGATGGTGGACCAAGTGGAAAACACGGAACAGCTTGGGATGATGCATAGCACGATGCATCCAATAAAAATATGCGTCATGAACTACGACTAGCACTACAAAGCTTAACAGTAAGTACCACCAGCCATATGCGGCCGCATCCAGGTAAATCTTTGACCAACCTAGCAACTTTAAGCCATAAATGCCCAGCACTACAAGGCTAAATACCACGGCGCTTACCAGCGAGTGCCCAATTTCATGCTGGATCGCTTTCCACGAGGGCAGTTTTTGCTGAATCTTTCTATGAACATAGTTTCGCCGCTTCCAGTAATAGAAAATCCCATAGCCGATTCCGGCAAAGAGTGCATAACGCAGAAAAATGACTAAGCCACCGAGAAAACTGGCAGGTAACCACCCAAATTGCTCAACGAGGAAGTGCATGTGCATAGCTTTTAGTTTTGTAATTGATGGGATGGGTGAAAGCAGCGCACGATGGTCTGCTCAAAGACGCTGCCTTCACCTTAGAGTAGTTACTTACGGGCTAGTACAAGTCAATGGTGTAAGTGTTTCCGTTGATGATGAGGTTGGCTGCTCCATCACCTAGGAATACAATGGTGCCAGTGTGTTCGAAGCTGGTTTCACCATTAATAGTGCCGCTCAGCGTAAAATTGGCAAGGCCGCTTTCAATTTCCTTTTGACCTTTGTCTATGTTGAGATCCTGCACTTCAATCAAGGTAGTGGTGCTGAAACTCCGCATCTCTCTGACTTTGGATTCTTGAGTGCCAGTTCGCTCATATTGGCCATTGAAAATGTAATTCGGGCCGGTAAGTAAATCCTCGATGAGCCAATCACTATCGGCGCTATCATCGCTAAGCCAACGATCGGTTTCATAATTACCGTTCATTTCCCGACCATAGAAAATGCTAGTGGGTAAAACACCAGAGCAGTTGAGCCCCCAGTATAGATAGTTGCTATAGGATCCACTGATTCGATCCAAATCTATAGTTCGCACGAAAGTGCTATCGGCGGTTTCTCCACACTCAAGCGGAGAAGGGCCTTTTTCTAGAACGGCATCTGCTACATACGCCATCTCTATCGCTTCTGCGGTTACGCCTTCGGTAGACGATGCGGTAGCTGCACTGACGATCTCAATAATCTCTTCGTCTGAGATGGATGTGGTTTGTGGTTCTTCGGGCTCTTCGTTGTCACAAGAGGTAAGTATAACTCCAAAGGAAAGTAATAGGGCAAAAGTGAAAGTTGACATCCAAAGGTTTTTCATGGTTTTGGTTTTTTGATGTTTGTGATGAGTTGAAGCAAGTATGGTTGCTCCTTGTTTTGATTGTCGAGACAAACATCTTCCCTTTGGCTACTTGCTCCAAAACTCTTCAACCATTGGTAAGGAGAATTCAACGAGTGGTTTGAGTAAGATTCTTCTCTTAGCTATCACTGAGATTCAATAGAATGCTAAGCCGCCCGTTGGTTGAACTTCACGATCCGTTGGTTGAATGGAGGCACTCTGCTCAACAGTAAATGCATTATTTTACAGTATGAATGAATCGAACGGGTGGCCGTCGGCCAGCAATCGGCTATTTGTAGGACTACACTTTAGTGTTTGGTTTTTTATCCTTTGCCTATCGTGGGTGGCCTTTATGAGGTTGTTGCCATTTCAGCAGAGTTTTGTCCGAGCTGCGTTGAATACAACCGCTATGATGGTTCTTTTCTATGTGGTAGGCTTCTTATACCAACGATACTACGAAGATCGAGCCTACTGGAAATTTACGTTTGGACTCATTCTGGCATTTGTGATCGTCACTGGCCTTCGCTTCCGCATAAACGCTGGGTTTAGCTATATCGGAGATGGGACGGCCTATTTTAAGCCCGAGCCAGTTTCCTTCTTTTTTGGAGCTTTGATCACTAATCTTACTACGCTGCTCAATAGTTTACTCTATCAACTTGTGCGGTCCAGGGTTATAATGAAGCAGCGCCAAGCGACCTTGCTAGCCGATCAGCGGGAGGCTAAGTTGCAGTTTCTTCGAGCTCAAATGAATCCGCACTTTCTCTTTAATACGTTGAATAATATCTACAGCCTGGCAGTGGTTAAATCCGACAAGACGGCACCACTAGTGTTGCGTTTGAGTGATTTGCTGCAGTATGTGATTTATGATGCGCAGAAAAGCCGGACCTCTCTAGCAAAGGAAATTTCGATTTTGGAGGAATATATCAGTCTCTTTCAGTTACAGCACGAAGAACCGGTAAAAGTTGATTTCAGTTATCAACTCCCTCGGGAACCTATAATGATTGAGCCATTGCTATTGGTGCCTATCGTGGAGAATTGTTTCAAGCATGGTGACTTTGCCGAAAACCCGGATGCTTATGTGACCCTAACGCTAGGCTGGAAGAACGACGTGCTTCATTTTAAGGCGGATAATTCTTACAATCCGAATCAACATCAAAAGGACCGCACGGGAGGGGTGGGGCTTGAAAACATTAAACGTCGGTTACAGCTCCAATACCCAGACCGACATAGCCTTCGCATAGAGGCCAACGACAGAATTTTTAGCTTGGAATTGAATCTTGAACTCCAAAATACCGATGCATTGTGAGTAGCTCTTTATCCCCCCTTCGCGTGCTTCTAGTTGATGACGAGTATTTGGCACTCAATCTCCTGGAGGAGTTTCTTTCCCAGGTTCCTAATACGGACTTGGTAGGCAAATGTAAGTCGGCTATTGAGGCAATGACCATCCTTACTCAACAGTCCGTTGATGTTATGTTTTTGGATATCCAGATGCCGACTTTGAGCGGTGTTGATTTTTTGAAAGGACTCCAATCTCCACCAGCAACTATTTTCACCACGGCCTACAGAGATTATGCTGTTGAAGCGTTTGAGCTAAGAGCTACTGATTACTTGGTCAAGCCTTTTTCATTCGCCCGCTTTGCCCAAGCTTTGCAGCGGGCACAAGAGGAAGCTCAAAGGAGCAGTGATAGCCCTAATTCGAGTGAGTTTCTCCACCTCAAGGTAGATGGTAAGATTATTCGCGTGAGGACATCCGATATCGTCTATGTGGAGGGAATGAAAGAGTACGTCCGAGTGGTTTGTACAGATCAGAAGCTAGTCACTTTTGAGCGACTCAAGAATATGGAGAGCATGCTACCTCGCGGCGCATTCACACGTGTACATAAATCGTACATCATTGCCAATGATGCCATCCGAGCAATTGAAGGAAACTTATTAGACTTGGGGCTGGCGAAGGTGCCAGTAAGCAGAACCTTAAGAGCCGATATTATTCGGGATCTATTCAGTTAAAGTAGGGGAGTGGCTTACTTAACTGCAGGCATTTTGCATTCTTCCTCGGGGCTCTTGCCACATACCGTGCATTCTCCAACTTTCGATTTTAGCATCGGATTATTGGTGGCGCAAGTACCACGAAACTCGTTGCCGGTAACAATATGACGGATGTTAATCAGCACGAAAGAAATGCCAAAGGTTACAAAGATGATGGCTAATACGGATAAGAATTCCATGCGTTCGTTTTAACAGAATACAATCTATTACTAGAAACCTCGCCAGAAGGCGGATAGTTCAGTATTTTTGCCGCCGCAAAAATAAGAATTCTTATGAAACCCCAATTGGAAGCGTTTGATCGATTACTTCGCATTATGGAAGAGCTGCGAGAGCAGTGTCCGTGGGATCGCAAGCAGACCATGGAGAGCCTGCGGAACCTGACTATTGAAGAGACGTACGAACTAGCGGATGCGATCTTGGAGCAAGATATGGCTGGGGTGAAAGAAGAAATCGGTGATTTGCTCTTGCACATGGTTTTTTACGCCAAGATTGCAGATGAGAAAGATGCCTGGAATATCACCGATGCCCTTCACGCGGTATGTGATAAATTGGTTGCCCGGCATCCACATATCTATGGTGATGTTGAAGTTGCTGACGAAGAAGAAGTGAAGAAGAATTGGGAGCAGCTGAAAATGAAAGAAGGCAAGAAGAGTGTCTTAGGCGGAGTTCCTCGTTCCCTGCCGGCGATGGTCAAGGCTTATCGAATGCAGGACAAGACCAAGCAGGTAGGCTTTGAATGGGAGAATAGTGAGCAAGTTTGGGAAAAGGTAGAAGAGGAGATGGGGGAATTTAAAGAAGTAATGGATACGGATGCATCTGCTCAACGCAAGGAAGAGGAGTTCGGTGATATTCTGTTTAGTCTCATCAACTACGCCCGATTTCAAGGAATTGATCCAGAAACGGCATTGGAGCGAGTCAACCAAAAATTCAAAAGAAGGTTTGAATATATAGAGGCCAATGCTCCTCGGGAATTAACCGACATGAGCTTAGCCGAAATGGATGCCTTGTGGAACGCTGCAAAGGACCAATAGCAGAGTAGGCAAATTATTTTTTCTACCTTTGCGCACTACTATGAAACCGGACCATGTTGGCCGGTCGCGCATCCGGGTTTTAAGAAATAAAATCCGTACTTTTATTAACATTCGAAAGAGATTTCATTAGGCCAGAACATGAGGAAGATCGCATTAGATATTATCGCTTTATCCCATAGTGTGACACAGTCAAATAACTACGCTGTTGTCCTGGGCGAACGCGACGGTGCTCGTCGTCTGCCGATTGTTATTGGCGGCTTTGAAGCACAGGCTATTGCTGTGGCCATTGAGGGGATGTTGCCGAATAGACCTTTGACTCACGATCTATTCAAAAATACCCTTGATATATTCAACGTCGAGTTGAAAGAAGTAATCATCAATAATCTACTGGAAGGGATTTTCTATGCTCGACTCATCTGCGTTAAAGATGGAGAGATCATTGAGATCGATTCTCGTACCTCTGATGCTTTAGCACTGGCGGTTCGGTTTTCTTGTCCAATCTATACCTATGAGTTCATTCTTGATGCTGCTGGTGTAGAACTGCAGGAGAATGACGATGATGAAGAAGGAGATGATATGGTAGAAGTGGAAGGGCCAGATAGTAGTCCTGTATCAGAACCAGAATTCTCCAGAATGACAGTTGATCAACTGAAAACGGCCTTGAATGAAGTACTAGCAGCAGAGGACTATGAAAGTGCTGCTAAGATTCGTGACGAAATCAACAAGCGTAAGTAAGAAAAGAAAACTTACAGATAAATAGCAAAAAAGGGAGCAAACGTGATCAAACGTTGCTCCCTTTTTTGTTTCCGGTAGTGAATACCTCGAGAATTATCCCCGGTGTACTACTACTTTGCGGATGATACCCGTGAAAGCTTCCAGTTCAATAACGTAGTGTCCGGCATCGTACTTGCTAAAATCAAGCTCATAAATAGAGTTGACTGGCAAGTCAAAAACATCCTCTTGCCAAAGTACTTGACCGTTGGTGCTTTTTACGACAATCTTGTTTACGTTAACTGCTAATTGTTCGAAATCAATGAAGTAAGTGCTACTTTCTTGGTCAGCATAAATGGACCAGTCGTTGATTTCGAGCTCAGTAGCAGTAGGAGAAGTCGGAGCTAGTGGGCTCTTCGCTGTCATTTGGGCCGCTAGCTCGCCTGAGAAAGTGAAGAGCAGCAACCCAAAAAGAAAAATTAACCGATTCATGTTCGTTGGATTAAAACCAATTCTGGGATTTAGCGAAGGCAAAGATAAAATTTTATTGCCACAAGGGTGAATAAAATAGAAGAATTCGTCTTCCGAACGCCATTAACGAAATAATCAATTTGATTATTGCCTGATCGTGAAATTTCTTTTGCTAGGCTTGGTTTTTGCTTAAGCTGTGTCTTGCTGTCGTGCAAGCTCTAGAAGGGTCAAAATGTTAGGATATACGACTCTTTCTTCGGTGAAGAATTGGTTCTGTGACATCCACACAGCTTGTTCAATATCTTCTTCGACTTGGGGTACAAGATGTGTTTCGGGAGTATTCATCCGATACCAATGAGTAACCTTCAACGCCCGGCGATTCTTTTTATCGCGATAGGTGTGGTAGGTGGTTGGTAGTGAATCCCCAAGCTCAAGCATTTTTAGACCGGTCTCTTCTTGAACTTCCCGAACAGCCGCCTCTTCGGGAGTTTCCCCCGGATCAATTTTACCCTTTGGGAGATCCCAGTGATCACGACGGAAGATCAACAACCACTGTCTTGCAAAATTGTAAACCAACCCACCGGCAGCTTCCAAAACTCGATAGTGATCTTTGAAGTCCTTCCACAGCTCTTCCACTTCGGTATGGAATAAGGTTACTTGTTCTACCTGAGGGGAGCCTTTTTCTAGTAGATCAACGTAATTTAGGATAAATTTGGGCTTACCGGAGTAGCGTGCTACAAGATGACCGTCAGTCGGCGTTCCCGCTTGGGCCATTTCCAGCGGATCACAGAGCGTAAGCAGGCGGTCATTAATGTAGATTTTGTACATTTGCACGCAATTTTTTGCTTATGAAGAGCCAGGATCAATTAGTAGCCCAGCATTTGTTGCAAATAAAGGCAATAAAGCTGAGCCCGCAAAACCCCTTTATTTGGGCTAGTGGACGCCGATCGCCGATCTACTGCGATAATCGTGTCTCACTATCTCATCCAGAGGTTCGTTCGTATTTGGTAGAACAACTCGAAGCGCAAAGTAGCCATTTTGGGCCCTTTGAAGGGGTTGCTGGGGTAGCTACTGCCGGAATTCCGCACGGCGCTTTGTTAGCTGATCGGCTGAATTTGCCATTCATCTACATTAGAAGTAAGGCAAAGGCACATGGTCGTCAGAACCAAATCGAAGGCGAGCTGCACCCAGGAGCACGTTATTTAGTGGTAGAGGATTTGATTTCCACTGGTGGAAGTAGTTTGCTTGCGGTGGAGGCGCTGCGAGAAGCTGGAGGAGAGGCTGCTGGTGTTTTGGCACTCTTTACCTATGGATTTGCAGAGTCAGAAAAGGCCTTTGCAGCAGCGAACTGTCCTTTACGGACGCTAAGCCACTATGACGCCCTCCTGCAAGAAGCGCTTGCTGAGGGATATATTGATCAGCAACAACAACATCTTTTGGCCGACTGGAGAAAAGATCCGGTTGCTTGGAGTGATCAGTTCTTAAGTATGCAATAAACGCGCACCACACACATCATTAGTGAAACCAACGAGCACCATGTCAATCATTAACCAATCTTCAGAAGAATTTCTGCGCCGTTATCTGAATAATGCTTCGCCAACGGGCTTTGAAGCGCCTGGGCAGCAGCTATGGTTGGAGTATATAAAACCCTACATCGACGATTACCAATTAGATAACTACGGGACGCTTTACGGCATCATCAATCCAGGTAAAGACTACCGCGTGGTGATCGAAGGGCACGCCGATGAGATCTCTTGGTTTGTCCATTACATCACAGATGACGGGTTTCTCTACGTAGTGAGAAATGGTGGTTCCGATCATCTTATCGCTCCGTCAAAGCGGGTGAATATACATACCAAAAAAGGAATCGTTCGTGGACTGTTTGGTTGGCCGGCTATTCACACGCGGAGAGGCAAGGATGCTAACCTGACACCAAAGTTGGAGAATATCTTCATCGATATCGGTGCAAAGAACAAAGATGAAGTCCTTGAAATGGGGGTAACAGTCGGTTGCGTTATCACCTACGATGATGAAATGGAAGTGTTCAATGATCAGTACTATGTTGGTCGCGCCCTTGATAATCGCATGGGGGGATTCTGTATTGCAGAGGTGGCACGCCTGATTCATGAAAACAAAGTAGACCTACCGTACTCACTATATATCGTTAACTCTGTGCAAGAGGAGGTTGGCCTTCGTGGTGCAGAGATGATTGCCGAGACGATTAAGCCTCAGGTAGCGATCGTGACGGATGTTACGCACGATACACATACACCACTAATCGATAAGAAGATCCACGGTGATGTCAAGAGTGGTCGTGGACCATCATTGACTTACGCTCCCGCAGTTCATAATAAACTGCTTGATCTAATAATTGAAGCTGCAGAGGAAAACAACATCAATATTCAACGCGAAGCGGCATCTCGTCGCACCGGTACTGATACAGACGCTTTTGCGTATAGCAACGGTGGTGTGCCTTCCGCTTTGATTTCTTTGCCGTTGCGCTACATGCATACGACAGTTGAAATGGCTCACAAGCAGGATGTTGAGGGCGTAATCCAACTCATTTATGAGAGTCTCTTGAAGATTGAGGCGGGCCAAAGCTTCAAATATTTCTAGTAGCTCTGTTGAGCAGCCTTGGTTCAATCGCTACCTTTGGTAAATGCTCTTACGATTTGTCGATCTGGTTCTTTATGGGCACTTCTGGATTGCCCTAGCCGCCTGGTTAATGCAGGCCCAGACTCAGCTTCTTTATTTTGGTACCTGGCGTTGGTCGGCGCTGGATGGTTTTGTAGCCGCTGGCACCTTGGTCATCTATGCCATTCATCGCCTTGTGGCCATGCAGTTGCAAGAAGAACCGGTGTATGCGGGGCGGTTTCGCATAATGCGCGACTACCAGCATCATATTGTTGCCTACGCCGTATTGGCGGCAATTACAGGAGCTTGGTTTTTCTTTCAATTGGAGTTCTCGATCCAGCTTACTTTACTCGTACCCTGTTTGATTGCGTTGGCATATGTGCTACCGCTGTTTAAAGGACGCCGATTACGCGATTTTTCCTACCTGAAGATCTTTCTAATCGCCTTTTCATGGGCTTGGATAACTGCTGTTGGTCCTGTTATACAATGGGGTGGCGAGCTGAACATAGCCGTACTTTGGCTAGTTGTAGAGCGAGCTGCTTTCGTTTTTGCCATCACTATTCCTTTTGATATTCGTGACCTCCAGCTGGATCAAGTTGGGCAGGTAAGTACACTTCCAGGTAAGTTTGGAGTAGAGCGAGCGAAGAGAATCGCTTACTTTGCACTAGCTATCATGGTGGTTGCGATCATATTAAATGGGGTAGGGGGCTTCTACTCTTTATTGGTTGCAACCATACTGTTCTTGTCGGCGCTTGCAGCAGGTGCACTTATCTACTACTCTCACGCTCAACGTCATGATTACTATTTTACAGGAGCTTTAGACGGAACCATGATATTGCAAGCTTTGCTAATCTGGGGCGCTAGTCTTGCATAGTGCCCAATACTCGGATTTCCACACGACGGTTGGCTTCTTGATCTTGAGCTGACCTAGCATTAGGGAAGCGCATCTCATGGTTGCCATACCCACGGTATTGAAGATGTGCAGCGGGAACGTCGTTTTCAATGAGGTAGTCATAAATGAGCTTTGCTCGCCTGACAGAGAGGTCCCATTCAAAAGTGTCTTCTTTTACCGGGGGCAAATTGGGATAGTTTACGTGTCCTGCGATCTCCACCTTTAAATGGGTGTTGATTTGCATAAATCGCAAAATCTTTGCGGGTATCGCTTCCGATCTTGGTAGCAAAACGGCTTGGTTTCCTACAAAGAATAACTCTTCGATATCGGCTACAGCTCCTGGCTTAGCTGGAGCTAATTCCACCTTTAACTCAGGAATTGTTTTAGGACGCATCTTCAACATCTTGCTGTCGAGGAAAAAACCCTTTGCGTAGATTTCAATTCCAACCACAGTGTCGATAGGGAGTGCTACCGAAAAACGGCCTAAGCTGTCTAATTGTAGGGTGTCTGAGATCGTCTTACCATGAACCCTGACAAAAGCTTCTGGAATTGGTTGCCCATCGTCACTGTCAACAACTTTGCCATTGAGAAGGCGAAATGGAATAGCACGATAAAAATCAAGCGTCACTCTTCGGTTCTTCCGACGGCCCGACTCTATATCATTAGTTGCTACTGGAGTACGTTCCCCAAAGGTTTGAATAACCATCATGCTATCAGTCCAGCCAGCTTCCCTCAGAATCTGCTGAGCACTGGCGGCCCTCCGACGGGCCAAGTCTTCGTTGTAAGCGTCGCTACCGACAGCATCAGTATGTCCAGTTAGGTATAGTCGTGCGGTTTCGTCGATTGGGCTCGGACAACTTTGTAGTGTTCCAAGCGCTACTTCATCAAGAATTGCTACATCACTGTCAAAAAAGAGGGTGCTCGTAAAATAAGGTTGCAAAGAATCAAACACTGGAGGTACTTGAGCCGTTAAATGCTGTGCAAGTAACAGTAAAAAGAACGGGAGATATCTCATATGAATACTGGAGTTCAGTGGGTAACAGTTGTAGGAAATGGACCGGTTTCGAGATTGTAACGAATAATCAAGCACTTGTCCTATTTGATACCCAAAAAATTACTTACAGCAGAGATCTCCAACAAGCAAAATAGACTATCTTTGCAGCATGAAGCAAATCCGTAATTTTTGTGTAATTGCTCATATCGACCACGGTAAAAGTACCTTGTCGGATCGCTTGCTACAAACAACGCAGACGATCACTGAACGACAGCTCAAGGAACAGACCCTGGACGATATGGATTTGGAGCGGGAGCGCGGTATTACCATTAAGAGTCATGCCGTGCAGATGAATTATAAACACACGGATGGTGAGGAGTACATTTTCAATCTGATTGATACTCCAGGACACGTGGACTTTAGTTATGAGGTATCGCGCTCAATTGCCGCCTGTGAAGGCGCACTATTGATTGTCGATGCCACTCAAGGTATACAAGCACAAACCATCTCTAACCTTTTCCTGGCCCTAGAGCATGATCTGGAGATCATTCCAGTTCTGAATAAGATCGACATGCCTAGTGCGATGGTCGAGAAAGTTGCCGGCCAGGTAATCGATTTGATTGGTTGTTCGGAAGAAGAAATTCTACTGGCCAGTGGAAAGACAGGAGAAGGTGTCCCTGAGATTCTTTCTGCTATCGTGGATCGTATTCCAGCACCGAAAGGAGATCCAAAGGAGCCACTGCAGGCCTTAGTCTTTGACTCAATCTTTAACCCTTTCCGGGGAGTAATTGCCAATATCAGAATTCTGAATGGTACGCTCAAGAAGGGCGATAAGGTACGTTTTATCGCAACTGGGGCAGAATATTCCGCAGACGAAATTGGTGTTCTTAAGCTAGACTATCACCCGACCAAGAAATTAGCCACTGGAGATGTTGGTTATATCATTACTGGTATTAAGCGTTCTAGTGAAATTAAGGTAGGTGATACCTTGACACTGGTAGAGGACCCCGGAGTAGCAATTCAAGGATTCGAGGAGGTAAAACCTATGGTATACGCCGGCATTTTCCCCTTGGACAACGACGACTTCGAAGATCTCCGAGAGAGCTTGGAAAAACTACAGCTCAATGACGCCAGCCTGGTTTTTGAACCAGAGTCATCGGCGGCACTTGGTTTTGGTTTCCGCTGTGGCTTCCTGGGTATGTTGCACCTTGAGATTATTCAGGAACGTCTAGCAAGAGAATTCAACCAGGACGTGATTACGACGGTGCCAAACGTAAGCTACTATGCTTATACAAAGCGCAACCCTGATGAGCGCCTGGATGTACGCAACCCGACGGAGTTGCCCGAACCAACCGTTCTGGATAAAGTACAAGAGCCCTACATTTCAGCACAGATCATTACTGACACCGAATACATCGGTGGTATTATGAATCTATGTATTGAAAAGCGTGGAATTCTTAAGAAGCAGTATTATTTATCGCCGGAGCGTGTGGAGCTCAGTTTTGAGTTGCCACTGGCCGAGATTGTTTTTGACTTCTATGATCGTCTCAAGAGTATCTCGCGCGGTTATGCCTCCTTCGATTACCAACCGCTGGATTATCGGGAATCGGATCTAGTGAAGCTTGATATCAAGTTGAACGGGGAAAATGTTGACGCTCTTTCTGCATTGGTACACCGCACTAAAGCAGAGTCTTTCGGTCGTAAGATTTGTAAGAAGCTCAAGGAACTGCTTCCTCGTCAGCAATTTATGATTGCTATCCAAGCAGCCATTGGTGCAAAGATTATTGCCCGAGAATCACTGTCTGCACTTCGTAAGGATGTTACTGCTAAATGTTATGGTGGTGATATCACGCGTAAGCGGAAACTACTAGAAAAGCAAAAAGCTGGTAAAAAGAAGATGCGTCAGTTTGGTAAGATCGAAGTACCGCAGAAAGCCTTCTTGGATGTACTAAAACTTGACTAGTTTAGTTGTAAACCTCAGTAGTAGGGGTAAACTATAAACAGAAAAGGGAAGTAGAGCACGAGCTCGCTTCCCTTTTTCCATTTTTGGTACGTTTACGAAATGGCAAATCAATTTTGATTTTACCATCCTCTCAAAGCTGTGCAATCCAATACTACATTAATAGACTATACTCTTAGTTGCATGCCCTATTAGGGGAAGGCATGAACTTTAAGCTGGGCTATACAGTAGATTGGGGTTGCTAAAAGCTGACTCAAGGTAGTGTTTCATAAAGTGAGTCAACGTGGGTAAGTTTCTGGGAGACGATTTTCCTGGTTAACACCATGTTGGCTCTAAGACCAACTTCGCGTACGGGTTTGAGTAGCATAAGAAGCGAGCATCAAACCACCACCTAGGAAAAAGGCAGCTGAAATAATGTAAAGAACGATCATGACTGTACGTTTTCTCAAGTAAAAAAATGCAATTCTTTAAAACGCACATGTTCATTAGGGACATCAAAAACACATAATGGGCAAATCCATTACGAAATAAATAGTTCTTCAATCTGGGGATGAGTGCCAAATCCACAAAGAATGATGTTCTTGTAGAATTTGGGCAGTTGCTATAGAATAACAGGGATAAGTAGGATGAAGGCTAAGTTAAATAAATTTTGCAGAAATGCTAGCAGAGCATCTAAAAAAATGAAATTTTCGAAAAGAGTTAATGATCATTTTACAATAACCCGTTTACCGTGAGGAGGCCAACATTGGGATGTTCTGCCCCGCCGAGCACTTCTTGAGTGATATTTATGCTCTCTGCTTCAGGTAAATAATTGATGGTAATCAATGCGTCATTCCCATTAGGGATCAGACCTATGCTAATCATCTCGCCGTGTACATCGGCCCAAATTTGGTATTGGCGGTCAGCAGGTAGTGCTGGTAGTTTGGTGGGATCGAGCCAACCCTCTTTTAATTCTGGATTCCAATAAGCGACAGCAAAATGATCAGGAGCAATCGTGGTACCAGAAAGCA
>CAJXOS010000122.1 GCA_913057725.1 uncultured Lewinella sp.
CGCACCTACACCAATCAAAGCAATGCGAACTGTTTCTAAAGGAGCTGCCGCAAAACCGCCCATATATTGCCCACCAGAAGCACGCTCAGCTCTGGAAGAGCTCGCGCTTGTAAACAAACCTCCCGCGGCCATTAATAAGCCAGACAAGGAGGTCTTTTGGATAAACTTTCTTCTATTAAGTTGCTTTTTCATGGTCCTTATTTCTAGATAGTGGTGGAGTACTTTGGTTAATTACTGCAACTAAAGTAATCAAATAAGGAAGTCCAGTCTTCTAATTCGTCTCCACCACATGATCAATGGCTGACAAGCGGGTAGAAATCTCAGCCAGGCGCAACCACTGCTGATAAAAGAAAGGCAAGCTAACCAAGCTCTCGATATACTGAAAAACGTACATCACCAGCGCGAAGACAGCGCCGTACTGCACTACACCTTCCGCTACCGACCACCCGATCGACAACACCAGTAGCAGGATCATAATGATCCACACCAGCGAAAAATTGATCATCTCTAAATCAGATAAGCGGACATTCCACTTCATCAGATCACGTAGGTGGGTGCTCACTACTTTGGGGCGCACTTCATCTAGAATGGCCACCTGCCGTTCCATCTCGTTGTTGTAACCTTCGTTGTACAAGATGGTCTTGTTTCTAGACAAGCGATAGATGAGCAAGACGATGAAAAGCGTAGTCAGACACGCCAGAAATATCTTGCTATTCAAATTCGCCACAATGATCAAAGTACCTACTAACCCAATCAAGCTATTCACAATACCGGGCACCGAGTTCTCCAAGAACTCCACCATCTCGCGGAGCATATTGAGTCGGGCAGTACGTTGAGAATGGTTAAGCTGCTTTTGCTGAACCACACGCTCTCCCATGTTTTGAAAAACCCGGGCATAGAAGCGTGAATCATAAAATCGGCGCCCACCTCCCACTAGCAAACTCAGCATCCCAAGACCGCCCAAGTAGATGGCTCCTTTGTAATTCTGCTGAATAGCGTCATCAATGGCCAGGCCAATAAATAAGGGGTAAAGTATGCTTAATACGGCTTCTGCCAATACCAAAAACAAGGTAAAGGAGAAGTGCCCCTTGAATTGCTTCAAGATGCTCTGAATACTCATAATGTAAAGCTGTAATTGTTGGCTAGCGATAGCCGATTTCTGGTGATAAAGCTTGTTTGCTCTTGACGAAATTCCCAGTACCAAAAGCGATCATCTTGCCGGCTTCGTTGTAGGCGGTTGCCTCCGCTACGAACATACTCCTCGATTGGAACTTCACCTTACCCACAGCTCTAATCTTTCCGGCATTTACCGGTCGAACAATATTGAGATTGAAGGAGGTGGTTAGGACAAAATTGTCCTTCACCTTAGCACTCACCGCAAAAAAGGCAGCGTCATCCAGCAACTTAAAGTAGACCGCACCATGAATAGCTCCCAGACCATGAAAGTATTTCTCATCGACGGTCAGACCAATCTCAGCGCTATCCTCCGTTATCTGGATCGTAGTGGTATCAAAGAGCATGGTATTGACGTTGGCACGCAAATACATGCCTTCTAATTTCTGGTAGTGGGATAATTCCGCCATCAATCTTAATTACTGGCCATCCAAAGTTCGGCCTTAGTGATTTCGTAGTTCTCGTCGAAGGTATATACCTCGAAGTCGACGCTGGAAGCTTTACGATAGGCAAGCAGTTCTTCTAAAGAATCCCAGCCTTCGGTATCAGCAGCATCGTCGGATGAAGATAGGGGAAAGACCCAAAACTTATTGGCTGGCACCTTCACGCCATGCAAGCCTGTTGGCACCGTGGCCAGGTGCTGTACCTGATAGCCGAGCGTTAGTTTTACTGTGCCTGCAGACTCATCATAACCGGAGTAAGTCATGTACACTAAGCCGGATTCTTCCATATTGGATAGATCCTCAGAAAAATCATTGGTGTACAGTTCACTCCACAAGCGCTCTACAGCTCTAGCCATTGCCTTTTCGTCGGCGTAAGCCACGACTTCTCGTTTACCCACAATATAGAAGGTCTCTGCAGCTAAGGCCGGCCAATCTACATCTGGGCTTGCGGCTTTGGTGCTGCTCTCCTGTTGAGTTGATGCTGCTGTATTTGTATTATCGGCTACCGGAATAGAATCTATTGATGGTACTTCCTCGGTCCTGCTTTCATCAGGAATCGGTGTGCCCTCTCGGTACCAATTTATGGTGGAAACTTCACCAAGACAGTCTAAGCGAAAAAGCAGCTGATTATCGGTTACGAAGCGGGCCTCTACATCACAGCGTTCGTCAATCTTGTCGCCCCAGGCAAACTGGCCAAAACTATAAATATCAGGGCCAACACTTCGGAGGTCGCCGAGGATCATGAAGCTATCATTCTTCTCGCCAGTAATAATTTCTCCATCAGCATCAGTTGCAGATTTGAGGTAACCAAAAAAGGCGCCCTCCCAGGGAGTGATCTCCATCTGCATTTGGCCAAAGTCACCGGTGGCATTCCATACTCCACAGATCTCTTCCCCTTTTATTTCATTGCAGGCAGTGAGAAGTACAGGCAGGAGGACAGTAAAAAACAAAGCATTAAGGATTCTCATTGTCAGATGATTTGATACACCAGCAAATTTGAGCTTATAGCAAGACTAATGTTTTGATCTATATCAAAAAGTTACCCGTAGTACGTCCACTCTGGGAAAAACAAGGTGAGGAAGGAATACAAACTCATCAATATCCAGCTGATGATAATGATCCAATACAGGAGTGGTGAGTCGCGCTTATCTACGGGTTCTATGAAATAGGTTACCCCTGAGAAAAGGTCAGGTATCACCCAGGCGAGGAATAATACGCCCCAAGCCCATTGCCAGTCGTACCACATCGCAATGTAAAGTAATGCCAGCCCTACTATTGTTCTCCATTGAAATTTCTGATTGGTCTTCGCCATTATTAATGCGTTTTGCAATAAAAGTACACCCAAACAATCGTTCAATTTTTGATCTAGATCAAATCTAACGTTGCTTACGAATACGACTGAGTGTCTCCTGGGTTATTCCAAGGAAGGAGGCAATATGCCCCAGTTTTACCCGCAAGGTGATATCAGGAAAATGCTGCAAGAGCTGATCATACTTTTCCTTGGCGGAGAGAAACATGAAGCCTTGATAGAAGTATTCCAGAAAAGCGATCTGATCCTCCATTAGCCGACGGGTAAATCGTTCAAAATCCAAATGACCCTCAACTAGCTGATTGTAGCGTTCAAATGTGATTGTCAGTGCTTGCAAATCCTCCACCACCTCGATAGACTCCAGACTAGGTTGCTGCTTCAAAAAACCGTACCAGGAAGTGAGAAAATGACCACGATCATAAAACCAGGTAGACACGTCTTTACCATCGTGATAATGGAAGGTACGCGCCATTCCACTTTGAATGAAGTAGAGTTTACGACAATAGCGATCCTCCGAAAGTAACATATCACCTTCGGCAAACTGCTCCACCTGAAAAGCATCGGTAATAGCCTGTTCTAGATCGGGGCCCACCGTCGTTCGTGCCGCAATGAGACTCAGTAATTCTTCCATCAAGTTTAGAAATGGTCTTCACACAAAAGTACTCAATCATCAGGACCAGCTCCTGCACTCAATAGATCTCACCTTAATCTTCGGTTACAGCGTTTGCCTCCACCAAAGGAATGAGGTAGCGCATCAGGATTTCGAAAGGCAGTTTGCCTCGCCAGTTTCCATAGTTGCTACCGGTAAATACGACTAGCATATCATATTCAGGTAGTCGCATCATGTACTGGCCACCATTACCGGAGGCAAAGAGCACCTTGGTATCAATATCGCCGAAGACAATTCGCTCCTGGTACCAATAAAAACCATAGTAGGAACTGAAGTAACGTGCATTTCTCATTTTGGAGAAGCGCGTGAACGAGAAGTCAATATCAATATCACAAGTGGTACTGCGTTCGATCCATACTTCGCTGACAATTTGCTTTCCATCCCACTCCCCTTTTTGGTCCACCAAACGGATAATCTTCATCATATCCAATGGCAGCATAAAAAAGGAGCCCGCTGTCATCCCTTGATCCTTGGGGCTCAGAGTCCAACGGTAGTAATGAATGTCCAGTGGTTCGAAGAGATAGGTACGGGCAAAATCTACGACTGACATTCCGCTGGCCCGCGTGATTACTTCTCCAACGATCATCGGCTCATTGGAACTGTATGCCCAATTCATGCCAGGGTCATCCTTTACCGGTCTACTTAGGCAGAAGGCCACCCAATCTTCCGTATCCCACATATCGTTTTCACAATCGGGTCCAGAACCATAAAATTCTTCACAGTCAAAACCCGAGCGCATTTCTAATAAAGACTGGACAGTGATGGAAGCCTGGGGTTTCCCTTCCAATTCAGGGAAAAACCTTAGGAGTGTGTCATCGAGTGTGAGGAGGCCCTTGTCGATTGCAATACCCGTCAATAAACTGGTGATCGACTTGAAGGAGGAACGGGTATCGTGTGGGGTGTTGGAATCGAACTCGTGGTAGTACTCTTCTACCAATTGTTTGCCATTGTGCTCTACGATAATGGCATCAATATTTGGATAGGTGCCCGATTCAATATCATTGCGAAGTGCCTTAAGTCGTTCTTCTTGAGATTGAGCGCTTAGAATAAACGTGCCGGCGATTGCCAGAAGAATCAGGATACTTAGCTTGCGCATTATTGTGGTTTTTAGGAGATAGTTTTAGCCGAACCACTTCGCTTTGACCTCTTTGTAACGGGTGCGGCCAATAGGAAGCAATTCTTCATTGTGTAGGCGGAGGCTATATTTACTTCCAGGCTCTATAACGATTTCTTTGGCCTCTTCCATACAAGCCAGGTATGATTTGTGGATACGCTCAAAGTGACTAGGCAAGAGTTGCTGGAGCTGTTCGAGGGTCTTGTTGTGGATGGCAGTAGTACCATCCTTGAGGTGCAGCTCCGTATACACCCCTGCTCCTTGCACGTAACAGACCTCCTCCACAGGAACCAATGTGCGACGACCTTTTTTCTTGATGGCGAGATAGCGCAGGCCATGCCCAGCAGCGTTCCTTTCACGTAAGCGCTGACAAGCTTGCGCCAGACGTTCCTCCGAAAAGGGCTTAGGTACAAAGTCTAAAACGCCGTATTCAAAAGCACGAATAGCCTGATCGCGGTAGGCCGAAACGATGATGGTATGAAAGGGTTCAGCTACAACTTGCTCCAATACCTGAAAGCCATCCTCTCCGTTTAAGTTAAGATCCAAAAAGAGCAGGTCTATCGCATGTTCACGAATATAGGTTTGCCCACTTACTAGAGAGTCGCAATGGTGAATACGGTCTACTTCTTTGCCTAGAATGCTAGTGAGCATTCGTTGAATACGGCGCGCGATCCGACCTTCGTCTTCAATGATTAATATGTTCATTTGGTCTAATCTACAGCTATATCATAGATTCTAATAATGGTCTCCCAGCCTTCGCTAGTCGGCTGATTTATCAATTTCCAGCGATCCTGATAGCTTTCTTGCAAACGCGATTTTATATAGCGTACACCGGTACCATCACTAGAGGCTCCTTTTTGCACAAAGGTGCCATTAGAGCGCTTACCAGCAATCGTGCGTAAGGCATATTCTCGATAGCTAGATGTGGTTTGATAGGACAATCTGAAAGTAACCGTACCATCTTCCGTAGGTATGCCATGCGTAACTCCGTTTTCCACTGCCGTGTGAATAATAGCAGGCGGAATAATTTCATTAACATCTACACCTTCTTCTTCCCATACGTACTGCACTTCTTTGCGGTAGCCCATAACCTTCAGATGATTTTTACACAGGCGAATCTCCTGCCCTACCGGAATTTGCTTATAGTCAGCGATCTCATTGAGGAGTTCGAATTCATCGGCTAAAGCATGAATAAAGGCCACCCCTTCTTTGGGCGACTCCTCCACCCAATCAATTAAGGACGTAAGCGTATTCATAATAAAATGGGGGCGGATGTTCTTCTTGAGTAGCTCGTTCTTTAAGCGCTCTGAGCGTACTAATGATAGTTCATAACTACGGCGCTCCGATTTCCGTTTCAAGCTCATTACGTAAAGCATGGTCAACGCTAGCAGAATGAAGGAAAGGAACACACTCACATCATAAGACGACATGTACGGAAAGTCGATATAGGGCATGAACTTCACCAAAAAGTAGGCGGATGCCAAGCTCACCATTACCCAGATGGCCCCTTCCTTTTTTTCGTACATCGCATAGCCTACTAACAGTACGGAAAAGAGCCACATTAAAAAAGCATAGCGTTGCGCCAGCCAATCAAATTTTTCGTGACAGAAGTATTCGTGGTACGCTATGACCAAGACAATACCCAGGATAGCAGGTGCCGTCCATTTGAAATTAAAATGGATCATAAAGAAGATCGGCACGAGCAAAACCAAAGCTGCGTGTAAATAACCAATGATCTCCAAACGAGTACGTTGAAACGGATACGGGTATTGATAGAATAGTTTGAGGTATTCCATGAGTAGTAAGCTCATAAAGGCCAGACAGATCACGCCGAAAATCAGATTGGCGTATTCCTTGGGCTGAGCTGCGAAGGAGAATAGGAAATAGATGGCCGTAATTAAGAAGGCACCAGCCAGCATAAACATATACTTGCTCACTTGCAAAGGGCCCCGCGTGAGCTCAAAGTACTCATCAATGAAGAAGTAGGCGTGGAAACCAGGATCCTCATAACCTTTGGTACCACGGATAGCCAAAACGTGTTCTCCATCCGTCAGTAAGGTATCTGGTATTGCGGAAAACCACTGATAATAACCGGGCACCTCCCGGAAACCATTTTCCTTTAGTTGACCATTTGTTCCCAGATAAACCCCATCCCAATAAGCCTCATAGGCCGCTGTGGCCACCACTTGTACACCGAAGTTCTTACGGGTCCGCTCCTCTGGCGGTAACTGTACGCGCATCCTGGCCCAAAAGACACTCTCATCATCCACATCGCTCTCGTACTCCCAATGACTGTCATCATACTCCAGAGCTGAAAGTTTGAACTGGGTCGAATCTGCCATTTGCACAACGGCCCAATCAAAGCTGTAGCGCAAACGAGCTGGCTCACAGCTACTAGCTAGTATAGCAACGAGTAGCGCAACGAAAAGTAAGTGGTGATACTTCATAGGTCAAAGATACAGGCATTTATAGCAGCAAAACGGCGGTTGACAAGCACTATGAGCAGTTCACAAACTAATGCTTGAGCAGCTCATCATCATCAGCGAATATTGTGAGCAAAGCATTTAAGTACAGAAAAAATCCACCCGACATGAAATTCTATTTTGCATTGTTTTTTTCGCTCTGCTTATTCAATATCACCCTAGCTCAATCAACCGCCAATGCACCGACAGGTAGCATTAAAGGCAAAATTATTGATGAGCAACAACAGCCCATTCCCTACGCAGGCATTAGCCTCTTCGATGCAGAAGAGGAACTGCTTGGAGGAGGGATAACGGACGACAAAGGAAAATTTTCACTCGATGACATTCCGTTAGGTACCCTGACTGTAGAAGTGCAGTATTTAGGGTACCAAACTTTCCGGCAGACCGTAGTGCTGCAGGAAAACAAGGCCAATGTCACATTGGATATAGTGGAGCTACAACCAGGTCAAGCTCAATTGGATGAGGTTGTCGTAACGGGAGAACGTTCCCAATACAGTCTGCGCATGGATCGTAAGATTTTCCGCGTGGGCAAAGATGTAATGGCGCAAGGCAGTAATGCGCTGGACATCCTTAATGAAGTCCCACAGGTTGCAGTAGACCCAAACGGCACCATAAGTTTACGTGGCAATAGCCAAGTACAAATCCTCATCAATGGCCGCCGTACCGGACTGACCATGAACAATGCCATTGATCAAATTGATGGGGAGAACATTGAGCGTATCGAGGTTATCACCAACCCTTCTGCCAGCTTTGACGCCAATGGTTCCGCAGGTATCATCAACATTGTACTGAAGAAAAACCAGGAGTATGGTCTGAAGGCCCAGTTGAGTGCCACTACTGGAACGCCCGCCAATCATATTCTTCGCCCAAATCTGTTGTACAAAAGTGAACGCCTAAACTTCTTTGCCAATTATCGCTGGCGCTATTCCGACTACAATGGCCTTTACACCACCGACCAACGCAACTTCGGCGACAACGAAATCACCCGACTGACTAAAAACGAAGTGGAGGATCGCCATGACGATGGCCGTTCCTTCTACGTTGGTGGCGACTACTATTGGAATGACAACAACAGTGTCACCCTGGCCTTCTTCCGTGCAGACACGAAAGACACCGACTTTACTGCGTTGAATTACACGCTGGAAGACCAGCAGCAAACCGTCAGCGATCTGCTACGCAACGGCATCTCAGTGGAACGCCGCGACTACAATCAGCTGGAGGCCAACTACACCCGCACCTACGAGCAGCCTGGTCGCAAATGGGTTGTGGATTTTCAGTACGACTTCTGGAACAGCAACAAAGACTGGCAGCTGAACACCTTTGCCGAAACGCTACCGGATAATGTTCCAGCCAACATCCGCACCAACAATATGTCGGGCAGTAGAGATTGGGTTTTGTCTACCGACTATTCTTTGCCCCTAGGTGAAACCGGTAAGCTACAGTTTGGCGGGAAACTCGAAAATCGCATTGTCACCAATGAGTACCTGGCAGAGTCGTTGGTTGATGATCAGTGGCTAACCTTCCTGGGTATTGACAATGATGTTGACTACCGCGAGGAAATTAGCGGCGCTTATGTGGAATACGAAAACAAGCTCGGCAAGTTAGACTACAAAATGGGAGTCCGGGCAGAATACACCGGCATTGAAATTGCGGACGTAGAAGGTGAATTCACCCAAAACAAGTACTACCTGAACTGGTTTCCATCTGCTTTCTTGTCGTATCCGTTTAGCGAAAGCAGTAATATCCAGGCTAGCTATTCCCGCCGGATCAATCGACCTTTCCTGTGGGACTTGTACCCTTTCTTCGAAATCCGTGACATTAATGTACTACAGGTTGGTAATCCTGACTTGGACCCGACTTACACGGACGGCTTTGAGTTGAGTTACTCATTGCGTCAAGAGAAGTTTTCGATCAATCCAGGCCTTTATCACCGCAGAAGTACACAACCACTACAGACATTCTTGAGCCAGATGGAGGAGGATATTTTCGTCTTACAACCCGTCAACATCGATGAACTTCAGGAGACTGGCTTTGAGTTGAATCTGCGGTATCAACCTACCTCTGCCTTGCGGTTCACTACAGATTTCAACTATTATCATTTTGAAGACATCGGTTCTTTCAACGGTGTAGATTTAACGGCTGACGGTACTACCTGGCGCGTGCGTTTCGCCGGGAACCTTCGCTTGCCTAAGAACCTCCGCGTGCAAGCCTCCTATATGTACATTGCTCCAAGAAACGAAGCACAGTTAAACCAGCTATCTTCCTCTGATCTGACGGTGGGTCTCAGCAAAACACTGATCAAAGACAAGCTCGACATTAGTATCCGCGCCTTCAACCTACTGGACAGTCGCGTTTGGGAATCAGTAGCTACTACCGATGACTATGTGCTAGAGCGTCGTAGTCGTCGATATGGACCTCGATATGGTTTGACTTTAGTGTATAAAATCAACCAGACGGATAGAGACCGGATGCGGAGTGCGCAGCGTGGAAATAGGTAGGTTGGTTAGTTCTTCGCGTCAGGGGACGCTCAGGAACATAGTTGGTTTGATGGTTGCCAACATAATGATATTAAATACTGGTCTAAAACGGGTGGTGTGCGATGGTGCACTGCCTGTTCTTGTTTGTATAGAGCAGATGCTTTAGCAATGTCTTTTTAGTACTCTTCTAAGCCCTGCACAAAACCTAGTATTTCATTCACCACTTCTTCGCGTTTACTTTCCGGTAGGTCGTGCCCCATATTGTCGAGCAAGAGTGCCGTGCTATTGGGAATCAATGAGTCCAGTTTCATGCTATGTTCGACGGGAATGAAGGGATCTTGTTTACCGTGAATGAGCAATGTTGGAATAGCAGATGACTGCAATGCCTCATACCGGCTACCTGATAGCCGTGTTGCCTCATGATGTTGGGCAGAAGCATGAGGGTTATAGCCATTTCGATGCCGGTGATTGTAGAGTACTTGTTGGGCCGTCGTTTTCATATCGAGTTCATAGTCGGCCTCACCGCGTAGAACGATGCGTGCTGCTAAATGTACCTTAATTTTATTGCGCTCACCTGGCAAAAGACCATACTTCAGGGATGACCGTACTAGGCTAAATGCCGTCTCGGCAGAAACAGGTGGTATAGTGCCATCATAGGCATCACCTGTTGACATCATGGAAATCAAACTTATAGTACGGGCGGGATACTGAAGACTGAATTGCTGAGCCACCATGCCGCCAAGTGAGACACCCAGCACATGTACTTTTTCGATTTCCAGCATATCCAAAATTGCCATAGCATCGGCTGACAAATTTGAGAGATCATAGGGCTTTTCTTGCCAATCATCGGCCCAGTCGGACATGCCTGTTCCTCGATAATCAAATCGAACAAGCCTATAACCTCCATCAGTGAGTTGCTGGAGAAAAGGCTCCGGCCAGCCGAGTGCATCATTGGATATACCCATAAACAATAGGAACGTCCCTTGGGTAGAATCTTGCGACGACTCTCGAGCTTCATACCAAATATCGTAGCCATCTGACTGAACCGTACCTGATGTGCCGGTAACAAAGGAGGGTAATTCTTCACTTAGCACCTCATCCAGTATATCATTTGTAGCGGCCGGCAAGGACGGTCCACTAAGAAAGATAAAGCCAATTAATGCCACAATAAGCAGCCCCAGCAACAGGCCGATAATCTTTGCCAATTTGCGCGCCATTTTCAAGTCGAATTTGATAGGTGATAATGCCAAGCTTACATCACAAAATACATATTGATCTCCTGTCCTCCTTTGATCTTAATTTTCCCCCGATGCTGGCACTGAATCTGATCTTTGATTAAGCAGTAGGTTTGATCCGAGATATTGATCCGCCCTGCCTGCCCGGCACCTTCCAGACGGCTCGCAACATTGACCGTATGCCCCCAGAGGTCGTAGGTAAACTTATGCTTGCCCACCACGCCCGCAATTACTTCTCCGGAGTGCACGCCAACTCGCATATTCCATTGAATGGCATTCCGAGTATTTCGTTGCTCCAGAAAACGCAGCATTTTTTGCGCCGTACGAATGCAGGCGAAAGCGTGCTCATTGTTCTCCTCCGGCAAGCCGCATACCGCCATGTATGCATCTCCGATCGTCTTGATCTTTTCTAGACTCTCCGCTTTAATGATTCTATCAAACTGGAAAAAGACTTCATTGAGTTCGTTCAAAAGTTGATCCGGTGAGATGGCGGAAGCCACTTTAGTAAAGCCAACAAAATCAGAGAACAGAACGCTGACGTTATCAGCACTACGTGGTTTTACTTTACCGGTATTGATCAACTCTGTGGCAACAACTTTGGGCAATATATTATGCAACAGGCGTACCGTACGATCTTTCTCCTTCCGCAATTGGTGGGTTCGCTCTTCGAGTTCCTTGGTGCGGTCTTGCACTAAGCGTTGTAGACGATCATTCTTGGCCTTCAGTTTATCAATGGGATAGGATTCACCAATATTCTGGCCATCTGATGGTATGGACACATGATTATGGATCATTTTCCACCGCCCCTCTACTAGGGTAAAGATCGTTGAAAGCCGAAGGTGAAATTTTACGGGTGTTCCTTCCGCAACGGGAATTTCCAACATACATTCTGCCTCAACAAGACCTGCTGTGGGCGCCAGTAATTTGGTTTCTTTCCGAAAAAAATCGACTAGAATGGGAGTGTGCAATTCGTTGAAATCATCCCGAAAATTCTGAATGACCTCTTCATAGCTTCGTCCTTTTTCGTGTTCACCCGTTCCGATTGCCGTAATGCGAGGATCAAAGTAAGGTAAGATATCATCTAATGTTTGGGCCTTGTTTCTACGCAGGGCCCATATCGACCAGAAGTCATCGAAAGCTTTGGTCACTTCAGCGATCTTAGCATCCATTCGGAGCGGTTTGTGTGTGTTCTCTCAGGACAATTCCAACAATGAATTTACGAGAAATTCGTCACAGACAAAACCCTGCCAATCAAGCCGTTAATCTTTCATGAGGTCAGCCACGGCTGTAGACTATCATAAAGAGACTCAGGCTTAATGATAAACAGTTCTAAACTTGTGTACATCGTGCCAGTGACAATAGTGGAATGCTAGAGATACAATACCTGATTGATTGCAGAAAGCATCAGGTCTTCTCCACGTCCTTGATTGGCCGCTGCAGCTCTGACTCGGTGCAGGGGTTCACTAATGGGTTCGTTGCTCAGATCATAGGTACCATAGTGCATTGGTACCATGCGGTTAGCTCCTAATTCTTGCCAGGCGGTAACTGCCTCCTCAGGATTCATGTGTGCGCCTTGCATCATATAGTCCGGGGCATAGGCGCCGATCGCCAGCATAGCCACATCGATACCAGGAAAACGAGCTCCGGTATCTGCAAAATGCCATTGATAGGCACTATCGCCACCAAAGTAGTGACGCGTCCCCTGATATTCGAACAGGAATGCTCCCCAGAGTACCCGATTAAAGTCGTGAAGGCCTCGGCGGCTCCAGTGGCGAGTAGGCAGAAAGGTCAGCTGCGGCTCATCGGAAGGTGTATCAAATTGTTGGTACCAACCTGCCATTTGCATGGGGGTATCCTTAATCCAAGAACGCACCGTCCGGTCCATTCCGAGGGCAGTCAAAATTTTTGCTTTGGGGTTAACCTGCAGGAGTTCTTTAATGGTCTTTTTATCACAATGATCGCGGTGATCATGTGAAATGAGGATGTAGTCAATATTGGTAATCTCGGTAGCGGGATAGGGCGGAAAGACAATCCTTGGCACCATTGGCATACTGTGCAGAACCGGGTCCGTGATGTAGCGTACACCTCCAAATTGAATCACGAAGGTTGCATGGCCTAGCCAAACGATGAAGTCACGCTCTCGTTCATTCATCCACTCTGTGCTCCGTCTCACCGGAATACGCCATCGGTCGGCTTTCTTTTCTCGTCGTTGCGGATTTGGGGTAGTTACCATCTTGAAGATTGTCTTCCACTCTGGGAAGAAAGGATCTTGCAGGTATTGGTAAGCACCATCCTTGAAGGGGTTTCCTTGCCAATCGTCTCGGATAAAGGGGAGGTCGGGGTTATAACGGTACTGCATTAAAGTGCTCGAGATTAAGGAGTGCGAAAAGGGGCGTGTGAGAAATAGTGTGAGGCGATTGCAAACCCGACTTAAGTACAGTCGTAGCCTAGAGATTGTTGAGCTTAAGTGGAAGTTTTTCGAAGGAACGATCATCATATTCCATTCTTCTGACAAATACTCACCCTCCACCTCCACATAATCATCTCCTGTTGGCCTGTTCTAAGTCTGCTCCTATTTTGAAGAAAACTACGCTCATGAAACGCACAAGGCTACCTCTTCTTGCTTGTTCTGTCGCAGTAACGGTTATCCTATCCAGTGCCTGTAATGCACCGGAAGAACCGCCTACCCCTCCTCTGCCCGAAGTAGTCACTGTAGTTGACACGCCCATGGTTGATTGTAAAATCATTGCTTCTACAGATCCTAACCTAAGGGACAGCAGGACCATCACTCATCTCAATTTTCAATGTAGCAGACAGACCATAGCACGTCCCTACGTATTTACCGAAAACAACCCTTACTTCAGCGTTCAGCTCCCCCTCCGTGACTGGACTAACTCTCCGAATACACTGCCAGATAATTACCTTGAATGGCTAGAGGGCGGCCACATTAGTTTCTACCTAAATGAACAGAATTATCAAACCGTTCACCAAGCTCTGCCAAACGGCTTGCCTGCACGTTTTCAGGATTATCGTTTCACTACGGCCGGAAGTTTCTGTAATCATAAGATTTTCAAGGACAGCTTCGCTATAGTGACCTATTACCTCGCCTTGCATGGAAGTGATAACGAAGCCAAACCTCCCCATCAAATACACCTAGAGGGTATGCTGCAAGTCATCAATCACCTGGGGGAAGTCATATATCAGTATCAAAGTCCAGAGTATGCTCTTACTGACCCCTATCTCGATACCGATCGTAGTCTACTAACTTTCAAAAGAAGTGGGTACCAGAATGGTTACCTGCTCAACGGTTATGAAGTGCATCAACTTGGCGCGAATACCATCTTGCACCAGCTCGACTTTGACCCCAAGTACATAGCGAGTCGATCCATGCATACCGTAGAGAATCCTACTATAATACCCCTTAAAGATCGTACCCCAGGCTACTTGTTGCGGAAGTTGCTCCTCTTTGATCCGGAAGTCAATGGGTTCTTTGAAAAGACATTCCCTCCCAATTATGATTATGACTTCGTTTGGGCGGACTCCAATTTTGTCGTCCTACACAAATCTATCTACCGCGATGGCATACAGGGTCAGCATGAGTTTTTCGACACGGTTTATATCAATGAATTTACGCGATATAGAAACTAAGCTTGATTCTGAGTAGAAGGCAAGTTCCGGACAATAGTACAAACAATCCATTCGATCGTACAAATCCATTACTCGTAACACCACCAAATTTGCTGGCAAAAAGAAAGTATGAGAATTGTGAAATGGGAAGGAGTTTATCCGGCTCTAACAACAAAATTCACAGCGGATGGCCAATTGGATATCCCTGCATTCTTGCACAATATTGAGGTTCAGGTGGAAGCTGGTGTAGATGGTATCATCATTGGTGGCTCTTTGGGAGAGAGCAGCACCCTATCACATGAGGAAAGGCTCACCCTAACTAAAGCAGCCTTAAAAGCCGTAGGCCAGGAAGTGGACGTGCTGCTCAATATTGCGGAAGGCAGTACAGCTGATGCTATTAAACTGGCACATGCAGCCGAAGCCATTGGAGCACACGGCCTCATGCTACTCCCTCCGATGATGTACAAGCCAACCGAAGGTGAACTGATCAACTACTTCACTACGATTGCAGAAGCAACACAGCTTCCGATTATGTTGTACAATAATCCGGTGGATTACAAGACAGAAATTACAGCGACCGTATTCGATGCGCTTGCTCCAGTACAAAACATTCAAGCCGTAAAAGAGAGTACACGCGATATCTCAAACGTAACCCGACTCAAAAACCGCTTTGGCAATCGCTTTAAGATTCTTTGTGGTGTAGACACATTGGCCATGGAGGAATTGGTCATGGGAGCCGACGGTTGGGTGGCCGGACTAGTAGATGCGTTTCCTCATGAGACGGTAGCGATTTACCGACTGATCAAAGCCGGACGCATAGAGGAAGCTAGAGTCATCTACCGTTGGTTCTTACCCATACTAGAACTAGACATCAACCCTCAATTGGTACAAAACATCAAACTGGCAGAAGTCTTGAATGGTATTGGTACGGAGTACGTTCGCCCACCCCGACAAATGCTCAGTGGAGCAGAACGGGAGCGCGTACTTAATATTCTACAGACTGGCCTCGCCCAGCGCCCTACACTTCCAAAAATCACCACCTTAAAAGCAGCAACCGTATGATCTCAACGGGGAATCACGTAACTGACGCTAGTTCAGCAGTGAATACGGAGACCTTTCAGGCTATCAATCCAGCAACGCGCCAGCCCATTCCAGGGTTGTTCAATCGAGCGAGCTTAATCGAAGTCAATCAAGCAGTAGAGCAAGCTCATGAAGCCTGGCAGTCTTTTCGCAAAAGCACCGGGCTAGAACGCGCTAACCTACTGCGGCAAATCGCTAGAGAGATTGAGGCGTTGGGAGATCAGTTGATTAAGCGGGCTATGGAAGAATCGGGCTTACCGCAAGCTCGTCTGGAAGGAGAGCGCAATCGGACGTGCAACCAGTTACGCGCATTCGCTCAACTTACAGAAGAAGGCCATTGGACAGAAGCTACGATTGACCTAGCCGATGCAGGCCACCAGCCAGCCGTTGATCTTCGAAAGATGCTGCACGCAAGAGGTGTTGTGGCGGTTTTTGGAGCTAGTAATTTTCCCTTGGCATTTTCTACGGCGGGAGGGGATACTGCTTCAGCACTAGCTGCTGGTTGTCCAGTGGTTGTCAAAGCACATCCCTCTCATCCAGGCACCAATGACCTTGTAGTCCAAGCCATTCAAAAAGCATTGGAAAAACGAGGGCTTCATCCGGGTATCTTTTCATCCCTGCATGGAGCAAAAACTGTGGGTGAAGCATTGGTGCAACATCCACTAATACAAGCGGTAGGATTTACGGGATCCTTGAACGTAGGCCGGCATTTGATGGACCTTGCCAATCAAAGACCTTGTCCTATTCCCGTGTACGCAGAGATGGGTAGCAATAATCCTGTCTTTATCCTGCCTCAAAAGTTAACATCTGAGGCCTCAGCCCTAGCAATTACCATCGCCGGTTCCGTCAATCTTGGAGCCGGCCAATTTTGCACCAACCCGGGCTTGATTGTCTTGGAAGAATCAGCTGCTAGCGAAGCTTTCCTTCATCATTTACAGGCTGCTTTTGCGGACCTTGAGCCCGCTACTATGCTCAATGAAGGAATTCACCGCAGCTATGAGGAGCATCGCCAAACGTGTCTCCATACCGAAGGCGTTAGTCTTGGTCATCAACAAATGTCTGATGAAGATGATTGGCTAGGGCAACCGTCGTTCGCAAAAGTCAGTGCTATCGACTTCCTGGCACAACCCAAACTTCAAGAGGAAGTTTTTGGCCCCTTCACGCTAGTGATCTGTTGCCAGAACCAGGACGAAGTCCAGGCGGTAGCAGGCGCCCTTAATGGTCAACTGACCGCTACTATTTTCGGAACAGAAGATGAACTGACTCAAGCCGTGTCACTACTTGATATTCTTACGACTAAGGCTGGCCGGGTGCTCTTCAATGGTGTGCCTACTGGCGTTGCCGTTAGCCCTGCGATGCATCATGGTGGCCCGTTTCCGGCAGGTTCGAATGCCGCTTACACTTCGGTTGGCACGGATGCAATCAAGCGCTTTGCGCAACCCGTTTGCTATCAGAATGCCCCACAGTTCTTGTTGCCGGCTGAGTTGCAAGACACTAACCCACTCGGGATTTGCCGAAAGGTAAATGGTCAAATGCAGTGCCCATGAGAAAGACCTTCTTCTGCGTAGATGCACACACCTGCGGCAACCCCGTCCGACTAGTGGCAGGTGGTGGACCACAACTGCAAGGTGAAAACATGATGGAGAAAAGACAGCATTTTCTCTCCGAATACGATTGGATTCGCAAAGGTCTAATGTTTGAACCCCGTGGGCATGATATGATGTCCGGTTCTATCTTATTTCCGCCTTCGGATTCCAACAATGATGTTGGCGTCCTATTCATCGAAACCAGTGGTTGCCTGCCCATGTGTGGGCATGGCACCATTGGCACGGTGACGATCATGCTAGAAGAAGGCTTAGTGATACCAAAAATCCCCGGGCAGTTGCGCCTGGAGACACCGGCAGGCTTGGTGGAAGTCAGCTATCAAATGGAGGGCAGAAAAGTAAAAGCGGTAAAGCTGATCAATGTGCCCTCCTTTTTGTACGCCACTGACTTGGAGGTGGAATGCCCCGACTTAGGCCGATTAACAGTGGATGTCTCCTATGGTGGCAATTTCTACGCAATAGTTGATCCGCAAACAAACTTCAGTGGCATCCAGCATTTCACTGCTGATCAGCTCGTGAGTTGGAGTCGGGTTATTCGCCAGCGGCTGAATGAACAGTACCATTTCCAACATCCTACCCAAGAGCGGATTTCCGGCCTAAGCCATATCCTATGGACGGGAGCTACTCTATCCGCAGAGGCAGATGGACGTAATGCCGTCTTTTACGGTGACAAAGCCATTGATCGATCGCCTTGTGGTACGGGTACATCGGCAAGGATGGCCCAATTACACGCCAAGGGCGTACTCAAGACCGGTGATCGCTTTGTTCATGAAAGCTACATTGGCTCCACCTTCATTGGTACAGTTGAGGCTACGACCAAGGTGGGTGATTATACCGCCATTATCCCTGGCATTGAGGGCTGGGCCAAAATCACTGGCTATAACAACATTATCATTGACGCTGAGGATGATCCTTATGCTTACGGTTTTCAGGTGATATGAGTCAGGAGCGTCTTCATATTATTGGTGGCGGAATCATTGGCCTCTCCGCAGCTTGGTACTTGCAGGAAGCAGGATTCGCCGTTACGGTGGTAGACCGAACTTCCCTGGACGAGGGTACCTCTTTTGGCAACGCAGGAATGATTGTTCCTAGTCATTTTGTGCCAATGGCTTCACCCGGCATCATCAAAAAAGGATTGCAATGGCTCTTATTTCCTGATAGCCCATTCTACATTAAGCCTCGGCTGAGTTTGGATTTAGCGAAGTGGTTGTGGCAGTTCTATCGTTCTGCTACGCCCAAGCATGTGACTCGTTCTGCGCCCCTGCTATTGGAATTCAATTCCTGGAGCAAACACCTCTACCGAGCCTTTTCCAAGCTAGAAGGGTTTGCTGGCGTTGGTTATGAAGAAAAGGGCTTATTGATGCTCTACAAAACAGCAAAGCAAGAACGGGAAGAACGAGACATAGCAGAGCAAGCAGAGCAATTAGGCGTAGATGCAAAAATACTCAGCGCGGAAGCTGTGCAAGAACTAGAACCTGAAATGGCCCTCGACGTGAGGGGCGGATTGTATTTCCCCTCAGATGCACATCTTGCCCCTCCTATTTTTATGCACCGGATGCAAACAGCACTGAGGGCCAAAGGGGTAACTTTCCTGACCAATACAGAGGTCACTGGCTTCGCTACAGATGGAAATAGGATAAAGAATATTCATACTAGTACGGGCCGCCCCATACCCACTGAGCAAGTGCTGATTGCCGGTGGTAGCTGGAGCAAGAACCTACTCCGCCAACTCAAGGTTCCGATATTATTGCAGGCAGGTAAAGGCTACAGCATCACACTGGATGCGCCAGAAGCCACACCAAGAATTCCGACCATCTTGGCCGAAGCCAAAGTAGCCATCACCCCTATGGCAGGACAACTACGGATCGGAGGCACCTTAGAACTAGGGCCCGCTGAAAATGGTATCAATACACGACGCGTCAAAGGAATACTAGATAGTCTGCCTCGGTATTATGGCAATCTAAATACTTCTGCTACTGAAAAAACGCCAGTTTGGCAAGGCTTCCGCCCGTGTACGCCAGATGGCCTTCCATATATTGGACGTTCTCAAAAATGGCGAAATCTGAGTTTGGCTACCGGCCATGGAATGATGGGATTGAGCCTGGGGCCCGCTACCGGAAAACTGATTAGTCAGATATTATCAGAGACAAAACCGAGCATCGATGCGACTCTCTTTACACCTGATCGTTTCGGACCTTTTTAAGGTATTAGCTTGACCAAGACTTGCGATAAGCCGATGGTGTCAATGTCTTACGTTTTTTGAATTGACGGATGAAGTTGGAAACGTTCTTAAATCCTACCTCATAACAGACCTGCTCGATAGTGTAGGTTCGTTTCTGCAATAGAACACATGCCTCCTCAATACGAAGCTCATTGAGGAATTCAATGTAGGATTTGTTCGTATGCTTCTTGAAGAAAGAGCTAAACTGCGAACGACTTAAGTGCGCTACCTGCGCAATCTCCTCTAGACGAATTTCATCCTGATAATGCTGAAAGGTATGATGCAATACCGCGTTCAGGCGACCACTCTCCGATTCATTAAGGCGGGGAGCATAATCAATCTGATTAAGCAATACTTTATCGGCCTTTCGAATCGAAGATAAGATTTGGAGAAAGGCAATGACCAGGTCCTCTTGTTTGTGATTGGGTGTACTTAGGATCTGCCGTAGTAGATGCCCCTCCACTAGATCATCTACCTTAAACACGCTAGCTGCCGCCTGCAATACGCTTTTGATACCAGCCAACTCTTCAATTTCAAAGAATCGATGTCCGAAAGAGAGGTGATCAAAAAAGAGTGAAACCCCATTTATCCCCGGCGAATCAGCAGTATAAAAAACAGGAGCATTCTTGAGTAAATGAGGCACTCCAGAACCAATAACCAAAACGGTACCTGGAGAAAAGGAGGTCATACTATTCCCCGCGTAGAAAATACCGTTGCCCTGCTCAATAGCTGTAATCTGAAACTCAGGATGATAGTGAAGCTGATCATAGAAATGAGCTCCCCCTTCCACCTGTACCAGCAGCGCATGCTGTTCAGATTTTTGAATCTTAAATGGTATCGGCTTATTTGGTCGTTGCTTCACTGGGCCACGTGTTAGGCGAACGAAAAATAGGGGAAGTTTTTGGAATCAATTAAACCCTTACATCGAATACATAGAAAAGCAAGCAATCAGCGTTTCACAATTCCTTCGCCAAGGCGGCGCTCAATTGGCGAAACTTATCAGCGTACTATTTCCCTCGTTTTTCTACTCACATAGGATAAAGATGGCCTTAGTAATGAATTGTCATTACTAAGGGTGTGTATCCCATGCTGTTTCCAAGGGTTTGGAAATGGTCATGTCCCGGCCTTGGAGAGGGTGGGTTCTGACGATCGAATCGTAATTCGATATCAGCATCCTGATATTCCGCTGTTTGCGGAATCGTCAGTGCCCGCCGAAGGCGGCATGCCCCAACACCAAAT